>CAYRTQ010000008.1:0-15649 GCA_964426865.1 uncultured bacterium
GAATGAGCAATATGCCCAGAAAAAGGCTTATCGAGGAGAGGACGATGATCGGTATCAGGTATTGCACATGCACCTCGTAAAAGAACAGATACTGAGATCAAGAGAACCAATGACACGGAGACACTTCAGGGTTCAGCCGCCATTCCGCGCAGATTTATTTTATACCGACTTCCGACTCCCGTCTCATGCCTCTCAAATATTGATCATTCCCGAGAACCCCATGAACGCCATGGCCATGATGCCGGCGATAATCATGGTGATTCCCGGCCCGACCAGTCCCTCCGGGATGGTGGAGAATCGCAGTTTCTGACGGATTCCGGCCATGGCGACGATGGCGAGGGTCCAGCCGATACCGCTCCCCAAGGCGTACACCATGCCCTGGAGGAACGTGTAGTCACGTAGCGTGGCGATCAGGAGCACTCCGAGGATGGCGCAATTCACCGTGATGAGCGGGAGAAACACCCCGAGCGAGACATAGAGGACCGGGGAATAGCGGTCGATGAACAGCTCCACGACCTGCACGAATGAGGCGATCACCATGATATAGACCAGAAACTGCAGGAACTCGACATGGAGCGGCACGAGAATGAGCGCGTTGATCGGCCAGTTCAGCGCCATGGTCATGACCATGACGAAGATCACCGCCGCGCCCATGCCGAGAGCGGTGGGAATCTCGGTGGAGACCGCCACGAAGGGGCAGAGACCCAGGAAGTTTGCCAGAATCATGTTCTGGGTGATGATGCTGGCAAGAAATATGGCGAAGAGATTCAAAAAATCGATCGGCATGCCGGAACTCCTTTGGAAATGTCCCGTTCCATTCCAGCGGGGGTCAGATCTGCTTTACCGTGGAAGGGACCGCTTCTCCCCGGGCGGAGGCTGCAAAAATTGATTTCCACGCTTTCCCGAGAATGGGAACCAGGGAACGCATGGCCCAGATATACAGGCCGAGCACGAAAAACGCTCCGGGAGCCATGACCATGATGACCCAGGGAGTCCACCAGGACCCGAGGACGGTGACGCCCATAAAGGTGCCGAATCCCATGATCTCCCGTACCGTGGCCAGGATGATCAGGGTGAAGGAATAGCCGAACGCCACGCCCAGTCCATCGAAGAAGGAAGGGACCACCGGGTTGGAGATGGCGAACGCTTCCGCCCTTCCCATGACAATGCAGTTGGTGATGATGAGCCCCACATAGGGACCGAGCTGGGCGGAGATGACCGGGTAATACGCCTTGAGCACCTGATCGACCACGATGGTGAAGGTGGAAATCACCATCATGAACACCGCCATGCGGATACGCGGAGGAATGATGGCCCGCATCATGCTGATAATGGTGGAAGAGGCGGCGATGACGAACATCACCCCCATCGACATGGCGATGGAATTCCGTACGCTGTTGGTGACCGCCAGAGACGAGCAGATGCCGAGCATCATCCGGAACAGGGCGTTGTTCGTCCAGCACCCGTCAAAAAAAACCTTCCATGATTTGGTATCTTTCAGACCCACCGCCGTGCCCTCTTATTTCGAAGAATGATAATACGCGTCGAACCCCGCGTTCAGGATACGCGCCAGGGCCTTGGAAGACTCGGTCGCCCCGGTGATGGCGTCGAACTCGGTGGGACCGGCTTTCCCGGATTTTGTCCAGGCGATGCCCCCGGAAACTTTCTTCCCGACAAACTGGTTCTGGAACCCGTCTTCCACGATGCGCGCTCCCAGTCCGGGAGTTTCGCTCTGGCTGACGACCTTGAATCCGGAGATGGCGTTCCCCTTCAGCGCCACCACCACGGTGATCGTGCTCTGGAATCCGCTGCCGCTGAGGGAAAGCGCCGTTGCCCCGCTCTCCTTTTCACGGAAAAGGGTGAGACCCCGCTCTTCCGTTTCCTGGATGCGTTTCGCGTAGGTCTTGCGGATGGATGCGGGGTCCAGGATGTCGTAGGTCACCCCGAACACGTTGAGCACGGTCATCATGCGCTTGACTTCCTCATTCTCTCGTATGATCGGACCGGTCTTGATATTGACCACCGCCAACGCCGCCGAACACACCACGGAGAGGATGAGAAGCAGACCGAGCATCCACGCCTTGCTGTTGATCATGACGCGGTCCTCCCGAATTTGACCGCCAGGACGGTGTCATCTATCACCGAGGCGAAGATGTTCATGAAGAGAATGGCGTACATTACCCCTTCGGGGTAGCCGGAAAGGTTCCGTATCAGGATGGTGATCGCTCCGATGGAAAGGCCGTATACCCATTTCCCGGCGCTGGTGAAAGGGCTGGTGACCGGGTCGGTAACCATGAAGAACGCCCCGAACAACAGTCCTCCCGCGAACAGGTGGAATATCGGGTCGGCGAATCGCTCCGGATTGGCGAAATGCATCGCTCCCGCCACGGCGAAAGCGGAAAGGATGGTGGCCAGGGGCAGACGCCAGTTCGATACCCGGGTCATGATGAGGAACAGCCCGCCGAGGATGATGAGAAGATCGGAGGTTTCTCCCAGGGAACCGCCGGTGGAGCCGATAAACAGGTCGAATATGCCGGTTGCATCCCCGTTTCTGGCGCTGATGAGCGGTGTGGCGGCGGATACGGCGTCGCCGGCGCGGGACCAGTGCAGGAACCCCCCAAGCGGCCCGTCAAAGGGGGCGGCCCACTGCGAGGACATGGCGGATGGGAAGGTCACCGACAAAAACACCCGTCCCACAATAGCCGGGTTGAAAATGTTCTTCCCCGTGCCCCCGAAAACCTCTTTTCCGAGAATGATGCCCACCGCCAGACCCACCGCGGCCATCCAGAACGGGATGGCGGGGGGGAGGATCATGGGATAGAGAATGCAGGTGACGAACATTCCCTCGGTCACTTCTTCCTTGTTGGCGATGGCGAACCCCATCTCGATGAGGATGCCAACCACATAACACATCACCACCAGCGCCAGGCTCCTCCAGCCAAAAAAGTAGACGGAGGCAAGCACGGTGGGACCCGCCGCCAGCATCACCGCGGTCATGTAGCGCTTGAGATCGGTGTTGTCTCGAACATGGGGGCCGGAGAGGGAATTCACCGCCCGGGGGGAAAAGAAGAACGTGGACATGGTTTCCCATGCCGGTTTGAACCGTGACTGCTCGAATACTCCGTCGAACCGATCAACGATCTCCCGGAAACGGTCGATAAGGAACATCAGGCCTTTCTCCTTTCCCGGTATTTATCCCCGGCTTTCTTCACCGAGGGGGATATGCTGATCTTCGAGGGGCAGACATAGTCGCAAAGCCCGCATTCCACACAGGCATGGGGACGCAGACGGAAGCTTTCCTCCACCAGTCCGGCCTGCACGTGCTTCCATATAAGGTGCGGATAGAGTCCGGAGGGGCAGACCTCGTCGCAGAAATTGCACTGCACGCAGGGCCGTACGCCGCCGTGGACATTGGAATCCAGACGCCGTTTCATCAGCGGGATATAGTTGCAGAAGGTCACCTGGGAATAGCTGTCGTAATCGAAACCGGGATTGAGGAAACGGTAAAATTCCCGCTCCGCGAATTCGCGGATAACCATGATCGCCGTATCGGAATACCCGGTATATTCGGAATCATCCGCCACCGTCGTTCTGCAAAAAAGGGACCCCCGAATGATGCGCCAGGGACCGTGCTCGTCCCCTTTCACCAGCCTGCGGCGGATCTCGCCGAACGTCGTTCCGAGCGGAATACGATGCCAGCCCGGCCTGGCCGCTCCCGGTCCCGCCACCAGGACAATACGGTCCCGGAAAGGTTTTCCGAGCGTCAGGCATTCCGCGGCCTGAATGACCTCCTCGAAGGAGAGGACGAAGACGGAGCCGGAATCCCCGGTCGCGGAATCACCCCCGATGTGACGGGCGAGGAGCGCGGGCAATTCCTGCGGATACCGGTCGGACATCACCCGCACCGTTGCGGTACCGGTAATCTCCGGGGCGGAAAACCAGCCGCGGTTCCGTTTGTTTATCGCCAGGACGATCTCCGCATTGGGGAACAGGGCTTTCAGCGCCCGCAGACCCGAGGGAAACACCGCGCGGTCGCCGTGCATTTCCGGCTTCCACGCCTGATCCAGCGGGGAATTGTGTACCGCGTTCACGATAATCCGCCGCACTGTCCCGAAATCGCTCCCGGCGGTGAACCGGTCCCCGAACAGCAGGGAGCAGCCGGAATCGCGGAATACCGCTTCCCGTTCGGCGCGCTCCATGTGCCAGGGCTGGCGCGGATGGCCGCTCACCGGGATAGAGGGTGAGTCCGGGGAGGGATGGATGGAAATGGACCGATCGTCGATAGCTTGGATGACTCCGTTGACCGGAGAAAGGAGGGGGTGTTTCGGATCGCCATATTCGAGGAGATTTTCGCCCGCGCGCACGACGCTCCCTTCCGCAACAAGGAAAACAAAAGGGACGGGAAGGCTGCCCGCCAGGGGGAGGATAACGGTTTCCGGCAGGGGGAATTCATGTACGACCGGTTCCGCCGCGCCCTCGAACTGCTTGAAAATGTAACCGCCGGTGAAGGACATGGTCAAGTCATTTATCGTGAAAGAGTGTCGTCGGGCTATCCGCTTGGTGTTTCAGATATTTGAATGAATATATACTGTTTCGGGCGGGGATGCAAGTACGAGATGAGGGGATTTTAGGAATAATGAGCGGCTCATTTCTCGAAAAGATCGGTGTTGGCGTCATGTGCTTTTGCCGCGTACTCACGAGATTTTTCGTCGTCGCAAAGAGAGCGGTAGAGGGAGGAGAGGTGACGGTAAGATGACATGAGATGCGGATGATTATTCAATTCATTTTTGTCGAGAATCGCGGCTGCTTTTTTCTCATATTCGATTGACTTCTCCAGGTCGCCTAAATCATCATAGATTGAAGAGAGGTTGTGATAGGAAGTAGCGAGATTCGGATGGTCCGATGAAAAGATCTTCTCTGCAATAGCAATATCTTTCAAAGTGAACTCAAGTGATTTATCAAGATCACCATATTCTTTATATATGAGTGCGATATTACTATATGAAGCAGCGAGGTTCGGATGGTCGGGTGAAATCCTCTCAAAAATAGTAATACTTCTTTGCGCGAAATAGAGCGCTTTATCTAAGTTTCCTGAGCCTTTGTATATCATGGCAATATTGTTATATGCTGTAGCGAGGTTCGGATGATCGGGTGGGAAAATCTTCTCTGCAATGGCAATACTTTTCAAAGCAGAGTTGAGCGACTTATCAAAAATACCCAAATCTTTGTAGATCATGGCGAGGTTGTTATAGGAAAAGGCGAGGCTTTGAGAGTCTTTTAACGGTAAAATTTCCAAAATATTTATGGATATAGTGAGAAATTTGAAGGCCTTTTTAAAATCACATAAAGATTGGAAGATCAATGCGACTCTGTTCGCCAAATCAGCGACTTCGTTTCGCTTGTCAGTAATATTTTCCAGAATGGATTCTGCATATTGAATCCATTTAATTTTCTCAAACGGATTTTCATGTATCTGAATATTGAGTTGCTCGGAGATAAACATAATAACTTGCCGAACATCATCGAATGATGGCTTTGCATTAGAAAGAATGCACTGCCGTACTTCCTGTTGACACAGCAAACCGTTTTCCATCCGATTAAGCCATCCCCACTCAATAAGCCCATCAATTCTATTCTCAAATTCTAACCGATTGTCATCTTGCACGCCGAATAATTCAAAGAGAAAAGTATCGGGCATTTCTTGGGATGGGAGGATGGAAAATCCCTGCATAATTTGTAATGAATCTTTAGAGAAGTCAGGCTTGACGATTTCGTTTATTATCGTATCGCATGAAGGAGTTACTGTCACCGAAAGAGGATATACGGTAGCGGTTATAGGTAGTCTACCCGATAAAGATACATTTATATTTTTTCCATATGCATTAAGGAGAGCAATGCTTTGATCACGGAGTGAACGCAATTCCTCATCGATAAAATCGTATGTTTTTTTATAAGTATAAATGTTTTCAAGGTGCTTCCGCAATTCTTCGAGGAGGAGTCTCTCTCCATCAGAAATATTATCCGGAGATATTTCTGAAAAATGGTTGATCAACGTTTTGATTCTTATGCGTGTGGCCGTGAGATTCAATTCGGCAATTTCAGGGTTATCGGGCAAAGTTTCGAGAGGGAGTGGTTCTTTCTCTATGGTGAAGGTAAATACTCCTGAATTCCATGACCACAGATCGGGAGCGACGGTAATAAAATCTTTCGCCCGATATTCCAGAATCCAGAACACCATGTTTACAGGCGCGAGTTGAGCGATGTGTTCCCGGTGGAAATTTAGTTCACGAAGAAAAGTGGTGAAATCAGCATCTGGTCTGTATTCTATGTTGATAATATGTTCAATTGATGAATTCTGAGCGCACTCATGGATTTGATGCTCGAAATCATAAATATCCGGCGTTTTTAAGGCGGTGGCGTCGATAATAGAGGTTGTGGGATGAAAGGAAGTAATTCGGTCGATGACGGAATTGCGGGTTGTAACATCATTATATGTCGCTATGATAAAGTTGAAGCCGTATTTTTTGATGGACTTGACGATTCCGGAGTATTCGTCCAACAAAGCGGGGGGCAGTTCTCCGTTTCTCTTAACGGTTACAGCCAGATTATGTTGGTTGATTTTGTTCATGCTTTAAATATCCGGGGAGTGTGCGTATCACGGGATGGGATTTCCACCAGAAGTCATTGTACTGTAAAAGTGCCAGTTCATAGAGCAGTTTTCGGGTATGGTCCGATTGGACATGCTCTTCGACCGCAGAATGATCGATATCGTATAGGAGTTTGTAATCCTCGGCTTTCAAAAACATCCGATAACTTGAAGCCATAATCTGCACGGCTTTATCAATGGAATCCGAATCGAATTTATCGTTTTGAGCGCTTACATATGCGTATTGCAAGAGTTGCAATGCTTGTCGGGGGTTTCCGCCAGAAAAATGGATGATTTTGTCCACGACTTCCGATGAAGAGAACAACTTCTTGTCTGCGCGTTTATAAATCATTTTCCGCAGGACATCATATGCAACCTCAACTCGTGTTCCATCTCTCTCTTCAACCTTGATCATAGGCAAAATAGTGCAGGTAAACAGTTGAAGGGTTTGCATCCCGGAACAGAGAAGATCAATGGGTCCCGCGTATAGGAAATTAGCTTGGACCTGTTGAAGTTGAGTCACATCATTTATAAAAAAAGAGTTGGCATCCTCTCCCGACAGTTTATCTAATCCATCGACAATGAAAATGATGCTTTTCCGGGTCGTCTCATCCTGGATTTGATCTGCTGCCGCAGAAATCAGTTGATTGAATGCTGTTGCAAACTGGCTGAAGGTATTTTTGATATCTCGGCGTAAGTGATCTTTATACGTTGCGTTGCTTCGAAATGCGGTGGTGATGTTGGCAAAGAGGTTGCACAGGTATGGAATGCCGGTTTTTCCCTCCGTACCAGTTTTGATATCCAACGTATATGACCGTTCGTTTTCACGGATGAGAATTCGATTAAAAAACCAGGATTCCATATTTTTTAAGTGGATCGAGTTAATTGTGATATCCATATCAACAAGTATCTGGAGTAGCATCTTCGCCAGAGCCATAAATACATCTGCATACTGAATGTTATTCGTATCCAGTTCAGATGCAGTATCGAGAAAAACAACTAGGAACAGATTATCTCTGTCGAGAGTGGCAGCAATCTTCTTCAATTCTGTGGACTTCCCACATCCCCGATGTCCGCTGAAAATTGTATACACCTTTTGCGGAGGAATACCATCCATGAAAGTCAGCTTTTCCGGATCGACTTTCAAATACCGGTATAACCGAGAATAGCTGAAATTACCTCTGCCTGGTATGGTATCTACATATCGAGGATCGTTTGGCTCAAGCGCTTGATCGAACTGTATATTATCATAAACGCCACCGAGTGTATTCGGAGGAGCATACTCATTCAAAGGTTTTGTCATGTTTCCCGCCTTGTATGTTCGTCTAAAATACCTTTACTACAATATATCCATAGAATATAAAAGCACAAGAGGCTTTTCTCTATAGGAGAATTCCCTCTTCCCGTACCGCTTTCTGAAACGCCGCGAGCGCTTTCCCCCGGTGGCTGATTCTGTTCTTTTCTTCCAGCGGAATTTCGGCGAAAGTCAGCCCGAGCGGGGGATAGAGGAACAGGGGATCGTAACCGAATCCGCCCGTTCCGGCTGAGGTATGGAGAATGATCCCCTCCACCGTGCCAACCGTGGTCCACTCGAAACCATCGGGACGGACGAGCGCCAGCGCGCTCACGAACCGGGCGGTGCGCCGCTCATCGGGAACGTCGCGAAGAAGATCGAGGAGCTTGGTGTTCCGCTCCTCAGTGGTGGGGGCGAATCGCGCCGAACGCACCCCGGGTTCACCATCGAGCGCGTCCACCATGAGTCCGCTGTCGTCCGCGAGCACGGAGAGTCCGGTATAATCACAGGCGGCGCGGGCCTTGATACGCGCGTTTTCGAGGAAGGTGCCGCCGGTTTCCTCGGTTTCGGGCATTTCCGGGAAATCGGCGAGCGAAAGGATGCGGGCCCCGGTTTCTTCGAGAAGGGCGCGGAACTCCGCCAGTTTCCCACGGTTACGGGTGGCGATGAGCAGTTCGGTCACAGTCCGAGCGTCTCCTTCTGAATGGCGACGATGCGCGCAATGGAGGGTTCGGCGGCGTCGAGCATGGCATCGAGCATGGCCCGGTCGAACGTCCGGCGTTCCGCGGCGCCCTGGATTTCCACCAGACGGTTCACGTCGGTCATGATGATGTTCATGTCCACCTCGGCGGTGGAATCTTCCGAGTAGGCCAGGTCCACGAGCACCTCTCCGCCCACGATTCCCACACTGATGGCCGATACCAGGCCGCTGAGCGCGGAGGCCGCGATTTTCCCGTTTTCCACCAGCCAGCGGTCGGCGTCGAACAGGGCCACCGTGGCGCCGATGATGGAGGCGGTTCGCGTGCCGCCGTCGGCGCTGAGCACATCGCAGTCTATGTACACGGTGCGTTCTCCGAGCCGGGTGAAATCGGTGATCGCGCGGAGCGAGCGCCCGATGAGACGCTGGATTTCCAGTGTGCGTCCGTTCTGCTGGAGCGCGGAAGCCGCGCGTCGGTTACGGGTATGGGTGGAGCGGGGGAGCATTCCGTATTCGGCGGTCACCCAGCCGGTTCCCTTCCCGGACATCCAGGGGGGTACCGAGGATTCGACGCTCGCGGTGACAATCACCCGGGTTTTGCCCATTTCCACCAGGCAGGAACCCTCCGCCTGGGGGAGGAAATTGCGGGTGAGGACGAGATTCCTCATTTCATGCGGCGCGCGGCCGTCTTCGCGGGTGATCATCGTTCCGTTCTCCTCTCAGGACAGGTTGCTGATATCGCGGGACAAGGATTCCCGATAATCGGGAAGGTCCACATGGATGATGGAGCACATTTCAAGAATGCGGGAGTAAATTCTCCCCTGGGCCACATCCTTGAACTTGTTGATATGGAAATTGGAGGTGACGATGATGATCCGCTCCTCGGAATACCGTGAATCGATGAGATTGTAGAGCATCTCCGACTCCCATTCCGTGTTGCGCTGCACCCCGAAATCGTCGATGACCAGAAACGGGATCCGGATGAGTTCATCGAGAATGTCGCCCGCGTTCTCGACGTTTTCAGAAGATGAATCGTATGTGTTCTTGAGCCGCTGAAAAAACTGGCGGGAGAGATCCACGAATTTCCCCCCCACGCCGTATTTCACCATGAGTTCCTGGAGAATGATGGCGGCCAGCAGGGTTTTGCCGCTCCCGGCGTTTCCCCAGAGATAAAATCCCCGGTTCCATTTCTCCTCGGCAGGGGTGTCCCGTATGACCGAGATCATGCCGACCAGCGTCTCCGCCACCGGGTTCAGCTTCTTGAAATCGTCGATGAATTTCCAGAGATATTTCTTGGGGATCTGGGATTCCCGGAAAGCTTTCTTCGCCCCGGCCAGCCGCATGCGGGCGCTCCGGCAGGAACACCAGCCGTGAACGCCGTTCTCGTCGAACGCCTGATAGGGCGCGATTCCGCCGCAGGCGCACTTTTTCGCGACGCAGGAACAGAGCGCCAGTTCGCCGAACGTGGGGGATTTCGCATCACGGTCGTACAAAATACCGGTCCCGCTGCACAGCTTGCATGTTCGCATGGGGTTTACTCGCCTTTGGCTTTTGAGAAGAGGCCGCGCTCGTGACGTTCCTTGAATATGATAATGGAATCATAGATGGACTGGGCCAGCCGTTTCTGATAGCTCACCCGGTTGAGCATCCGTTCCTCCTCCGGGTTGGAGATGAATCCGATCTCGAAAAGAATGCTCGGCATGGCGGCCTGGGTGCCCGCGAGGACATAGAATCCCGCCTGCTTCACTCCCCGATTGGTCTGACGGGTCACCGGCACGGTCTGGTCGAGGAGCAGAGTGCACATGTCCTGGCTCTCTTTCAGGAATACATTGGAGGCCATATCGTTCTGTATCTCGTTCAGCAGGCCCTTTCCATCCAGCATACGGCGAGAGGCGTTGGGATTGTCCTCGTAGGACACGGAGGCGTTTTCCCGCTCGGCCACGCTCCGGGCGTCGGCGGTCTTTGCCGCGGAAAGGAAGAACACTTCCACGCCGCGCGCCTCACGGCTTCGGCTGGCGTTGGCATGGATGCTCACGAACAGTTTGCCGTTGCTCCGCTTCGCGATGTTCGCCCGCTGGTAGAGGCTGACGAAGGTATCGTTTCCACGAGTCATGACCGCTCCGAGTTCGCCCCGTTCGTCGATGAGCTGTTTCAGCTCACGGGCCACCGCGAGCGCCACGTCCTTTTCCTTCGTTCCCTTCGGGCCGACAGCGCCGCTGTCCCTGCCGCCGTGGCCCGGGTCGAGGATCACCGTATCGATGCGCCAGTTGTCCTCGGCGAGATAGGCGTCCTCCGGATTCACCGAGTGGGTTTCCAGGGCCTTCTTCATGACTTCCGCCGGAGTTGAGGGCAGGTTCATCGTCGCAACCTGACGCTTTCGGCGGATGGAGATGAGCAGGTCGCGGGAATTTGCGGCCCGGGTGATGTCATACTGGTCCAGGTCCCCGGAAATCCGGAAGGACATCTGGACTTCCCCCTCATGCTGGAGATACCGGGAATCGAGCACCATACCCACCGGCGGCGAGGAGAATCCGACGCCCGGGGAGAGCGTTCCCCCGGCGAGGGTCAGGGTCAGCCAGTTGTGATCGGAAAGGTCCGCCTTGTACGGGAGCGGAATGGCCAGGGAGATGCGGATGAGCGTACCCTGCGCCCGCTCTTCCAGAACAACATCGATGACCGTGCTGACCGTGCGGGGGGAGACAATGCCGTTTTTCGCGTCGTCCCATCGCAGCGTTGTCTGCATCATCCGCGAAAGGAGCGGAAGGAAGGAGTTCACGGGAACATACATCGCCCCCCGTATGAGACGCGCCGGAAGCGCCATGCCGCTCGAAACGTTGTTGAAACGGACGGTTCGGGACAGGTGGGAGGCGGAGAGCTTCTGGGTTCCCCTGGACAGGGTCATGGTCAGCGTGACCGGATCATAGGATATCCCGATACGGAACGCTTCCGCGAGTTCCACCATGGAGACGTGCGGCTCATTGCTCAGTGTTATGGTGAAGAGCGGCGTGACAGCGGCATCCTCTTCAGCCGGTACGGAAAGAACCGATGGAGCGGGCAGCACGACAAGAAGCATCAGCGACAGGATCAGCGATAATCTGGATATGGCCATGAGCGGTGCATCGTTTACGGGAAAAGGGGGATTACGATACGGGAATGTAAAGGCACGGCATTTCAGCGGCGTCCGGCATACCCGCAAGCGTGAAGCGGGACTCTCCGGACGATGGAACCGCCCGGGCGGGACCGTGTTCCGTACGGGAACCCCTCCGCCCTTCGGCCCATCCGGCGCTCCGGTCAGTCGTTGACCATCTTCTTGCGGGCGCGGTCCATCTCGCGCTGGGCCTCACGCTTGGCCTGGTCCTCGCGCTTGTCGTAGGCATGCTTACCCTGGGCCACCCCGATCTCGACCTTTGCCCGGCCTTCCTTGAAATACAGGGAAAGGGGAACGATGGTCAGGCCCTTTTCCTCGATGTTGCGACGGAGCCGCTCGATCTCGCGGGCGTGCATGAGGAGCTTGCGGGTCCGCTCCGGGTCGTGGTTGTTGATGTTCCCCTGATCGTAGGGGCTGATGTGCGCCCCGATGAGCCACAGCTCGCCGTCTTTCACCCGGGCATAGCTGTCCTTCAGATTGATGCGTCCCTCCCGAAGCGATTTCACCTCCGTGCCCTGAAGCGCGATACCGGCCTCATGGGTTTCGAGAATGAAGTAATCGTGACGGGCTTTTCTATTCTGGGTGATCAGTTTTGTTTTTTCCATGTCGGATATAATCTTATTGGATGAGAGTGGAAGGGGAATCATTGAAAAATATAGTCATTGCGCCCGGTCCATACAACCGGAAATTATGGACATCGCCGGTCCGGCCCGCAAGGCCGTCCGTCTTATGCCCCGATGATTAGACGCCCGGGGAAGGGGTTTTGGTGCAGAAGATCGAGAGTGAAAAAAAGCCTGGCCGCCTGAGAGACAAAGCGCCAAAGTGATGAAAAACGGGGGATAATGATGCGGGAGAATCGCCCGCATAAGGGAGAAGGGAGCGGAATGGGGATTCCTTTCATTAAGAGCGTATCCATAAATAAGGAAATCGTATGATTCGTGAGATCCCGGCCCCCTAACCCTCGATCCCTTTCCCCCGGAGGGGGCAAGGGAAACCGCTGTGCCACAAGCTATTCCTGCCCCCTCCGGGGGAAGGTGGCCCGGAGGGCCGGTAGGGGGCTACGTTCCCATAGAAGGCTATATCCTTATTTATGGATACGCTCTAATTGTTGCGCTCGATCATGCGCCTGAGTTCCTCGTCACGGTCGAGAGCGGAAAGGATCGCCTTGAAACAATCGACACTCTTGGTGAAATCTTCGCCCTTGCTTCCCCTGTCAATGAATTGTACCGCAGGCGGCAATACTCTTCCTTTCAATGTCGTTTCCGTGAGACGTAATGCTATTTCCGTAATATTCATCGTTCCTCCTTCCAATTCCGCTCCCGTTGCAAGATAGTTTGACTGTTCACTCCGGTCAACAGGAATGTGCGCGGTTCGTGCGGGTTCCCTGGCGCTGTCTTCCCGTGCGCCCGGTTGAGGGGAACGGCGCGGCGCGGCTTTTCGAAAATCTCAAAAAATCTTGTCCTGCCGCGCACTATTGGATATATTACACAGTCTTATGAACGCTGCTGTCACTATGATTCACCAATCATACATTTGAAGGGGGAAGCATGAAGATCGTTGTTCCCATTAAGCAGGTTCCGGAAACGGGCAACGTGAAAATGGACGAGAAAACGGGAACCATGATTCGCGAGGGAGTGGAGAGTATTGTCAATCCGCTCGATCTCTACGCGATAGAGTGCGCCCTCCAGCTCAAGGAACAGCGGGGCGGCAGCATCACCGTTGTTTCCATGGGACCCCCGAAAGCGGAAAAAGCCATCCGCGAGGCGCTCTCCATGGGGTGCGACGATGGAGTTCTTCTCTCGGACAGGGCTTTTGCCGGAGCGGATACCTGGTCCACCGCCTATGTCCTTGCCGAGGCGGTGCGTGAGCTGGGCGAGTTCGATCTCGTCGTGGCGGGCATTCGCGCCACAGACGGCGATACCGGCCAGGTCGGCCCGGAAATGGCTTCCATGCTCAATCTCCCCATCGCCACGTTCGTGAGCAAGATTGTCAGCATCGAAGATGGTATGATGACGGTCGAGCGACTCATCGAGGGCGGGTATGAGACGGTGCGTCTGACCCTTCCCTGCCTGATCACCGTGGTGAATGAAATCAGCTCGCCGCGTCTGCCCACCCTCCGCGGGAAGCAGGCCGCCCGCAGCAAGGCAGTCCCGATGAAGGGCAAGGCCGATCTGGCGGTGAAAGAAGACGGTCTGGGACTGAAAGGCTCGCCCACCCGGGTGGTACGGATCATGCAGCCCAAGGTGACCCGTAACGGCGTCCTTATCGATGTGAAAAAGACCGGGGTGAAAAAGGCGGTGGAGCAACTGGTCGATTTCCTCGCCGAGAGGGATTTTGTGTAACGGAACGGCGCACGAAGGGACGGCGCGGGGAATACCCTCCCGCCGCATGTCCGGGCGCTCTTGCTGATCCATACGAGTGAATATTTGATGAAAGATGCCCGAAGGCCGTGTGACGAAAAACGTAAAGGGAATGAATCCTTTCCCTTCGCGCCCTTCGCTCCTTTCATTTCTTCCGACTTCTATTTTCTTTTTCATGGGAGGATCCATACTTGGCCAAAGGTGTGTGGACATTCGCCGAACAGAACGAGGGACGCCTGGAGCCGCTGTCCTTCGAACTGCTGACCCGGGGACGCGCTCTCGCGGACAAGCGGGGAGTCGAACTCGCCTCGGTTCTCATCGGTTCCGGAATTGACCGGGCCGCCCTGGCGGAGCTTTTCGAACGCGGCGCGGACGTGGTATACCTCGTCGAGGAACCCCGGCTGAAATACTATGTGAACGATTTGTACGCCCAGGCGCTCATGCATCTGATCAAAACCTACGACCCGGAAATCTTCATCGCCGGAGCCAGCACCATGGGCCGTACGGTCATGCCCTATGTGGCGGCGAAAATCAAGACCGGGCTCACCGCCGACTGCACCGAACTCGATATCGAGGAAGGCACCGGCAATCTTCTCCAGACCCGCCCGGCTATCGGCGGCAATATCATGGCGACCATCAAGACCCCCGATTACCGTCCCCAGATGGCGACGGTGCGGCCCAAATCCACTCCCGTTCCGCCCCGCACGCCGGGGAGAACCGGGAAGGTGATCGAGGTGAAGGTCCCGGAAGAATTGCTGAAAGGCCGTGAGGAACGTCTGGGGTTCCGTCCCATTACCACCGGGACGCACAATATCGAGGAAGCGGACCGGGTGGTCGCCGGAGGACGCGGCTTGAAGAAGGGCGACAACTTCACCCTGCTGCGTCAGCTCGCCGAACGGTTCGACGCCGCGGTGGGGGCCACTCGCGACGCCGTGGACCGCGGCTGGGCCGAGTATCCCCAGCAGATCGGGCTCAGCGGCAAAACCGTGGTGCCCAAGCTCTATATGGCTTTTGGTATTTCGGGTTCCATTCAGCACCTCGCGGGAATGAAGACCTCCGAAACCATCGTCGCGGTGAATACCGATCCGGACGCCCAGATTTTCCACGTCGCCGATTTCGGGATCGTGGGCGACCTTTTCGAAGTCATTCCGGAATTCATCAAGGAACTGGACGCCAGGAAAGCGCAAAAGGGACAGTGACATGAACCATTACCGATATGGAAAGATCGACCAGGATGTGCTGGCGCGGCTGCGCAACATCGTCGGCGAACAGTTCGTCGTCACCGACGAGGAGAAAATGGAGCAGTATTCCCACGACGAAGTGGCTGAGGCGGAATACGCCCATATGCCCGATGTCGTGGTGAAACCCCGGACCGCGCAGGAAATCGCGGACATCATGAAACTCGCCAACGAGAAAACCATCCCGGTCACGCCGCGTGGCGCGGGATCGGGACTCTCCGGCGGCGCGGTACCCCTTTACGGCGGCATCGTGCTCTCGGTGGAGC
>CAYRTQ010000008.1:15659-30226 GCA_964426865.1 uncultured bacterium
ACGAGAAGAACATGATGGTCGTGGTGGAACCCGGCGTGGTGACCAACGAGATCAACAACCGCATCAAGGACCTGGGGCTCTTCTTCGCCGGATATCCCATGAGCCTGGAGACGTGCTATGTTGCCGGGAACGTGGCGGAAAACGCCGGCGGCGGCAAGGCGGTCAAGTACGGTGTCACCGAACGGTACATCATGGGGCTCGAAGTGGTCACCCCCACCGGTGAGATCGTGATGTTCGGCGGCAAACGAATGAAGGATGTCTCCGGTTACAACCTCCGCATGCTCATGGTGGGCTCCGAGGGAACGCTCGGCATCATCACCAGGGTCATCATCAAGCTCCTCCCGCTGCCCAAGGCCAAGGTGGACCTCCTCGCGCTCTTCCCGGATGTCCAGACCGCCATCGACGTTGTGCCCAAGATCATGACCGAGGGTGGAATCATCCCCACCGCCATCGAGTTCATGGACCGGCTTTCCGTGCACACCGCCTGTGATTATCTCAATGAGAAGATTCCCTACCAGCAGGCGGGGGCCATGCTCCTCATCGAGGTGGACGGCACCGACGAGCAGGTCGTGGAACGCGAATACGACACCATCGGCAATCTCTGCATGGACCACGGCGCGCAGGAAGTCTATGTCGCCGACAACTACACCACCCAGGAGCGTCTCTGGAGCGTCCGTCGCAACATCGCCGAGGCGTTCAAGGTTTATTCCCCGCACCAGAGTCTGGAAGACATTGTCGTTCCCACCGCGCAGATTCCGGCGCTCATGCCGGAAATCGCCCGTATCTCGGAGAAGTTCGATACCAAGATTCCCTGCTACGGTCACGCGGGCGATGGCAACCTTCACGCCACGCTCATCAAGAATCCCGATCATTCCATGGAAGAATGGCATCGTATCGTCCCGCTCGTCCTGGAGGAACTCTACATCGCCACCCGGGACCTCGGAGGCACCATCTCCGGCGAGCACGGCATCGGCCACAAGCGCAAGAAATATATGCCGCTGGTCAATTCCGAAGCCGAACTGGATGTCATGCGGAGAATCAAGCTTGCGCTCGACCCCAACAATATTCTCAATCCGGGGAAGATCGTGGACGTGTGAGGAAGTATGCATAAGTAAGAAACATGCACATAATGAAAAAGCTCGCTCCGGAATGGGGCGGGCTTTTTTCAAAACGATTCCGTGGAATCAGCGGTTTTCATTCGGGGAGTTCAATCATGCGTCTGACCTGGATCAATATTCACCATATCTATTCCGGGCTGTCCCGGTTTCGCGATATTCAGAAGAAACATATCCAGCCGTTTTACGACATCGGTTTCCGGGTGGCGGGACTGATGTGCGATGTCAATGCGACGGATGACGACATCAAGTACGTGAAAAATCTCTGGGGAGAGGTCGGCCTCGAATTCGGGCCCATCGGGGCGGGCGGCGACGCCCTGTTCTTTCACCCGGACGAGACGGTTGTCCGCAAGGGGAAACCCCTCTTCCGCAAGACGCTCGAAATCGGCGGGAAACTCGGGTGCACCTCGGTTCGTTACGCCGCGGGAACGATGGAACCCTCCAACGTCTGGGCGCCCCACCGTGAAAATCATACCCAGCGGGCGATGGACCGGTTCATCGCCGCGACGAAGGAATTCATCCCCGCCGCGGAGGACAACCGCATCATGCTCTGTCCCGAAACGACCCAGGGAACGATTGTCGGGTCCATCCCGAGAATGGTGGAGTATGTCGACCGTCTGGAATCGCGGTACGCCGGAGTCGATTTCGACCCGGTGAACCACATGACGCATGATCGGATATTCGAGTCGGGGCGGTTCATGAAATGCGCCATCGCCACTCTCGGCGACCGTATCGGCGAGATCCACTGCAAGGATGTCCGGCTGACCGAGGGAGCGATTCTCGTCTCCCACGTCGACGAGGCGCCCATGGGAACGGGCGAACTCGATCATGCCGCACTCATCGAGGCCTCGAATCAGCTCGAACCGTGGAAGCCCTTTTCCCTCGAACACATCACGTCCATCGAGGGAATAAAAGCCGCCCATGACCATATCATGGGCGACTCGCGCGAGATCGGGCATGTCTGGACGACGCCGGGGTGCACGCGGGAGAAATGGGAGCGGGAGAAAAAACGATAGGGCTTTTTCAAGCGGATAGTGTTGGGTTCCGACTGCCGGAAGCCCCCTTCCGGCCCTCGCTATGGCTCGCGCCACCTTCCCCCGTGACCGGGGGCAGGTAAAAAGTGTTTTCCTTGCCATACCCGCCCGGAGTGGGATATCTTTCCTTCCCCGCCGTTTACGGTGGGAAGGTGGCCGCAGGCCGGATAGGGGGCTGCGGGTCACCGAGTGTCACCAAACTTTTTCCAGTTGAAAAAGCAGTAGTGTGCTGCGTGACCGGAGCGGGGGAGCTTTTTTACGAGGGAAGAAACCGGCCTGAAGCGGCACCGTTGTCCCGGGAGCGTTCCGCAGCCATTCCCGCGCCGCGAAGCGGAGAAGCGATCTGCCGCTTGCATCCGAATTCAAAATACACTACATTATGGCTGGCGATAAGCCATATATATTGGAGAATTCATATCGGACCGGTCACTTGACGCCTGGCTGCAAATACCGCAAAGGATATATTCCATGCCGCACCGTGATTTCCCTCGAATCGTCGCTCTCCTGAAACGCGACTGTGTTCCCGCTTTGGGATGTACCGAACCCACCGCCGTGGCTCTCGCGGCAGCGAAAGCGCGCGAAGTCCTGAACCGTGAACCAGAAAGCCTCGAAATACTGGCAAGCGGCAACATCATCAAGAACGGCATGGGGGTCGGGATTCCCGGAACCGGAGCCATCGGGCTGCACGTGGCCGCCGCGCTGGGCGCGCTCGCCGGAAAACCGGATCGCGAACTGGAGGTGCTGGAAGGAATCACCGGGGAGGATATCCGCAAGTCCCTGGCCATGGTGGAGGCGAAAAGGGTCACCGTTCTCATCGCGGACACCCCGGAAAAGCTCCATATCGAGGCGGTGTGCCGGTCTGAGAACGATTCCGCGCGGGTGGTGATCAGCGGCGGCCATACCAACATCGTTCTCGTGGAACGGAACGGGGACGCGCTCTTCCAGAAACTGGCGGTTTCTCCGGCGGCGTCCGAAGAGGAAGATGCGGCTCCCAGCCTGACAATCAGGAAAATCTGCACGTTCAGCAACGAGGCGAGTTTCGAGGACATACGCTTCATCCTGGAGGGCGCGAAAATGAATTCGGCCATCGCGGATGAGGGGATGCGGGGAGAATGGGGCCTTCAGGTGGGGAAGAAGGTCCGTGAACATGTGGAAAAGGGATACTATCCCAGCGGACTGCTCTCCGAGGTGGTTTCCTTTACCGCCGCGGGTGTGGACGCCCGCATGGCCGGAGCCGATCTCCCCGCCATGAGCAATTCCGGCAGCGGCAATCAGGGAATTACGGTCATGCTGCCGGTGGTGAAAGCCGCCGAACGGCTCGGAAAGTCGGAGGAGGAGCTTGCGCGTGCGCTCGTTCTCGCCAACCTGGTGGCCATCCACATCAAACAGCATCTGGGAGTGCTTTCCGCCCTGTGCGGAGTGGTTTCCGCCTCCACCGGGGCGAGCTGCGGCATCACCCGCCTTCTCGGCGGGGGAACGCGGGAAATCTCCTGCGCGGTCAAGAACATGATCGCCAATATTTCCGGAATGATCTGCGACGGCGCCAAGCCCGGATGCGCGCTGAAAGTTTCCACCGGCGCCGCCGCCGCGGTGGAATCGGCGCTGCTCGCCGCCGACGGCATCGAAGTCTCCCGTCACGACGGCATCATCGACAACGATATCGAGAAGACCATCGCCAACCTGGGCGAACTGGGAACCCGGGGGATGAACGAAACCGACCGGGTGATCCTGGGGATCATGACCTGCAAGTGAGCGGGCGGTGCGGATTCGGATGGAGAAAACGGGGCGCGTTCCGCAAGGGGCGCGCCTTTTTCGCGGAATGTGCAACCAAATACCGGGAAAGGGACTCTAACGATATTCACAATGCACCGGGAAGAAATGAACGAGCAACGGCAACAGTGATGTATATGGGGAATCCCGGCTCCGGGAAAAATGTGAATCGGTATTGGTGAAATGACGAAAAATCTTGACCCGTGGCTCTGGAATGCCGAATTTACTTTATTTGGTGAATTCAGAGAGCCGGAGTTTTTTTCCCCTTTTCCGCTATTTCTCCACTGCTTTTCTCCATGCTCTCTGCGGTTCAATCTTTTTCCCTGTTTTCACGGTGCGGAAATGAAATCTTCCATGACACGCATCCTGTGTTTTTTTCTACTCCTCCTGAATCTCGCCACTGTTCCGGCGCGCTCCCTCTCCCTGTCCACTCCCCGTTTCAGGGTCGAGTATGACGGGGTAAAGGAACGGTACGCTCGTCTGGTTGCGGATTCAGCGGAACGGAGTCTCGGGAGTGTCAGCGCGGCGCTCGGAGCGGCCCCGGACAGTACCGTCACCATCATCCTCGCCGCCACTGACGCCCGTTTCCGGGAACTGACACAGGGAACGCTGCCGGACTGGAGCGCCGCGGTGGCGATACCCGGACGCAGGATCATCCTCTCGCCGCTCGCGGGACAAAACATAGCGGTGGAAAAGGTCCTCGCTCATGAGATCGTGCATGTGGTGATCGAGGACAATTCCAGGGAAATTTTCGTGCCGCGCTGGTTCCATGAGGGGTGCGCGGAACTCTTCTCGGGCGAATGGGGGATACGCAACGAGTTTTATATGACCTGGAAAGTCACTCGCGGCGAATTGATGAGCTTCGCGGATATTCAGGACGTGTTCTCGCGGGGGAATCTGGACGCCGGACTCGCCTATGACCAGGCCATGCTCGCGGTGCGTCATCTCGTTTCTTCCACCGGCCCGAAGACCCTCCCCCGCATCCTCGCCGGCATGCGGGAGGGAAAGACGTTTCCCCGTGCTTTCATGAACGCCACCGGGTATACTCCGGAAGAATACCAGCGTGATTACATCCTCTGGATGGAGGATACCTATGGTCCGCGGACGCTCCTGACCCTGCTTCCGGGGACCTGGACCATCATGATGGTGTTGTTCCTGGTGGTGTATCTGATCAAGCGGGGGCGGTCGCGCCGTAAACTCCGGGAATGGGAGTCGCAGGAACCATCGGTAGGTGTGGATTCCGAACCGGACGATGCGGGGGACGGGGAATCGCCGGATGCATACGATGAGGAGGAAGAAAATGAGGACTCAGCGGCGCGGAGGGACAATGTCCTGCCTTTCAAGCCCAGGCCGGAGAAATATTTGTGATTGACGATGATGTGAACCGTTTGGGAGGATACTGAATGCGGAGTTGGAACCGGTTTTTCCGGCAGTTTCAGAAAGATATAAAACTGTGGCTGTTTTGTGTGGGGCTTCTCGGGCTCTTTCGGGTGTTTTTTATCTTTTCCCTGCGGGAGAAGATGGAACCTTCGAGCGGAATATGGGATGTCCTGAACGTGTGCCTGTTCGGATTCCGTTTCGACGGCATGGTGGCGACCTACCTGATTCTCATTCCCTTTCTCATGAGTGTGGCCTGCGGCTTCCGGGATTGGGAGCGGGCGGCGGAGCGGGTGCGGAGAATTGCCGCCCGGGTGTTCGTGGTTCTTTCCACGATATTCTTCGGGGTCAATTACGGTTTTTTCCGGGAATTCAGCGAGCAGATCAACCCCATCGTGTTCCAGTTGTTCAACGATGACACCGATGCCATCCTCATCACCATCTGGCGTGATTATCATCCGGTATCCACTTTTCTGGCCATGGCCGTGGTGATTTTCCTTGCACTCCTTGCGGTGAAACGACTTATCCGAACCGGGTTCATTCCGGAGAAACGGACCAGCCGGTTTTTTACCACTTCCCTGCGGAAAACACTGGCGGCCATTGGCGTCCTCGTGTTCATGGTGATCTCCATCCGCGGTACGGTCAAATCCATGCCGCTGGACCGTCGGATCCTGATCCCGACCGAGGATGAATTCCTGAACAAGATGATCCTGAACGAGTATTTTTCCATACGATACGCCATCAAGGATTACAAGGTCATGACCCGCGAGGACAAGGGCCTGAATGCCTACCTTCCCGACCGGGATGTGCTCAAGGCGGCGAAGTTCGCTTCCTCCCGGAACGAAACACTGCCGGACCTGGATGGTTATTCCCTTCGTCACGCCGCCGGAGCTTCAGGAATCATCCCCCGTCATATCTTCCTGATCATCGGGGAAAGCTACGGTTCCTGGCCGCTCCTGGACAAATACCGCTCCCTGGGATTGATGGAGAACGCCCGGTATTTCAGGGAAAATGGAATCGCCATCGACAATTTCCTCCCGGCTTCCTATCTCACCATGTATTCTCTGGGAGTGCTGCTCACCGGGCTGCCCGACTCGGGTATCTTTATCAACCAGCAGATCAATTCGCTGAAACCCTATCCTGGGGCGCTGGCCGAGTCGTTCAACCGCATGGGATGGAAGACCCGCTTTTTCTATGGCGGGTATCCGACCTGGCAGCGGGTTTCCGATTTCGCCCTTTCCCAGGGATTCAAGGAGACCTATGACGCCACGCTGCTCACCGCCAGCAAAACCCGCGATCCCTGGGGCGTGGACGATGCCGAGCTGTTCGACATGGTTCTCCGCGCGGTGGACGACGATACACACAGCCTGAACGTCATCCTGACCACCAACAATCATACCCCGTTTTCCACCGATGTCTGGGCCAAGGGATTCCCCCTGCGCGCTGTTCCGGAGGACATACGTCCCGCCTTTGACAACGTGATTTCACTCAAGGCGCTGGGCCACCACTGGTACACCGACAAATGTATCGGGGACTTCGTGCGGCGCATGGAGAAACAGGTCCGGCTTCCCCTGTTTGCCATCACCGGCGATCATTACGGACGCAATTTCATAAACCGTACGCCGGACCTGTACGAGAAATCCGCGGTTCCGTTCATCCTCTACGGCAAAGAGGTGGTGGACAGCATTCCGCGCACCGTTCACCGGGCGGGAAGTCACCTGGATGTTCCCCCCACGCTCATCGAACTCGCCGCGCCGAAAGGATTTGCATACCACGCGCTGGGACAGAACCTGCTTTCTCCGGAGGGGCGTTCCATCGGAATTGGCAGGGGGAGAGTCATCACCGGAGATTGTCTGGTGGATGTGTCGGCCACCCCGCTCAAGGTGTTCCCCTTGCCCGGTTCCCGGGGAAGCGACAGCGTGTCCAATGTCGCCGATCTGAAACGGATGCATGATGCGCTGCACGGTCTGGCCTGGTGGCGGGTCAAGTATGGACCGATGTTCGCGGTGGGCGATGAACGCAAGTTTTCCTCGAAGAAATGAATCCCCCGGCGACCGGGAAATCCCTGATGGAATTCCCGGTCGATTTCCCCCTGTTTTCTCCGGCATGGAACGTCTCGCCTTTTCTAACCCCGTTCCCGCGGGTTTGAACCGGAAGCTCCGTATGCCGCCCTCCCATACTCCGCTCCCGTCCGGAACATTTCCCGGATATTTTCCACCGGAATCCCGTCGTGCAGGGAATGATCGGAGGCCAGGATATACCCTCCGCCGGGCGCGGCGATATCGATGGCCTCACGGACCTGCGCGGCCACTTCTCCGGGAGCGCCGTAGGGGAGGACTCGCGAGGAATCGATGTTCCCGATGATGCAGAACCGGCGGCCCCAGGTTTCCTTCACCGTTCGGAGGTCCATGCCCGCGGTGCGCTGAAGCGGGTGGATCGAAGCGATGGGAGTCTGCGCCAGATCGTCCAGATACGAGGTGATTCGCCCGCAGGAATGGAGAAGCGCGGGTACGCCGAGACGTTCGATATACTCCACGAGTTCGACGAAAGGCGGCAGGATATGCCGGCGGTAGTGGTCCGGACGGAAAAATCCGCCGCTGCTGGATCCCAGGTCCTCGCTGACCCAGATGGCGTCGCAGCCCGCTTCCACCGAGCGTCTCGCAGCTTCCTTGAAAAATTCGTTGGAGATGCGAAAAACGTCTTCCAGAAGGCCGGGATCGTCGTAGAGCGCGTAGCAGATATTTTCGTACCCCATGAGCAGCCATGCGGTGGTCAAGGGTCCCTGAACGCCTCCGGTCATCGCCAGATCGTCGTTATCCATGGCGAGAGCGGCCTCGATTTCCGAGGTGCGGCCCGGAAGGGTGGGATCGGGGGGAGTGTAGCCCCGGATATCCGCCCGCGATTTTACCGGATAGTCTATCGGCGCGTCGATGGGCCAGGATGATGCGCTCTTTTGGAACGTGGTTCCCCACTCGTCACGGTAGATGTTCTCTCCGATGAAAACCGGCTGATATCCCTGAAAGCCGCCGAAAGGCAGCCAGATCCCGTCATGATCCAGCGCCAGCGCCAGACGGACGGCGTCGGGTCCGTTGTAGGATTCGGGGCGGCTTCCAATGAGACGCTCGTACATGGGCTGCTGGAAAAGGAAGTCGAAGAGGGGGACCCGGTCCGGTTTGCCCCGGTGAACGGCGGTCAGGAAACGCTCTTTACGGGTCATGATGATCCTTTCGTCGGGAAAAGGAAAAAAACATCTCGGAAACACGAAAGAATACAAAGAAAAGATCAATCCGGAGAAGCAGAAAATCGTCTAAATACGGTGATGGTCCGGCAGTGCATTACCCGTGGGGGAAAAGGTTTTCGCCCATTGTCCGCGGTTCTCTATGCTCCGTCGCCAAACATCCCTCCGCTTTTTCGCTGGATGCGCTGAGGGCGCGATGACCGGGACAATATAGGGCCGGGAAAGGAAACGCACAACCCGGTTCATTGTGACGGCATGGTAACCGGTTCGCGGACAAGGAACAGTCCGGGCGATGGTGTGAATTCGTTTTGCATCGCGTGGAGGAGCGTTTATATTACTTTCCAATACCTACGGAAACTGAAAGGAGTTCCGCATGAGAGCCATATCGGCTATTTCCTGTATGCTGGCGCTGACCGGCATGACGCTTCTCTCCGGCTGCGAGTCCTCAACCGGAAACGGCAAGCTCGATCTCACCCCTCCGCCGGTCCCGACCGATCTCGCCATGCCGCAGATCGGGAACGGTTCGGTCACCCTGTCCTGGACCACGGTGTCCGACCCGGACCTCCGGGGATACAATGTGTACTGGCAGGGGGAAGCCTTGCTGGACACGCTCAAGGCCAACCGCCGGTTTGTCTCGACCAACTCCATCACCATCAGCGATCTCAATTACGAGACGGAATACTCCTTTGCGGTGTCCTCCATCGATATGAGTGGAAACGAGAGCAGACTTTCCGTCGCGCGGAACGGGACCCCCTACAATACGACTCCTCCGCTGGCTCCCACCGGCATCGATCTGGTGGCGGAAAATATAGATTTTCCGAAAATCACCCTTTACTGGGCGGAAAACAGCGAACCGGATATCGCGCATTACAACATCTACCGCGCGCTCTCCCTTTCCGGACTCAATGACAGCGTCACTCCTCTGGCGACAGTCAGCCAGATGAATTATATCGATATCGCCATCCAGATGGGGACGGCGTACTATTACTGGGTGAAAGCGGTGGACCGCGGCGGTAAGGAAAGCCCCGCCTCCGTCTATGTGAGTGATGCCGTCCTTCCGAGAGCGACCCTTATAACGCCGGTGGAGTTCCAGTATGTGGGGGGCGCGCCGACTTTCACCTGGCAGCAGGTGGCGGGCGCGAAGAAATACAATGTCGTGGTCACCACTTCCCGTATCGGAGGAGAAATCTGGAATGTGGAAGTGGATGGAGCCACCACGCAGGTCACCTACAACGGCAAGACCCGGCTCATCAGTGGAAACACCTACTACTGGAAAGTGGGCGCCATCTCCCGCAGCGAAATCAATTCCGTGAGCAGCATGGGATCGTTCGTGGTGCGTACGCAGTAGGCTGCTCATATATCGGTATCGTTCGTGCAAGGGGACGGGTCTTCCAATCCGTTCCCTTGTTTTTTTTCCCCTCCCCTTTGTCCCTCTGCTCCTTTGCCCCTTTACTCCTTTGTTCCTTCCCTTCCCGCTTGACTTTGCTTCGGGCAGACTGTTAATTCAGGATAACTCGTGATATCGGTTCATTCAACATTTTTGAGGGGGAATGGGATGTTGAAAAAATGTATTGTGGTGATGACCGCGCTCATGATGACCGCGAGCGTGTCGTTTGCCGCGCACCAGCCGGTATTTTCCTGGCAGGTGCGGGGGGATGCGAATTACCAGCAGGGAATCTACGATGGAAACGACTGTATTGCGGTTCTCGACATGAGCACGCTCGATGAGCCCATGCAGGCGCTTATGTTCTTCAGCAAGGTCCCGCGTCCTCTCCTGCTCCGGCATCTCAAGCTGACCCCCGGCGGGAAACCGCTGGTACAGGCGGTGCACCTCTTCTGGAAGAGCGGCGAGGTGATTACCGGGGTGCTCGACGGCCTCTCCGTTTCCGGGAACGGCACAAACGCCCTGACCGTGACATTCACTGTCAAGGATCCCGATGACATCCTGAAAGTGGAACGCACCCTGACCGTAACCTACGATGCCGCGCTGAACAGCTATGTCTATGACCTGAAGGACCGGGCGAAAGTCAATGCTCCGGAAAAACTGGGGAAAAACGGCTCGGTCTCCTTCGAATACTGTGACCCCTGGTTCACCGACAGCCCCGCGCCCTCCCAGCCATTCCCGGGCATGTGGAAGGGACGGTACAGCAAATTCGCCTATGAGGCCCGGAAAGGCGGAGTGACCGCCATTCCGCACAATCATTTCTCCTGTTCCCTCAAGGGCGGCGTCGAATTGAAGCGGGACGGGATTTTTGCCGCGGTGTACGAGCCGGACGGCAATCCGGCCATCCAGGTCATGGGGGAGACCGCGGACAAGACCCGTATCAGCATCTGTCCCTGGGGATATGACGTGCATATGGGATTCACCGCCCCAAAAGCGGATCTCGGCCTTCCGCTCACCACCCATTTCCGCTTTTTCCAGCTCCCGGCGGACCGCGCCCGCACGATGGACCGTAACGCGATCACCCCGCCGCTGAAACCCACCGATGTGCAGGGGCTCGCTGAGACGCCGATGTATGAGCGGGTGAGCGGCTTCGAGAAAGCGGCGGTGGTGAACAAAACCCACACCGGGAATATCGATCCCTGGTTCTGGGTGCCGCAAGGCGATCCGGGAGCGGTCTGGGATCGTACCTCCGGGCGCACCGGCAAAAGCTCTCTCAAGATCGAAAAGGATACTCCGGGGCTTGCCGCCTGGTACTCCATGTGTGAGGGCCAGGGCTATTTCACCGAACCCTGGACGCCCTGCAAGGGATACGAGATCAGTGTTTGGGTGAAAACGAAAGATGTGTCCGGACCGGGCGTTTCGGTTGGAGCCTGCTACCATGTGCCCAATATTCCGCCCTCCTGGCCCATCACGTATTCCGGGAAGATCACCGGCACGCAGGACTGGACAAAGGTCACTCTGCGCATGGGGCTTCCGCCCAAAGACACCAGCATCATGTCTCTCCACCTCCAACAGGAGGGAAAGGGAACGGTCTGGTTCGATGATCTGGAAGTGAAAATGCTGAAATAGAAGGGTGAAGTCCGGGGCGGGGCGTGCATCTGTCCCGCCCCGGTTTTACGTTTGCCCGTCGGCGGAAAAAAGGCGAATTCACGGATTCGGGTTTCTTTGTGTTCGTATGGTTCTTCTCTCTGTGGTGAATTCATTTTCCTTTTGAAAGATACTCCCCATGAACAAGTCAAACGATACAGACCGTCGGCTCGTATACTCGACCGGGAGCGGAGGCGTCTGTCCGGGCTGCGGGAATCCGGTGGCGTCCTGCCGGTGCGGGAAAGATGAGTCTCCCGCGCCGAAGGGCGATGGAGTGATCCGGGTGCGGCGCGAAACGAAAGGGCGGGGCGGGAAGACCATGACCACCATATCCGGGGTTCCGCTGGATGGGCGGGGCTGCGAGGAACTCGCCTCGACGCTCAAGCGCCGTCTGGGAACCGGGGGTTCGGTCAAGGAAGGGGTCATTGAGATACAGGGTGACCGGGTAGAGGCGGTGTTGGCCGAACTCGTCCGGCAGGGATTCAAGGCGAAACGCGCCGGAGGGTGAGATGTGTCTCCCGTTTCCGGGAAGGTATGGGCAAGGATAACGCCGTGGGCGGGGGATGACACGGATCGTTCGCGGGCACACAATTTCTGTGGGGAATATTTCATGAATGCGCCAGTAAAAGCAATAAAACACCCGTTTTCGAGAAGACAGTTTCTTGCTCTTTCCACCGCCGCAATGGGAGGCGTCTCCATGTCCGAAGCTTCGTCCGAAACAAATGGCGCCGTATTGGCAAACACGAAGCTCTCCGTCATCGGACCCTATGGTTCCTGGGCCGCGGCGCGCATGAAGAACAAACTCCCCTCGCTTTCCTTCCGCGGGAAAGAATGGACCGATATCGAAGCCTGGCGCGCCACCGCCCGTAAGCGTCTGGAAGAACGGCTGGCTATCCCGGATATCGGCGTCGCTCCGAAAGTCACGGTCAACAAACGGTATTCCTATGGCGATCTTCAGGTGGAGGAAATGACCTGGCAACTTCCGTACGGCCGTCCCACCGAGGCCATCCTGCTCAAACCGCGGAACGCCCGGGGGAAACTGCCCGGCATTCTGGCTTTCCATGATCACGGCGCGAACAAGTATTTCGGCACGCGCAAGATCACCCGTACCGCGGACAGCCGTCATCCGGTGATAGAGGCGCATCAGAAGGAATACTACAGCGACCGGGCCTGGGCGAACGAGATCGCCCGGAGGGGATATGTCGTTCTGGTGTCCGACGCCTTTCCTTTCGCGAGCCGCCGGGTGATGATGCGGGATGTGCCGGAGGTTCTCCGGGGGGGACTGACCGACGAAGACCCGGAGAATTCAAAGAATATCGAGGCCTACAATACCTGGGCGGCGGAGCATGAGTCGGTGATGGCAAAATCGCTTTTCTGTGCGGGAACGACCTGGCCGGGCGTGTTCCTCGCGGAGGACCGCATTGCGCTCGACATCCTGTGCGCCCGCGAGGATGTGGACGCGCGGCGGATCGGGTGCGGAGGCCTTTCGGGCGGAGGGATGCGAACGGTTTTCACCGGGGGCATGGATCCGCGGATACGGTGCGCGGTCTGTGTGGGATTTATGACCACCTGGGAGGACTTCCTTGTCAACAAATCGTACACGCACACCTGGATGACCTATGTGCCGATCACGCCCAACGAGCTGGACTTCCCGGAAATACTCGGCCTTCGCGCGCCATTGCCCACGCTGGTGCTGAACGACTCGAATGACAATCTTTACACACTGGAAGGCATGAAACGGGCGGAAGCCATTCTCGGCGAGGTTTACAAAAAGGCGGGAGCCGCCGACCGGTTCGCCTGTTCCTATTATCCGGGGCCGCACAAATTCGACAGGGATATGCAGGAGGAAGCGTTCGACTGGTTCGACCGCTGGCTGAAGAGCTGAACGAAAGCTGAACCGCGTGGGGAGATGAACTCGCGTCCGCATCGGCTCGCCGCGTCCGGTTTTTCTCAACGCTTCCCACGTGGGAAACCGGCTTGCGGGGAGTGTTTTCGGTTCTCTGCAGTTTTTTGTGGGTAAACGGTATTGATGCGGTTTTCACCTGTCTTGGAAAAGCCCCCCGGGTATGACATGGATTCCGGGGTAGTGGACCGCTGCTGTTCGAGCGACAGCGAGTTCAGCGGTCCCCGGAAGCCATGTCATACCCGGGGAGTCCTTGGCTTTTCCCGGACCGCCCTCTTTTGGTACTTTTCTGGGCGTATCAGAAAAGTACAGAGGAAGCGGAAGAGGTGAAGGATTCCTTACCCCACCAAAGCGCCTGTGTAACCGGCATATGCAGGGCATGTCCGGTCAAGGCATCTACCCATGGAAAACTGCGAAGCACCGTGTTTTCCATACAGAGCATGCCCTTTTGATTTTTGTGCGCGGAAAAATTAAAATTTGCTCTTTATTGATGGAATAATACTATTATATTCAGAAGTGTCATCCGACAACTCAAACCATTCGGGGGAAGTGATGAAGAAAGACTTTTCCAGGCGCGGTTTCCTCTCCGCTTCCGTTACGGCGGGGCTGGGCGCGACCGCGATGCTGAACGGGGCGGGAGAGTCCCGGGCGGCGGTTTCGGGATCGGGAGCCCGCGCCGACTGGAAGCCGTTCGCGGATCAGTATTATGACGGGGCGCTCGAGATTGTCCAAGGTATCCGCGACACCCAGATCGGCAATATCGACATGGCGATGCGGAAAGCCTGGGAAATCAGGCAGAAAGGCGGCACGGTCCATTCGCAGGTGGTGTTCGGCCACTATGCGGGATGGGCGGGAGCGAAGGATATCCCCGGCCAGCCCTGGGTGCTTCCCCAGAGCAGCCTCATGCCCAAGAAGGAAGTCTACGACCGTATGAAGAAAGGCGACTTCCTCATCACCAACCGGTTCTACCCGGAGGTGCAGGAGGTCCATGACCGCGGCGTGTATGTGGTCGGGGTCACCACCAACTATTACCGGTTTGCGAAGACGCCGCCCGATGCGCTGGTTGCCGAGCGGTATACCTGGCCGCGCATCGAGGAAG
>CAYRTQ010000008.1:30267-30529 GCA_964426865.1 uncultured bacterium
ACAGCCAGATGCCCTGGTACAATGGACTGGTTTCGGCGCCCCAGAACCCGCGGTTCAAGCTCTGCCCTTCCACCGGAATCGCCCAGTTCGCGGTGTATTGGGCCTGCACCGCCGCGTTCGCCAATCTCATCGGCACCGCCGGCAAGGGATCCGCGTCCGATCCGGCCCGACAGTATCTCGACCTGCTTATCGACCGGGACGGACTCCCCGGTCAGGGCGGCTTCTTCGAGGGTTTCATAAGGGATGTGGGGGTTGATTTTGC
>CAYRTQ010000009.1:0-9421 GCA_964426865.1 uncultured bacterium
GCAGGCTCGCCTTTTTTACAATCCCTTTTTACAGAAATTTACGGACTCTATCGATGTGGTGTAAAGGAATGATTTTGAACGAGGGCGTTTTTTGTCTGTCCGCAAGCGTATAATACAGTTGCACGGTGGGCGTTAAAAACGTCAAAAGGGGAGAATACAGCGTTCAGGAAGGGGCGAGGCTGATTTTGCCGGGGCGGGTGACTGGCCTTGGGGAATGACAACGGTTTGCAGTTAGGGTGGCTCTGGGGGATTCGGGCATAAAAAAGCCACTTACCTGTTTTCGTAAGTGGCTTTTTCTATAATTAATTATTGGTGGGCGATACAGGATTCGAACCTGTGACTTCCTCCTTGTAAGAGATACCCGAGGGGAAATCGTAAAACATTGTATAACCTTATGTACCACGTAACCACATATCATTCAAAGAAATACAATTAATCGTTATATACATGTTATTTCCATCATTTCCAACACTCATCAGAAAAGTAATAGCAAATCGTCAAAAAAGTAATAGCAAAATAACCTCGCAAATACATTCATGTTTAACTTCTATTTCAAAAGAAGGCTTCGTAAGAATGGATGTAATGCAATATTCTGGAATCTACACCCCCATATCATCGAGAAACTCCGACCCTGGCTCAACACACGTTACGAGCAGGTAATCCCTCGCCCGTGTGCAGGCAACATAGAGCAGGTGGCGCTCAGTATCATAGACTTCCTGGAGATCGGCATCATCGCCGACCGTTTCGATACGGGACTGCAAAGGAATGATCTCATCATCACAGGCCATCACGACCACGGCACGGAACTCAAGACCTTTGGCGAGGCGCATGGTACAGATGGAGATATGACCATTGGCGGTTTCAACGCTTTCATCAAGTACTTTATATTCCATACCGGATACCTGCACGGCAGCTTTCGCCCGGTCAAGTTCCGCTTCGGACCGAACAAAAACACCGAATTCGTGTGGAAGCACTCCGTCCTTTGCCCGTTCCGTTATCCAGTTGCCGACTGCTTCTATCTCTTCATCTTCGCCTGTGAGCTTTTGAATCGTCGGTGGCGAACCATTGAATATAGAAATCGTATCGCTTCGGTTCTCGCCGTTACCGTCCACATCCATCACGACCGGGCCGAGAAGACGGTCCGCTTGTAAACGGATTTGGTGCGATGTACGATAATTGATCCGCAAAGTCCGCGAACGCCCCCGGATGTCCACACCGAGGGATTTCCATGAAAACGGCTGTTGGAAGATACGCTGTCCGAGGTCACCGGCGAAAAATAGAGCGTTGGGCCGCTCCCCACCCAGCGCGGCGAAGAAACGGAGATGGGAGATGCCGATGTCCTGCGCCTCATCCACGACCGCAAAATCAAAGATCATGTTCCTGCTCTTCGTGATTTTATCCGCCAGTGTATTGAACAATTCCGCGCGGGTAATCAGTTTGCGAGCCTTCAACTCGGCCCAAACGCGCTCGAAGATGGACCACAACACCCTCCGCTGTGCCTCCGGAAGCCGTGTTTTTCTGCCGAGGCGCACGACATCACGGTATGCCTCCCAGCTCTCCAATTGCCATGCATCCACTACCTGATCCCATTCAGTAAGCAGAAAGTACAGGCTGAATCTATGGCCAGGTATTGCACCGGAGGCATCACTGATGATTTCACGAATCACTTCCGCCGAAGCAACCCTCGGTACCCCGAAATGTGACTTGTAGAGGCGTTCCCCGATAGCGTTGATGGAGAACACGTCAATTCGCTCTGCGAGCCGCGGTTCACCGCTCAGCAATCGCTTCAGCTTGGTGTGCAATGCATTTGCCAGGGTATCGGAGAAGGTCGTCAGAAGGACGCGGGCATCTGAATGGGTACGCGCCAGAAATGCAGCCCGGTGTAGGGCGACAGTGGTTTTGCCGGTGCCTGCTGAACCCGAAACACGCGCCGGGCCGGTATACTCCCGCTCTACCCACTGCTTTTGCTCGGGATGCAGGAAAATCGTCCACTTTTCCCAAGGGAAATCAAAGGCGCGCTGCAATTCTTCCACATTCGTCATTACCCGGAAGCGGCGCTGGGCATCGGGATGCTCGAATGGATTCGTTGCTCCTGGAACGGGCTGTACCACTCGCGGTTTGCCGCCGGTTGCCAATTCCAGGAGCGCTTCCGCAGCCTCGGCAGGCAGGTGATCGGCCAAAGCCAACAGCGCACTTTCGGTAACTTTCAAGACATCATCGATCCATTCGGGAGGAACACCATAGCAGAGAAGTTCGACATTGGACATACCGGAAAATACGGGATTCTCTTCGGCAGGTGGTTTCGGTACAGCAGGAATCTCGGCTTCCACGTAAACCGGGACGATGACTTCTTTCACCGTCTCACGAATTTCGACCAGCTGTGCAGCGCCTGTCTGGGGGTGTGTTTCCAATTTGCGCCGTTCCGCCCATTCATACGCCTGGTCATGGTGGCCGACATAGCAGAGCAGGAGGCTCGTATAGCTTTTGTGAACGATCAGCCGGATATCACTGCCGACCCGCACCGACCAGAAGTTTTTGTCCTTTACCCGGTCGAGCCTGTGGAAGCCCATACCGGGATTGGCCGGGTTGAGTTGCAAGTCGAATGCTGTTGTCTTTACAGCCTTCTGCTCCTCGCAAGTTAATCGGGCTAGACTGTCGGTGAACGTGTCGGCGATGAGGAAGTTTATGGACATCATCCAATTCACCAAACATTGCTTTATTAAGTATGTATTTTCTATGCGATATTCGTTGACAAACATTACCTACTTAGGGCTGTCAATTCCCCTATCGTTTGTCTCACGAAACCCTTTGATCCATGCCCCCAAACCGGGTATCCAGTGGCCAATATCCCAAAAGACCATCTTCCCACAAAAACCTACGAAGGCGGTCACAAAAATCTTGGACCCACAATTTAGGATAGCGCTCCATACTGCGTGATCTTTAAATAATTCTTTCTCGTATTCGCAAAATGCGAGAAACGCGAATATGACAAGCATTATCAATACGTCATAGAATAGCATCATTTTGCCAGAGTAGAGATAAGTCAATTTGATACCGAAGAACTTGCCTGCTTTCAGATCTGAAAGAAGCGCATTCAGTCCATCATCAGGTACGATGAGATTGACTACCGCTTTGCCTTGCATATCCCATGAACCATGGTATTGGCTTGCTGGTAGTTTACTGGTGAGTGGAGAGCCGGGAAGTGCAGCCTCCTTTGCCATAATAGTTTTTCTAAAGGACGACTCACACCTCACATCCGGGGGAAAGTATCGCTTCCCACTGACACCCCCGGAGCATCGCCTGATGCGAAGGTGCTTCCTGAAGCGTTTGAAATCATCTGCAAGAACAATAAGGTCTTCTCGTAGGTCAATAGTTACATTAGGTAGAACTATTATATCGTTATTCTGTAAAGCTTCTAATATAGCAATGACTACCATCCGGATATTCTCCTCAATGCGTGGAATCCTAACCATGCAAGCGTGAGCAAGGGGTCTAAAAACAGAGGAGGGTATGATACCGTCGCCACTGATATTGACTCTATTTTCTGTGACGCGTACATCAAACGACAGAAGAATATGCAGCATCATCTGCCTAAGGGAAAGCTCGCCCACTTCTTGAACTGTCTCGCACACCGATTCCACATGAGAAGCTGTTCTTATGGCGGTGAGTTCCGACAGATCAAAGGTCTCTTCGTATTCGGCAGCACTGACCCGGATAGATCCTAATGTTTTGGTTAATGCAAGTGGCAGTCTGTCGCGGCTTGTTACTCTTTGAACACACCGGTATAGGGATAGAGTCTCAATACTCACAGCCGAGTAAAGTAGTAGGTACTCCACTATTGCGGCATAAGTCTGGTCAATATCACTGCCAGTTGGTCCAATCCCCCGATTCATTGCTATATTAAACAACTGTTTGCTAACCCAGTGGGGCTGGCTTTTGGAGAATGGTGATAATGCGAAGCGATTGCGGTACGCGAATTGTTTGATAGACTCCTTGCAACATATCTCGCGAAGATGAGAAATATGTTCGGCAACAGTACTGGCTAAGCCATACCAAGTTACTCGTTGGCCATTTCGTCTGAACATCGCGCCCTTTAATCGTTCGCGCATGTACAGAGCGGCGATCTGTTGCTCGCCGTGTTCTGACGCAGCAACCAGTTCGTCAATCATGTATTCAAATCTGGAGCATGAGTAAAACTTCGCAGTGGTCTTCGATGACATATTTTTGATGAATAGGGCAAGGAAAGACTCTACACCGGTGTGAGGCGCTTTAATGAACGCCTGGACTTTTCCTGAATCGCCAACTAGAAGGCGAGCGAGCAACATTCCGACCATTCTGGGTATGTCTTCTTCCTCATCCCCGATTGCAGTACCATCGATGAGGTATGGCGAGCATAAGCTCATCCCGACGGTCTGAAATACGACGCTCGTATCAGTCTCACTCACAAGTAGGTTATCGGCGTGGATGAAAGGTGCCCTACCAAGCATGCGGCGGAAGTAGCTTGCCTTTTTATAGACTTGAACGACCAATCGCAAAGCGCGCAAAATTGACGTTTGGTCCAGATGAAAGTCGTCCGTTGACACTGGTTTCATCGCTTGGATAAGCCGGAGTTGGATATTCACTTCCTCACGCCCACTATCATAGATGAACTTGAGTGGCGGTAGAATATTCTTCTCTGATAAATCTTCAAACACATTTTTGAGGCTTTCGATATCCGAAGATATGTACTGCCGCAACCGAGAGAGAGGAATCAACTCCAAGCAATCGTAGTCTGTTAACTGGCCCGTGTACCGGAACAGAAAACACTCATTGTATCTGCCGAGTTGTTGGTGACACTTAGCAAAGTCAATCCCGTCGATATCTGGAAGACATTCATCGGAGATACGAAGAAGACCCGTTTGGAGAATGCGTTTAATCTCCGGATCTTTCACGTTGTCTTGGTAAAGCATTTTTAGATTCTCGATCCTGGCGCGCCCGGCCCCAGCAAGAGAATCGAACAATTTGGTACCCAGCATTGCGACAACGGACGGCTTCAGTGCTGGATGTGAAGCGGCGACTTCCAACAACTTGTCGAGCAAATCTGACTTGCTATTGGTCGAAACGATGAGAGTACACACTGTTGGTAGAAGTGTCGCATCAGCACCGTCGATAATGTTGCTAATGTATTTTCCGTCCAAGTATGTCTGTATCTCTCCACCAAGGTTATCCAAGAGAAGTGCCTTAAGAAAACTTATACTGTCCGGGTTCACCAGTTTCCTAACAGATTCCCTCTCATCGCAAAGGGACAAATAGGCAATCCCACTGACCCATTTCCCAGGTGCGAAATAGGAACTTTCGCGCAACAGTTCCAGAATATATGATTCGGACGTCAATCCAAACCTATCTCTTAAACCAAGTCGGATTCCAATTGCAATGCCGAATCCGCGAACGAAAGCACATCCATCTCTAACCGCCTTACCTGTTACCCGTTCAAGTAAATCTCTGTTCCTCTCGCTTGCCAGCCAGTTTCCATAGATACTCAGGATGAAGTAGACCTTATGCGCTGGCTCCATAGATTCGTAGAGTTCAGCCAATTCCTCATCGCTCGGACTGAGGTCGAGCAGTCGGCAGAAGACCATTTTTAGTCTTTTGGGGAAGAACCAGCGATGCTCAATCAGATATTTGACGATAGCCCAAACCTTGCCCCGCAGGGGATGTGGGACGAGTGATTCCTCCGTAACGACATAGAGAAGGGATGGCATATAGTCGTTCAGTTTGAGAAGATCGTCAAGCGTCGCTGGCGAAGCGCTGTGCCGTTCTACAGCATCTGAGAAGTCAGATACTCCACTCTGATCCAAATGCTTGAGTTGCCGCGTTCCCTCAAGAATTCCGTACTGGATCTTATCGAGTGACCGCCGCACACGCGACTCGTCTGTATTCGGTGTAATAGTCGGCTTCTTATCATCGGCTTCGGACAATTCAAGGCCAAGGTTATGAAGATATTTGACTACCTCCTGCAAGCCCCGATTGGCGTTCTCTTTAGAGTCATAGAATAGGAACAGGTCATCAACGTAACGTAGGTACTTAGCCGTATGACGGGTTGCGAATTTGTCAAGGTCGTTCAGGAATAGATTAGCGAGGAGTCTAGCGTATGCTGGGCCTTGGGGTAAACCCTTTGCCTCACGATGATCGTGGCGGTACATGGCAACGACATCATTGATGAACTTCAAAACGTAACCGTCTCCGATAATACTACGCAATTGCACCGATAGCATTGCGTGGTCCACGTGGTCGTAGTAACCCTTAATATCGCAGCAAATGTGAAAACCATTCGGATTGCCCCGCAGAGCCGCCAGCATCTGGCCACGAAAGCGTGGATAGGCCTCACGCCAGTCATTGAAGATACGGTTCGGATTATGTTCATCGGAATTCCATCGGTAACCGTAAGAGCAATCCAGGAAGACACGCTCGATCAGGGGCGCAACGATGTTGAAAACTGCCTGAATAGGGACTTGATCATGGACTGTTGAGTAGGACATCTTTCGATACACAAGATGGTAATCTGTGTCTAATTTCTTGGGAATCTCGACGTCCAGATACCCCGCAAATGGTGGCATCAATCTCTCCCGGAGGACCCCGGCAATGATCTCACAATTCGACGCAAAGTCCTTTTCATACTGCTCGAAATCGAAGGGATCAAAAAATAGTGAATCTTCGTGCTCATGGTAAGTCTTTAGCTGGAAGAAGCTTCTTCTGACATTGCTCGTCTCCCCAATCCGCATTACCAGATCCTCAGATCCCGAAGATGGAGCACCTTGAAGCCTTTTTAACCAGACACCACACGGGGTTGTGCTCGTAAGGAGAGGATCAGTGTTTCTCTTGCGTATCCCCTCCCGGCAGTACTCTAAGCAGATGCCCTGTTCAACGAGCGTCGCACAACTGGTCGGGAACAGAGGACGGATCTTCTCAATCTCGGTCAACGTCTTCTGTTCGTCATACTCACCACCGTAGGAAGCCCGCATCGTCTCAACAACATAGTCCTGTCCTTGCTCCGCTGAAACCAGAATGTTTGCGAAGTGGAAAGCTTCTGCACGCGTCAAATGCTGACCAGCTTCTGCCTTGGCGCGAAGACATTGGATCGCAGTACAGCGAGTGACGAGAGTCTTGAGATCGCCCCTGAAGAGTGGGCGTTGTAATTCGCGCTCCGTACTCCAATATTCCACACTTCGTGTTGTTACTACCGATGCTGGGTGAGTTCTGACAATTTCAAGAACAACCGCCGAGTCTGCTGGTACGACTCGGGTGAGAAACTCCAAATTGCACTCCAAGCCCTCGCAATACCGCGGTTCGCCATCAGATAATCTAAAGAATACACTACGAACGCTGTATTTACGGTGTATACCCAACGGGAGCTTAATAAGGTTGCCGAATTTCTTGCCGGTTAGTTGTCCTTGCTTCGGAAAGAACTCGATTTCAAATCTGAGATAATTCTTGAGTATCCTGCCGAACGCCACTGCACTATCGCCTACGATAGCATCTCTCAGGAATATCCAGATGTGATATCCTCTGCCGCCAGTTTCTTCCAACAACAAGGCTTCTTGTGGAATTCCGAGTGTTACGGTGAGAGTATGAATCGTATCGCGCAGGTGCTGCCCCAAGTAATCGTATTTCGCGGTTCGGTTTGCGAAATCTGTTATCTTCAGTTCAGCTTTTGGTATATCGATGTCGACACAGAAGAAATAACAACTGCTTTCTTTGGATAGCACATAGACGCCATATGTTACGTCACCAGACAAATGCTGGTGGAGGTAAAAGGCATCCAACGGACGATGGACTGGGCAATAGGAAGATTCATGCTGCTGGCCGAAACAGTCCTCCCGTCCCTTGAAAAGGGATAGGTAGAGTTCAAGAACATCAGTTTCCGTTTTCACAATGCTTTATCCTAGGCTAAAGACTGTTAAAGTGTAATCACACTTTAAAGACTTTCATCACCTCATCTCCCAGATGATTGATCACCTTTACGGAAATGCGGCCATTTTTCGGTTTCTCGAAGGGGCGAGAGGTGTCACTATGGAGGGTGGCCCACGCTTCCGGGTCGATTTCGGCCTTCAGCGTGGTTTTCAGGGAATTGTATGGGTCATTCGCGCCGAGGAAATAGGCGTGACGGACGAAGAAGCTTTCTTCATTGTAATCAGTATCAATGAACCAGCAGGCAATCTCATCGATACTGCTGGGTTCCACTCTGCCAAGCTGAGGTTTGAAAACATCTACACCGTTCAACTTCACACGTAGCTTGCCATCAGACTCGTACAGGAGGTCGATATCCGGCTCGCCGAAGATGACGAAGAGGTTGCCCTTCCCTGTGTTCTTCAAATCTTCAGCCATGTGGAGGTCGGCGTTCATGCGGGCTTCGATTATCTTCTGCGTGGGCTGCCCGTCCTTATCCAACTCCCAGTGCCGCGAAGGGCTTGTATAAGGAGAGTTCAGGATGGGGTGGTCGAAAAATGGATTATCCATATTCAAAGCTTCTCCTATTTACCAAAGGGAGCACGCAAATAATCTCGGCCTTAATACAGTCAAAGGTTCAAATTGATAGAGAAGTACCCCCATCATTAACAATCAGCATTCGACATCCAAATATGACAAGTGAAGCCAATCCGAAAAGGTGCTAATTTCTCGCAAGTAACCTCTTAGTATTTCTGCACATAGAAACAGTTTGCATCCAATATCTCCGAATTCTGAACCCATGTCAAGAACTTTCAGAAAATAATGCACTTCCCCCAATCCGCTCCACATGGTGTTTTACTTCCCCCTGGACCTACAGCCAATCATTATCCTTTTATCCAGTATGAATAACCCCATCACCCATACCTCTTCATTTCCCCTTATCTTCAAATTTTATCATTGACTATGCAGATATTGCTTTGTTTCATTAGGTGTAATTTCTTATATTATTAGTTGTCGTGTTCTACACCCGTCCTGCCGTATATATCTTTGAATTCGGCATGAAGGAGTATTTCCTGTATAGAACCAGATTGCGTGATTACAAGGAGGGCGATGATAGATGCAAGATAACAGCCTTACCCCTGAACAACTCCTGGCATCGCAAAGCCATGTTGAGACCGGCATGCTCCAAGATACTGTTTCTGAAGATCAGTTACCCAATGACCCCATTGGGAGAGATCTGTTGAGAAAAGCTCTCCATGAACAGGGAATTGATGCAAAACGCATTGCAGAAAAGCTTTCGGAACTGATGGATGCACAGGAGATTAAACTGTCAATAAAAAATGGTGAAATACTTGGAGAACGAATGATTCCGGATTATGCCATCCAGTTACGGGCAACTGAATTGATCATAAAGCATCTTGGGCTGGAAGAACATAAAGATGCCGTACCATTACCAGGGTCCGACGTATCCCTCGAATCCCTTACGGATGAAGAA
>CAYRTQ010000009.1:9431-30338 GCA_964426865.1 uncultured bacterium
GGCCGAGCGAGCCAAAGGTCCTGACACAAGATGATCGGTTATAAATTGACCTCTCGTTTGATCCTCCGGTGTATCCGGTCCCGAACCGGCGTCCGGTTAGAAAAAATCAGCGTTCTATTGCAATTTTTAGGGGTATTTTCTTACGATCGGGGAGACGGCTTATCTTTCCCCGCCCTATAAACGATTGCCGGGAAAAATCAAATATTATTTTATTGAAACACGTCGCCCGTCACTACAATCAACTCGCTACCCATATCGATACCAAAATGATAGGGCAACGTTAGATTGCGATGCTTTCACGCGAGGGTCTGATCGATAGGGCGAACGAGGTTCTCGACCGGCTACTTGAAGAGGGAATCCCTGCTGAACAATCGGTTTTTTCCCCACGGATTACGCGATTACAAATCATCGCCGTCAGGCTCGGCTGCGACGTCGGTCTTCTGGACAGAACTATTCAATACGCGGCGGATTTCCTCCTCATCCCCGGCATGGGCAAGAACGGTTACCTGATCCCATCCCCGTAGATTCGTATTCCCGCTGGGGCTCAGTACTTCTTTGCCTCGCGTGATTAAAATAATCACCGTTTCCGATGGTAACCCCAAGTCTTGGATTTGTGCACCGACAGCCCCTTTGGGTCCCGGCAGGTCAACCACGATCAGGTCCATATCGCTCTTTGCCATAGTGATCAGGTCCAGATTGTACAACGGCTTCGGACGCGCGATGGTTGAAAGCCCCAGCAGTTTTGCCACTTTCCCCAATGTGGTTCCCTGGACCAGAATCGAGAGAAGCACGGCGAAGAAGATGAGATTGAATATATCCTGACTTTCCGAAAGCCCTGCGGCAGCCGGATAGGTGGCAAGAATGATGGGTACCGATCCGCGTAAACCCGCCCACATAACAAACAATTTCTTTTTCCACCCCAGACGCATGCCGAGGGTGCCCAAGGTCACCGCTATGGGACGTGATACAAAGGTCAAAACCAGAAATAACGAGATACCCTCCAGCCAGATATTTTTCCATTGGTGTGGAAATACAAGGAAGCCCATCAGCACGAACATGCCGATATTGGCGATGGTGGAGAAGGCTGATGAGAAATTGGCGATTCCCTGTTTATAGACAAAGGGGTGGTTACCCATCACATATCCGGCGATGAATACCGCCAGAATGCCGCTGGCCTGGATCGATTCAGCCAGCCCGTAAGTGATGAGCACAACACCGACAAAGAGCACATAATACAGTCCCCGGTCCTGTGTTTTCAGATGATTGAATAGCCAGAGTGTTGTGCGCGCGACCAGCCAGCCCAGCATCGGTCCCGCGGAAAACTTCCACAGGAACAACAGCACCACGGGATGGATAGTGGTGCCCCCTTGGGCAAAGCTATTAACCGCCACCACGGTCAACAGCACTGCCATGGGGTCGTTGGCGGCGCTTTCAATCTCTACGGCGGAGGATAGTCTAGGAGCGAGCGGTTTGCGGCGAATAATGGAGAACGTGGCCGCCGCATCGGTAGAGGATATGATGACCGCCAGCAGGCAGGCCTTTTCGAAGGGCCACCCCAGGATTCCCCAAAGTACGCCAAGCGTTGCCGCCGCAGTTAAAACCACTCCCCATGTGGCCAATCCGCCCGCGAGCAACGCCACAGCCCTGAAATCGTCCCGCTTGGTTACAAACCCACCGTGGAACAGAATAAAAATCAAAGCGAAGTTGGCGATCTGATTGGTCAAGATCATATCGCCAAAGTTCCAGAAGTTCAGCACATCGCTGCCGAAGAAGATTCCCGACCCCAAGGCGATCACGATGACTGGAACGCTCCAGCGATCGAGCCATACAGCCGCGAGCACAACCAAGATCAAAACGGAAGGGGTAATGAGGTAGATAAGATCCAAAGATGTCCCCCTTGGAACAATCGTGCGGTTGATAATATGGCGTTGTAGCTGTAAGGAACTTATTCAATAAACGGAATCGATTGAAGGCAGTCAAGACCGAACGTCCCGGAAGTTCATATTCCGGCTTCCGGGAAAGAATGAGGTTCTTCGGTTGGCTTCCAGCCATCCTTGTACCTCATACTTTCCCGGTGATCGGTAACCTCCCCGAAGACATGGACTCCTCATGTGTTTTCAAAAAAAACGTCTCCCGTTGCATTTTTCGGGGTCTAGTTTCAATGATCTCCGAAAAATCATGTATCCCTCCTACCTATCGTGAAAACAATAGTTTTATGCAATGGAACATTCCTTTCTACATTATAGTTGCAAATATAAAGGCCCACTATCATCAGAAAAATTTAGGATGGTGGATACCGCTTACCCCAATGCTTCTTTACGACAAGAAACGAGTTCCTTTGCAGTACCGAAAACGATAATACATAAAAGGTCTGTATTCTTATAGGCGAGGGGAGGGGGACATGTATATTCTACTCTCACGCTGACTATGATGATCCTGCTGACTATGACGATCCTGTCTTTCTTCTCTCCTGAACGGGGCCGCAGACCTGCCTCTGCCCATCGGAGAACATCAGGCACATTTTTTCTAAAAAAGATATTGCGTATATGCGTTATATCTAGTATATTAACGTTGTGTGTGTTACACCACATAAGATACGCAGGGAAGGAGAGACACAATGAATACGGCTTTTTCTACTTTCGATGTAAGTAAACTCTTGGGAATCGATCGGGGGCGTATCCGGGAATGGATCGATAAAGATTTCATAACTCCCAGCATCGAGAAGTCAAAAGGTCAAGGAAAGAAGAATTTGTTTTCCCTTTTAGATGTTTATGGAATTGTTCTCTTTACTAGCCTTTTGAACATGGGATTGAGTAGAGAGAAAGCTTCGAGCTTTTTCCACCATTTTGTGTTTCATGCAGGAACAATTCTCAAACGTGATATTCACGAGTATAAATTTATAGTTTACTACTTTAATGCTTTGATAAGTGGCTCAAGTGGTATCGTGAGGATTCATTTGATACCAAAAGATGAAGACACATCGTCTTCTCTTCAGGAAGTCGAAAAGAACACTGAGATGTTGGTGATCAATATTGATCGTATACTGGAGGTCGTTGACTCACAGTTAAACAAGGAAGGAGAATGACATTTTATAATTGTTGCGGCAAAACATTGCGTGCGTTACACTATACAAGTGTATGCTTTTAACAATTCGGTGGCGTGCGTTACGCCACATAAGTGATTTGGAGTAAAATTTATGAAGTCCCCGCTCATCGATGCAATAGTCGCTTCCGGGTGCATCCCCTTGTTTAAATTGGTAAAGCACTTAAGGAAGGATGAAAACAACGAAGTAATTATTTTAACTAAACAAATGGAGGTGTACTTGTTCTCCGGCTATCCATCAGAGAGTCCCGAAACACCGGGGAAGGATATGGGAGATGAACCGGAAGAAAAAAAATACATCCTTGGCTGTTACTGTTGGGAAAAGAAGACCTTCCTTCGACTGAAAAATACAGGACTGATTTTCGGTGAAAAAAAGACGGATGACAGATTATTCTGCTTTAAAACGGATATTCAAAATTTACCATTGCTCCTGTCAATGGGACCTTTCAAAAGAAAACCATACAAAAGAGGAAAATGGATACAGAAGTTGGAAAAGAAACTGGGCCACGAGATTCTCCCTTATACCCCAAGTGAAGAGAGATTCACTTCATATGCTCGCATTGTAATGCCCGAAGACAAGGAGGTTATTGATATGGAGAAAGGTGCGGCATGAGTTTTTTTACAGAGGAGCTTGAAAGTTACAAGGATGCGTTTGTCCGGAATTACCACAGGCCATATGGAATCCAGAGACACAAAGGCTCTTGGGAGAAAAGAAAGTACAATATCACTGATGCGATTACTCAAGGGCATCTTCGAGGAGACTATTGGGCTGGAATAGTCACGGCATGGTATAATGCCTGGGGATTGATTGATTTCGATGGGGACAAGCTAGACATTGTTCATGGAACTATCGACCGGTTAGGACTCCGCGAAGGGCAATATCTTCTATGTACCTCTCCCTCATATGAGGATGATGGCAGCACCCATCTCATTATCAAGCCGGAATACGAATGCAAACCTCCGACAGCAAAGCGGTTTCAGTTAACATTAAAAAAATGTTTGCAAGTGAAATCGGGAACATTGGAAGTTTATCCGAATAATAGCTCCCTGATCCGTCTCCCTTTCGGTGCAAAACAATTCATTATTTCGGATGGTTATCCCAGGATTAATATGTCATGGCAGGATAAGCTTTACTGGTTCGATAAAGTTGAACCTTTTGACTTAAGCACTGTCTCTGCTTCTTTCTCTGAAAGGGAATATACGAAAAATACCGAATGGTACACTCCTCCTGATGTTGGATGTAAAAACGAGGGGGCGTTTCTCTATCAAGAGGGCCTTCAAGAAGTCAGGACCCGACATAATGCCACACAATCTGTGGTAATCTGGCTTTTCAGCCAAAATTATCCCCCAGAGTGTACGGTAGAAATTGTCAAAGAATGGATCAGGAAAAAGGGCAACGGAAATAGCCGTACGGTGAATGCAGGAAGATGGATGGTGATAGACCGCGATATTGAGGAAATCGTGGATTGGGTCTATAAACAGTTTGTACATCTTCAGGTACTCCCCGATTCAATTCATAACGGGTTGTACTCTATTCGCGAGTGTGACCTCGAATTTATAGCTGAGCATTTTGGGGGAGATTTGAGGAATCAGAAGAGAATGTTCAAGCTGATAAGTTATTTCCGGCCCCGAATGAAGTATGAGTGGGTATTTTGCCCACAAACAATATGGATTAAGATTGCAAGGGCGAATGAATACAAAGAGTTCCAAGAATATTTGGAGAAACGGGGAATACTAGAAGTGGACCCCAGTTACAGGGCAGCAAGTTTTCCCTTCCCTGGATACCCGAAAAAGTTTCGGCTTCATCTTCCGAACCTGAAACATTCATCCGAGCTAAAATCAGATGGCCGAATAATAACTGATTTCAGAGAGGCAGTAAGGATGAGATATGTAAACCCCAGAGAAGCAAGAGACCGCTTTGGCCTCCCATTGAGCACCGTTCAGGAATGGTACAAGTAAGTTATGGATCTATAGAATGAAAAAAAACAATAAGAATATATAGTAATTAAAAGTCGTAGAGACTTGTTTTTTCCATTCTATCTGGAAAGGCAAAATGAAATGACAACAGAAGGACACACTGTATCATCGTCCAAATTTTGAAGGAATAGATGAGTTCTTTCGAAATACTGAAAATTTGCATGACTATATAGAGGAATTCAGTTTCATGGATTCCGAGGTAAAGACCGACTTAGAGCCTATCCGCAAATAAGGATATAGCCTTCTTGGGGAAAGCAGCCCCTACCGGCCCACCGGGCCACCTTCCTCCGGAGGGGGCAGGAATAGCTTGTGACTCAGCGACTTGGTGGAAGGGGATCGAAGGTCAGGGTGCCGGGAACTCACGTATCATACGATTTCATTATCTTTGGATTGGCTCTTGATTTCACCGTTGTAAATAAGACAATAATCTACAAAGGACAGGGAGCAATGCTATGCCGCCGAAACCTCTATTTCAACAGTTTCGCAAGCAAACGCCAACTCTCTGAATATAAAGGGATATGAAGCAAGATAGTTTCAAAAAAGATGTGTATAAGGGCATATTTGAAATCACTGGGATTCTCTATACGCCCGAAGAGGTAGCAAAATACTTCAAGGTGGCCCCTTCAACAGTATATAATTGGACGAAAACAGGAAAGCTTATAGGTCATGTCCTCTCGAAAGGGAAGCGGAAGTCTACAATCAGATTCGACATAGACCAAATTAACCGGTTCATGAATTCCCGGAAGGGAGGCACGTCATGATACGCTTCCCTTCCAAACAGGGCTTTCCCAGAAACACGCAAGAATATATATTGTCCCCGGTGTGGTTACGTGGTCGTAGGGAGGAGGCTCTCCTATGGCTGTGATGAAAAGAGATAACAAATGGTACATCACGTACTATTTCAAGGAAGACGGGAAGCGTAAATTCCGAATGGAGGTGGCGGGGCCCAGGAAAGACATGGCAGAGGCAAAACTGAAGGAGTACAAGGAGCTTATCCGTCAGGGTATTGATCCGCGAAGGAAAAAGAAGGCATCTGGCGGGGAAACCCCCTCTGATGCAGCGATTCCCCCTACGTCGGTATCCAGAGAGATGCTGACGTTGGAACAGTTCATCCCCATCTTCCTCGAACTCCACGGAAAGAACCAGAGTGCGAAGATGCAGGAATCGTATCAGTCGAGCTTCGGTCATCTGAAACCCGTTTTCGGGAAGAGCAAATTGAATAGCATAACCAAACTCATGGTCAAGACTTACATGGCGAACAGGAAACTGGACGAAGTAAGTAATGCGACCGTGAACAAAGAGGTTTCGTGCTTGAAAGGAGTTCTCTCTCGGGCTGCTGAATGGGGATACATCGAGGTAAATAACCTTCTGGGGCTGAAACTCTTGAAAGAGGCTCCAATCCGAGAGCGGTATCTCACGAGAGAGGAGTCTCGACATCTGATCGATGCGGCTCCCACTTTCCTGCGGGACATCATCGTTTTTGCTCTGGGTACTGGAATGCGGCAGGACGAAATCTTCGGACTGAAGTGGGAGAATGTTATTCTCAACCAACGATTCAGGCATGGGGAGATCACCATCGTAGGAAAGGGCGGAAAGCGGCGCAACATTCGGATGAACCAGACGGTGTATGAACTGCTGGCGCGGAAACGGCGGGAAAGTAAAAACTGCTTTGTCTTCCCCTCTCCCAAGACCGGGGTGAAAATCATCAACATTGACCGCTCTTTCCACGAAGCGCTGAAGAAGGCCGGTATTTCCAACTTCCACTTCCATGACCTTCGCCATACAGCGGCGTCCTGGATGGTACAAGCGGGTGTCCCGATATACGCGGTAAAGGAGATATTGGGGCATTCTCAGGTAGCGACGACCCAGCGGTACGCTCATCAGTCTCCGGAATATCTGGAGAGCCAGTTGGGGGTGTTGGACGAGTTCCTGTGTCCTCGGAACGATGATGCTGAGGAACCGCCGATGGGCGTTGCGGTGTAGCTTGTAGAAAAAGTAATAGCAAATTGCTGGAAAAGTAATAGCAAATGGTTTTCGGGCAAAAATATAGGGTTTACGACATCATCGTAAACCCTTGTATTACAATCAATTATTTGGTGGGCGATACAGGATTCGAACCTGTGACTTCCTCCTTGTAAGGGAGGCACTCTGAACCAACTGAGTCAATCGCCCATAATCGGAATCTATGCTTTTTTTCCCGGTTTGGCCGGAGTGGCGACCGGTTCCGACGTTTCGGGAACGGGAACCTTGTCTTTACGATTCACTCCCGCCAGGAGTGCGACCGGCATGGCGAGGAGATAGCCGGCCACCAGGACCACGGGACCGAGTGTCAGGGAGGTGAAACTGTTCGCGTCGCCGATGGAGAGGAAAATGTACCCGGCGACGATTACCCCGATACCCGCGTAGTACAAGATAAGATTTCTCAGGAATCCGGCTTTTTCGATTGTGGCAGGTTTACGCGCCATAGTCCATCCCTCCATTTTACATCCCTAAAATACTATAATTCCGTCCGGAGGTCAAGCGGTTTATCGGCAATGCCGCTTGACATCGGCGATTCAAAAGGTTATTTTTTCATAATCCTTACAACGTTTCGGGCGGCGTTTTGTTTCCATCTTCCGGCAGCCGAAGCGATTTGGATGAGGCTCACCCCTCTCCGCCGGTTTCATTTCCGCGGGAATACGCCGCACGCGGCAGGCATACGTTTGCGTTTTACATATCAGGAGGAGTGCGATGTTTTTCAAGCCCGAGGGAATCGCCCCGGCGATGCTGACGCCTTTCGATGAGAACGGCAAGGTCAACGCTGATGTGTTGCAGGACATTGTGGATTTCTGCTACAACAGCGGATGCAAGTTCCTGTTCACCGTTTCGAGCGTGGGTGAATTCGTCCACCTGGAAACGGATGAAGCCTGCAATCTCATGTCGATTGTAAAGAAGGCCGCGCGGGGACGAATTCCGGTTCTGGCCGGAGTTACCGCCAGCCATATCGAAAAGTCCATCGATTTCGCCAAGTACGCCCGTGAAATCGGCTGCGAGGCCATTGTCTGCTCGCCGCCCTATTACTACTCGGTCACCCAGGAAATCATAGAGCGTCATTACGAGATGCTGGCGGAAGCGGTGCCGGACATGCCCATCATCATGTACAACATTCCGCTCTTCTCCACTCCTCTTTCCTACGATCTGGTCAAGCGCGTTTCCCAGATCCCCAATGTCGTGGCGATGAAAGACTCCTCCGGCAGCATGGCTGATCTCATTCACTTCATGGACAAGGTCCGTCTGGTCGGTTCCGAGTTGAACGTGCTCGCCGGACGCGAGGAGCTCGTTTTCCCGGCCACCATGATCGGCGCCAAGGGCGCCATGGTCGGCACCGCCAATATCTTCCCGGAAATCCTGGTGAAGATATACAACGCCACCCTCGCCGGCGATTACGATACCGCCCGTTCCCTCCAGTTCGCGGTCTGCCTCGCGATCCGCACCATGTTCAGCGTGCCGTTCCCCCTCGGGTTCAAGGCCGCCATGGAAGTCCGCGGATTTAAAATGGGCCCGCCCAAAGCCGCGCTCACCGAAGGCGACAAGATCCGCGCCGAGGCCTGCAAGAAACGTCTGTACGATATCCTCTCGGAACTGTGCGAGTACGCCGACATCCCGTTGGTTCGGGGAAGAGGCTGAGGCGGGAAAAGCATCTGAGAAATATAAGAAACGCCCGGGGATGGAATTCTCCGGGCGTTTCTGCGTTGATTGTCAGGTCAATCCCCGCCGATATGTAACCGGGTGCGAACACGGTGTTGTGTATCCGGTGTTTTCGCCCGCTCGGGAACAGCAGCCAGCGCGTCATGTCCATTCCCGACAGCGGATTTGAGCGGGGAATTCTTTCCCGCCGGATAACCCGGTTGGGGCCGGTTGTGAGTGATGACGGATCGATATATCGTGCCGATGAGGGCGTATTTACGGGGAAATACTGAAAAAAGCATTGAATATGAGATGAAAAAACAATATTATGGACACACCCCCGCTGTACACAATCACAATGGACATTCCGGGATTTCCCCGGTAAAAAAACTCGTTTGGGGCTGCCCGTTCCAGGTTCCGGAACAAGGCGGAGAGGATGTTCCTTCCCCGAATACGGGCGAGATGGATTCCACCAGAATTCAGGATACTTTTGACATGCCAAAAGATATCAGTGATATTCTCATTCAGGATTCACCCGTTTTTACCGTCATTACCGGCCCGGATGGCGCCATCCGGGTGATGAGCGATTCCATGCTTCGGGCGCTCGAATATACTCGCGAGGAGGCGGTTGGAGAGCCTCTGGCGGATCGTTTCGTGAGGGAAGGGGATCGCGGGCGGTTACGGGAGGGATTCGAGGAGAGTATACGGACCGGAGGGATCGTTCCGGTGGAAATCTGTTTCCGGAAAAAAGGGGGTGGGGATCTGCCGGTTCGATGGCAGATACAGTCGATGACCGGGGATGACGGAGCGGTGAGTTTTCTGGTCGGGGCGGGTATCGATCTCTCGGAGCGCCGCGAGATGGAACGGAGGCTCCGCGACAGCGAGAGCCGATACCGTTGCCTTTTCCAGATGACCCGTCTTCCCATGTTTCTCATCGACCCGGAGGACGGGCGCGTGCTCGATGCCAATCCCGCGGCATGTTACTTTTTCGGATACACCCCTGAACGCTTCTCCGGGGTGAAAGTCACCGAGGTCATCCAGGCGCTCGAACCATCCATGATCCGGCGCGAGTTGGCGCATATCGCATCCGGGGAATCGAATCGCGTCTCGTTTCAGCATCGCATGACGGACAATACCACCCGCGACCTGGAGGTGTTCAGTTCGGTCGTCTCCATATCGGGAAAGCCGCTGATCTATTCCATCGTGTATGATGTCACGGAGCAGAAACGGATGGAAGGAGAACTCATGCGCGAGCGTGAGGAACAGTTGCTCCTGTTCGATTCCATTCCCGCCATGATATTCTACAAGAACCGCCGTAACCGGTTCATTCGGGTGAATCGGGCGTTTGCGGAGTTCTATGGGATTCCCAAAAAGGAGATCGAGGGATTCACCATGGAAAGTCTCTTCCCGGATGTCGCCGGGGAAAGCTATGAGAATGACCAGGCGGTTATGGAAACCGGGGCGCCCCGTCGAGGTATTCTCGACATGGTCGATACCCGTTCCGGGGTCAAGTGGCTGCAGACAGACAAACTCCCTTTCCGGGATGAAAACGGGGAGATCATCGGAATTCTGGGGTTCAGCACGGATATCACCGAACGCAAGGAGTCCGAGAGACGGCTGCGGGAGGAACACGCCCGTCTGGAATCCCGTCTCCGGAATGAGCGCATGATTTCAGAGATCGCCTCGCTCCTCAATACCGCGGATACCCTGAACGTGGTTCTGGAGAGGATCGCCGCGTTGATCAGGGAGAGCATCCCGGTTTACCGGACGTGCCTGTTCCGTTTTGATCAGGATGCTGAGCAACTGATTCCCAACCACCGTTGGAACGAGTCCAGCGCTTCGGAATCCTCGGGAAGCGGCTTCTGTTGTTCGTTCCTGAACTCGTCGATGTTCATCTCCGGTTTGCGGGCGGGAGAGAGCATGATTTTCAATACACTCTCCGGTCTGGATACAAGCGCCCGTGTCCGTCCGACCGAAAGAGGGATTCGCTCCCTGGCGGCTTTCCCTCTGGGCTCGGATGAGATGTTCCGGGGCGCGATCATCTTCTGCCGTGAATCGGAGAGTGAATGGAAACCGGAGGAGCGAACCCTTTTCCAGATTGTGGCGGACATGATTTCCAACGCTTTCGAGCGCGATGACAATTTCCAGGCGCGCATCGAAGCCGAACGGCGTCACACCGAGGCGGTGAAAATGGCGGAGCGTTCCTCGCGGCTCGCATCCATCGGGACTCTGGCCGCGGGAATTTCCCACGAGATCAATCAGCCCCTGACCGCGCTCAAAGTGAAAGTGGACAGTATCCTCTATTGGCAGGAAATGAATATCGCTCTGCCCACGGAAGACCTGGTCCAGGATCTCCGGTTCATTTCCCAGCAGACCGAGCGTATCGACGACATCATCAAGCACATGCGCGCTCTCGCCCGTCAGGAAAAAGGGGGAGCGCCCTCAGAGATCCACATCAACCCCATCATCGCGGAGGTTCTTTCCCTGTTGCGGCAGAGGATTTCCGCACGGGGAATACGGCTGGATCTGAAACTCGACGATACGCTTCTTCCGGTGCGGGGGCATAAAACACTCATTCACCAGGTGGTCATCAACCTTCTGGTGAATGCGGTGGACGCGCTTGCCGCTTCTCCCCGCGGCGACAAGAAAATCGTCGTGGAAACCTGCGCCCGCGGCGGCTTCTGCTGTATCGAGGTGCTCGATAACGGGCCGGGTATTCCGGATGGCATCCTGAACCGTCTTTTCGATCCCTTCTTCACCACCAAGATCGGGAGCGAGGGAATGGGGTTGGGCCTTTCCATCTGCCATAACATCGTCACCGGCTTTGGTGGAACCATTGCCGTGGAGAATCGTCCGGACGGCGGCGCACGGTTCATCGTTTCCATTCCCGTATCGTCCGAAACCAGGAGGAAGAGTTGAACATCCTCCTCGTGGACGACGACTCATCCATCCGGGCGAGCATATCCGGTTTCCTCACACGGCTCGGGCACCGGGTTCAGGAGTGCGGAGACGGACGTGACGCGCTTGCGCTGCTGGAGCGGTCCCCGGTGCATCTGGTGCTCACCGATATCCAGATGCCGCATATCGATGGCCACGAACTGCTGCGTCGGCTTCGGGAGAGCGCGGAGTGGAGCGACATGGAGGTGGTTTTGTTCACCGGCCACGGCGATGTCAAAAGCGCGGTGGAAGCCATGCGGAACGGGGCGTACGATTACCTGCTCAAACCCATCGATGTGCGGGAACTGGCCATCGTGGTGGAACGCATCGGCCAGTTCCTCACGCTCAAACGGGAACATCAGCGTCTGGCCGGCGATTTCGACCGCGAGGTGAAACGGGCGACCCGCGATATGCAAAAGGAACTGGCGGAACTCCGGAAAGCGTTTGCCCGCGAGGTGGGCGCGGGTGAGATCGGGCTCTATTCGGAAACCATACGGCAGGTTTTTCGGGCTGGCCGCAAACTGCATCGCAACCGGGATATTCCGGTGCTGATCGAGGGCGAGACGGGCACGGGGAAAGAGGTTCTCGCCCGTTCCATCCACTATGGCGAGGGGAATGTCACCACCCCGTTCATCGGAGTGAATTGCGCGGCGATCCCGCTGAACCTGTTCGAAAGCGAACTGTTCGGGTATGACGCCGGGGCGTTTACCGGGGGCAAGGCGCAGGGCCAGAAGGGCAAGCTCGAACTCGCCAGGGGGGGAACCATCTTTCTCGACGAGATTACGGAACTGCATCCGGATTATCAGGCCAAACTCCTCCGGGTCATCCAGGAGCGGAAATACTACCCGGTCGGCGGCCTGCGGGAAGCGGGGACCGATGTCCGCTTCATCTGCGCCACGAACCGGCCAATCCGGCGTCTCATGGAAGAAGGCGCTTTCCGCGAGGATTTGTACTACCGTCTCAATACCGGCCACCTGCGGATTCCACCCCTCCGCGAGCGCCGTGAGGAAATCCTCCCCCTGGCGCGCCAGTTCCTCCTCGGAATGGCGGAGCAGAAACGCACCACCATACGTCGGCTGGCCCCCGAGACGCAGACGCTCCTGGAAGAGTATTCCTGGCCGGGAAACGTGCGCCAGCTTCGCAACGCCGTGGAACGGGCGGCTCTCTTTTCAGAGGGTGACCTGATGCAGCCGGGGCACCTCGATTTCCTGTTCGAGGAAAGCCGGCGGATGGAAGGGAATGCGGCTCCGTCCCGGGATGGCGCGTCCGGGATGCCCGATCTGGGCGGTGAATGCTTCGATCTCCATGACTGGACGGTGGAGATTGTCCGCAGAGCCCTGGAAAAGCATCACTGGAACCGGTCACGCACCGCCCAGTTTCTCAAGATGACCCGCAACGAACTGTACACCTATCTCAAATACATCGAGAAGGGGGATTAGCGCCAATACGGTTCACGTTGGTTTTTATATACCGGCTTCGACAAGCTCCAGCCCGCGCGATCGCTGAGCTTGCCGAAGCGTTCCCCACTGGATGAAGGGGCAAAGGAACAAAGGAGCAAAGGGTAATACAGTTCACTTCCGCTTTTTTATGCTGGCTTGGACAGACTCGCCCCAGCGTGATCGCTGAGCTTGACGAAGCGATCCCCGCGCACAGTGAACTGTAGTGGAATTACCTCTTCACGCCGCGGTCAGTTCCGGATAATATGGTCCCAGTCCGGATACTGCGGCGGGCTGTCTCCGACTCTTCCCGCCAGAACCGGATATTCTTCCACCGGAACGGTTTCCCGCACCGCCATGACAATGATGCCGTGCATCCAGGCGCAGTTGAAATCGAACCAGTACGAGATGCTGTCTCCGGGGGAAAGGGCCAGAGAATCGAGATGCGCGGTCCCCGCGTTACGCGCCTTGACCGGGGAGCCGGAGATGTCGCGGCACTCCGTTACCGGCAGATAGCATTCATTCCCCGTCCGGAGCGGCGCGGTATCCACCTGGAATTCATACTCCCGTTCACGGAGAACACATCCATGACCCCTGCCGAAAAACTGGCCCGCACTCTCAAGGGCGGGATTCGCGACTTCACTCTTTTCCATCCCATTCTCATGCATTTCGCGGCGCGATTTCACGGACGGACCTACCGCGAGTTCGCCTCTGATTACCGGGTGTTCGTGGAATCGAACGCGGCATGTGTGGAGCGGTTCGGACTCGATGCGGTGATGCTCCTTTCCGATCCCTGGCGGGAAACCTCCGCGTTCGGCGCACGGGTGGAGTTTCCCGAGGATGCGGTTCCCCTCTGCCGCGAACATCTCGTCCGATCCGTGGAGGACGCAAAGGCGCTCGCCAATCCCGATGTCTACCGGGCGGAACGCACCCGTGACCGTATTCTCGCCGCAAGATATTTCCGCGAACTGCTCGGCGATTCCATTCCGGTCATCGGCTGGGTGGAGGGTCCTTTGGCGGAGGCCTGCGATCTGGCCGGGGTGAACGAGATGCTCCTCGCCATCGCGCTCGAACCCGATTATGTCCGCCTGCTCATGGAAAAATGCCTGGTCACCGCCAAGGACTTCTCCCGCGCCCAGATCGGGGAGGGGTGCGCGGTCATGGGAGTGGGGGACGCCATCTGCTCCCAGATATCGCCCGCCATGTACCATGATTATGTCCTGCCGCTCCACCGCGAACTGTTCGAGTACATCCACTCCCTCGGCGCGTTGGTGAAACTCCACATTTGCGGCAATATCACCCACCTCCTTCCGCATCTCGCGGAGACCGGCGCGGATATCATCGATCTGGACTGGATGGTGGATGTGGAAACCGCGCACCGGATGCTCGGCGACACGGCCGCTCTCTCCGGCAACCTGAACCCGGTGGCCATGATCCGCGATCGGCCCGCGGATGAGGTGTACGCCGCCGCCCGCGATCTCGTGGAGCGCGGGAAGGGCCGGAAGTTCATCCTCTCCGGCGGCTGCGAAATCACCGTGGACACCCCACACGAGAATTTGCTGGCCATGCGACGGGCGGCGGAGTGAGACCGGGTGTTCTGGAATATTGGCGTTGATTCAATTCGGGCTGCCAGTCTGAATTGTCCCCGGTTTATCGAAAACCTGCATAATACCGGGTAGGCCCCATCCCCTTCATTTTGACTCTTCCACGAGGGAGCTGGAAAAGGGACTTCTCCGTCTCGATTCCGCAGATTGTGGCAAATCCCTGCCCGAAGCGAGGGAAAGCTTTTTCCTTTTCCGCCGACAATTCCCTCAGCGCAGCTTTTCCATGATCTCACGACACGCCGTATAGAGTATCGCGGTATCCACTCCCACCGCCAGCAGTTGCAGCCCCGCTTCCCTCCAGCGCGCGGCCTTTTCCGGGTTCTGGCAGTAGGTTCCGACGATTTTCCCGCGCTCACGGGAGCGGGCGATGATCTCCTCCATGTACGCCACCACGGCGGGGTCGTCCACCTGTCCGGGAATGCCCATGGAGGTGGAGAGGTCATAGGGGCCGATGAAGATGCCGTCGAGGCCCTCTACAGTGAGAATGTCGTCCAGGTTGCGCACCCCGTCCACGCCCTCGATCTGGCAGATGACGCAGGCGTTATCGTCGGCCTGACGGGCGAGGTCCGGCCCGGCGTCGGCGCTGTAGCAGCCGTAACGGGTGTTGGGGGAATTGCCACGTATGCCCCGCGGCGGGAAGAGGGCGGACTGTACCGCGCGCTCCGCCTCCGTCCGGGAGGTTACCTGGGGAATGATGAGCGCCGCGGGGAGGAGGTCCATCGCTTTCTGGATGGTGATGGGCGAGTTGTCACTCACCCGTATGACCGGAGCGAAGCCGCGGAGGTCGCCGGTGCGCACGCAGACATCCATGCTTTCCGGGTTGAACACCCCATGCTCGCCGTCGACCACGAAGAAATCGAATCCCGCCCGATGCATGATCTCCACGATGATCGGGCTGGGGATATTGAGAAACGTGCCGGTGACGGACCGGCCGGAACACAGCGTTCGCTTGAAGGTATTCTCGTGCATTCGATGGCTCCCGTAACGGTTGGACAAGGGTTCGGACAGAGATGAAAAATACAATATACTTACCTCGGACGGCATGCTTCAAGTTTTCTTTGTGAAAGCTCCATACCGTTGCCGTTGGAACGGAGGTACGCGGCGCTGCACGGGAGACGGTGTGAAGAGAGGAGAGTGGTATGCGCGGAATTACCCGGTACACCTGAAAAACTTTACAGATATTTACAAAAACAATAAAACCCATATATTATGTTTACTGTAAATGCTGTGACCGCAACAGGCATGCGCCGCGGAGAGTGTCATGGAGAAGGAAGCCGGGAAACCCTCTCGCGCGTGTAAGGATGAAGTGTGCATCGAGGAGCCGGACGCCGGGAACTGTGAGGGAATGGACGGGATCGGGAATCACGGAATGCCAACCCGGTCAGACGCGAAGAGAACGTCCATCATCGTTCGTGAAAACTGAGCGGCGCGCAAGGGATAACGTGATTTCATCGGGGAGTTGAGCATGGAACGTATTCTGGTTATAGACGACGACCGTGAATTATGTGAGCTTCTTTCGGAATATCTGATTCCGGAGGGTTTCGATGTCGAGACGGCCCATACCGGAGAAGACGGGCTGGAAAAGGTGTGGAACGGTTCGTTTCGGATCGTGGTGCTCGATATCATGCTTCCGGGAGGACGGAACGGATTCGAAATTCTCCGGCAGATACGGTCCCGGAGCGAGATTCCGGTGATCATGCTCACCGCCCGCGGCGAGGAAGTGGACCGCATCGTGGGTCTGGAGATGGGCGCGGACGATTATCTCCCCAAGCCGTTCAACCCGAGAGAGCTTATCGCCCGGATTCGGGCGGTGTTACGGCGCTCGCGGTACACGGGGACGGAGGGCAACGCGGCGGGTGCGGTCCGGAAGTACCGTATCGGGGATGTGGAACTTGACGGGAATTCACGGATGGTGTCGCGGGCCGGGGAACTGGTCAGGCTCACCGGGGTCGAATTTCAGATTCTCGAAATTCTGATGCGGAATTATGGCCATGTGGTATCACGGGATGATCTGGCGAGCGAGGTGCTGAACCGCAGCCTTTCGGCGACCGATCGAAGCATCGATGTGCATGTCAGCAATCTGCGGAAGAAACTGGGCGCGGAGCCCGGGGGCGGCGAGCGGGTAAAGGCCATACGGGGCGCGGGATATATCTATACCTGCTCCTTCTCCTCGGATGACCGGGAACCCGGAGAGACCGGCGGGATGCAGGCCGGACCGCGTCAAAAGGACGACCACCATGCCGAGATATAGGATTTTCATCAAAATATATCTCTGGTTCTGGGTGGCCACCGTGGTGATGATGGTCACCATGAACACGGTTACCCGGACATCGGAATCGGACCCGCTTGTCGTGGATGTGCGACACCCGCACGGATGGGCGTTCCAACTATTCGGGGAGGCTGCCGCGGACATACTGGAACGTGAGGGGGCTCCCGCGCTCGATGCGTTCATCAATCGCCAGAAGAAGAATTCCGGCATCGATCTTTTCCTGTTCGACAACAACGGCAACCCGATTTCCGGGAGAGCGATTCCGGACCGGATGGAGAGCGTGGTGCGGCTGGAGAAGGAACTGGGAGAGGACAAGGTTGTGCTCTCCCGGAGCACCGGCATCACCGCCCAGCATTTTCGCAGCGACGAGGGAAAGTCGTATATCATCGCCGGGATTGTTCCCCATCCGCCGCGCGGGCCGCTCCCCGGACCGTTTCGCGGAGATCCCGGTTCGGCCCCGATGCGGCTGTTGGTGCTGCTGGTCATTTCCGGAATCGGGTGCTATGGTCTCGCGTTGTATGTCACCTCTCCCATCATCAAGCTGGGAGCGGCGGCGCGGAAACTGGCGGCGGGAAATCTGACGGTACGGGTGCGCCCGGAGATGGGGAATCGGAAAGATGAAATTTCAGGGCTGGCGGACGATTTCGATGTCATGGCGGATCGTGTCGAATCGCTCCTCACCGCCCAGCGGAACCTGCTGCGGGATATTTCCCATGAGCTGCGGTCGCCCCTGGCGAGGCTCTCCGTGGCGCTGGAACTGTGTCGTCAGCGAAGTGACCGGGAAATGTCGAAATCCCTCGACCGCATCGGACGTGAGGCGGACCGTCTGAATGAACTGATCGGTCAGATACTGCTCCTGAAACGGTACGAATCCGGCATACCGCAGCCGGACCAGCGGACCACGGACCTTGCGAAACTTATCCGGGAAGTTGTCGAGGATGCCGATTTCGAGGCGCGGGGATCCAACCGCGAGGTGAAACTCACGGAATGCGACCCGTGCGCCATACAGGGAAGCGAGGAGTCTCTGCGTCGCGCGGTGGAAAATGTGGTGAGGAACGCCATCATTTATACCCCGGAAAGCTGCGCGGTGGAAGTCTCTCTCGCCGTACGGAAAACGAAAGACACTTCCCGGGTTTCCATTACCGTGCGGGATTATGGGCCGGGAGTGCCCGAAAACGAAATCCAGAATCTGTTCAAACCGTTCTACCGGGTGGGTGAAGACCGTGACCGGAGAACCGGGGGCGCGGGAATCGGGCTCGCGATCACCGATGCGGCCATACGGGTTCACGGCGGAAAGGTGGAGGCATCCAATGCGCCGGGAGGCGGGTTGAAGGTGGTTATGACGCTTCCCCTGTCCTGAATGGAGTTAGTGGACTGTCGGGTCGATACCGTCGGGTGGATTACACTTCGACACTTCGACAGGCTCAGTGTCCGCAGGCTCAGTGTCCGCAGGCTCAGCATCCGCCGCAGGCTGAGCGCCCGACGCTGGCTGAGCTTGTCGAAGCCGGTCAATGGGATGGATTCGTTATATATGGCACATAACCCGTTTGCCCCCGGAAGGGAGCGATCTGATTTCAGGATATGCTTTCCCGCAGTGGATATCTCCCCCCAGACGACAGGAGGCGCTTCATGGGCAGCCGCTCCCCGCTTCACGACGCTTTCATCTGTGCGATACTGGTATTCTCCGCTTTTCCCGGTTCCCTCTCCGCTGTATCCCATTATGATCGTGAACCGGGCTATGTGTATCCCTCGGTAAACGGTCCCTATGTTCCCCGTCCGTTCAAGCCGCGCCAGTATGTGGCGTACCGGACTGTGGATCCCATTGCCCTCGACGGCCGTCTGGATGAATCGAGCTGGCGGAACACGGAGTGGACGGAGAAGTTCGGACACATCGTGTTTCCGGGGTATCGCACCCCGGTCTATTCCACGCGGGCCAAAGTGCTGTGGGATGACGAGAATATCTATTTCGCGGGGGAGTTGGAAGAGCCGAATATCACCGCCCACCTCGCGCAGAAGGATACCATCGTCTGCCTGGAAAACGACTTCGAAATCTTCATCGACGCCGACAACGACTCCCGCAACTATATCGAGATCGAGTTCAACGCCATGGGTACGGTATGGGACATGATCTACGAGAAGGAGTTGGACAAGGGAAGCTTTCCAAGGGGCTACGGCTGCATCTTCCCCGGCTCCGAACCCTGGGATGTGGCGGGCATGCGCATCGCGGTCCGCACCGCGGGAACGCTGAATTTCCCTTTCGACCGTGACGAGGGCTGGACATTCGAGTGTTCCATTCCCTGGAAATCCCTCCAGGAAACCGTCCTGACCGGCGAAAAGCTCAATCGCGGGGGCAGCGTTCTCGGGGTGAGCTTCAGCCGGGTGGAGGACTGGTTCAAGAACGAGTGGCCCATGACCGACTGGACCCCGCTGGAAGGCGTGGACTGGCTCTGGACCCCCATGCTCACCTACCGCGCGCATGTCACCGAGGCGTTCGGACATGTCATTCTTTCGGATCGGACGGTCGTCCAGCCCAGAGACACCACGCTGGAACACGCATTCCCCTTCATGGACCCTCCGCCCCCGCCTTCATCCAAAACCCCCGCGCTCGGGAGCATGGTGAAGATCAGGGGCGGAACCTATCCCATCGGTCCGGACGGGGAGGATCCCACCGGCGCTTCGCCGAAAGGTTCAGTGTCCGTGAAGGATTTTTACATGGACCGGTTTGAGGTGACCATCGGAGAGTACGCGAAATTTCTCAACGCCGGCGGTCATGACGATTTCTGGTGGCCGGATATGGCGGACCCGGACTGGTGCGGCATCCTGAAAAAGGATACGGGCCGTTACGAAGTGATCCCCGGCAAGGAACGCTATCCGGTGGTCCTGGTGAAAATCGAGGGGGCCAAGGCTTATGCCGCCTGGGTGGGGAAGCGCCTCCCCACGGAGTACGAGTGGGAAATTGCCGCGCGGGGCGGTACGGAGCGCCTCTATCCATGGGGAAACGAACCTCCGGACGACACCCGCGCCAATTTCGATTACCGGATCGGCCATACCGTCACGGTGGGTTCCTACCCGAAAGGACGAACCCCGGAGGGCCTCTATGACATGGCGGGGAATGTGAACGAAATGATCGACGCGCCCTGGACGGAGCATCCCTGGGGCAAACAGATCGCCGGAAACGATATCGTCTGTCCCCTGGCGCGCGGTGGAGCCTGGACCGCACCCGGTTTCAAGCTCAAGGCTACCCACCGCGATACGGTCAAAAGCCACTACATGGCCCCGTTCGTCGGATTCCGGTGCGCGAAGGACGGGTGAGGGCCCTCAACCCTACCACCTAGGCTTCTTGAAAGGTCATTCAATCTCATTATTGCCTCGGCGATTAAAGAATGAACTCTTTCAGTGAACGATATGATTCACAAGCCATTGATATTTAAGAAATAAGCTTATGCGGATTAATTTGAATTCGTTCAATATATAGCCACCGGGGCAATAATTAAAAAGAATGTCAACGTTTAATTCCTACCGTCAAGATTATGGGGATTATGATTTTACTTGTATTTGGTGATGATTACAGGTAAATTCATTTTAATAGTTTGTTCAACAATAATCCATGGAGTGAAAATGGAGAAATGGGAAGAGAACAAAGGAATTGTTGATTTTTTGAAAGGCAATGATGGTATTATATGCAGTTTTGACGATCTTTGTCGCAGCCTTTCCAACGAGTATTACAAGTATTGGACGGCTATAATCCAAGAAAGGCTTGTGAAGTGCGGAATTAAACATGGCTGTAATGTTTTTACCAACATTGCAGATTTATCATGTCCTGATATTTCAAAGACCTATAGAGAAAGAATCTATGAAGATGTGAGGTGCTCCCCAAACATTGGACAAAGTGCAGGTAGGGAATAAGGTGGAGAAA
>CAYRTQ010000010.1:0-5570 GCA_964426865.1 uncultured bacterium
CGCTGTTTCTGCTCCTATCGTTACCTATGCTGAACTAACTCGATAGGCATTTAATGATAAATTGTATTTGGGTTATAGTGAAATAGCAATAGATTCGGTTTTAAAGCCAACTACTGAAAACGGTCTGGAAGTTGTAACCGCACACAAAAAGAAACTTGATTATAATGATAACCCACGATTTGTTGGAAAGTATTCAAATAAGAAATTTAAACCTTCTGAAAGCATTCTTAGAGTTGAAGACAAGAATGGTTTTAATAAAGAAATTCCTGTAAATATTTCGCCAAGAGATTTTATGTATTTCCTTTCAGAAGATGTTATGCAAAATACTTATTTCTTAGTAAGTCGTGAAGAGAATATTGGTAAAAGTATTCCGAGAATTTATGAAATATTTAAATTTAATGATAATTTTGAGTTGGTGTCAAAGATAGGCCCAATTGAAAATATTTCGTATACTGAAGTGTTAGCGCCAGTATACGTAAGAGATAATGGGGATTTATTCCAACTATCAACAAGTAAAGATGGTGTGAAATTGACGAAATGGTATAAGCAATAACAGGAGGTGACAAAATGCATGTGAGAAAAAGTTTTGCTATAGCTTTTACGTTGCTTCTATTTGCTTCTTTGGCCTATCCATGGACTCGAAATGACGGCATGGAAGTATCAGAGGATTACAGATTATTGGACTGGACAGCAGGTTCCGATGGATGGTACATTGATGAAAATAAATCATGATATTTAAAATTTGTGCAAGGATACTCTTACACTGGTATGGCATATTATTTTGGCGGATTCGATAACACTTTATCATTTGGAGATAATAGTTTCTTATATAAAATGGCTTATCCGTCTTCGCATCCTGACAGTCTGTGGCGCCCTAGAATGAATGCTGGAATCGATTGTTCAGGATTAGTAACACGTTGTTTTGGACGGTCAATAAAGGAATCGACTACAACATTGCCTAATTATTGTAATGAAGAAAGTCGAACTACTGCTTCACCAGGGGATATATTGAACAAGCCATCAGATCATGTTGTGTTTATTACCGGTTTTGATGGCACATATTCTACTGATATTGTGCACATTACGGCGGCAACAGGAGGTCAAGTTTCTCGCGTGGAGGATTACGATTATTCATGGAGCTACTGGCAAGGACAAGGTTATTCACTTTTATCTTACAAATATTGGAGCGTCCCTGTTCCTAATCCAGTAACCTCTTGGGGAATTGAAACAAGTCCATTAACTTTGGCTGACGCGGGATATGCGCAGGTTACGTTGGAATGGAACAATGCACCTGGGTTTAACAGTGACACAAAATACAGAGTATTCTGGGGTACATCGCCTGGAAATTATTCATATCAATCCGATCAGCTTTCTTCGAGCGGCTATACGGCAACTGGGTTGAGTCCATGGACGACCTATTATTTCGCGGTGAAAGTCGGAGCGGATGGATATGGATGGAGTAACTATTCCAATGAGTTGAGCACACGGCCATATGGACCAATTTCCAATAACACAACGATCTCTAGTGACATGTTGATTCACGGCGAGGATATACTCATTCAATCTGGCGCTACACTCACAATCAATCCCAATGTGACACTCAATTTTGAACATTATCAACAAGGAATAAACTACGGTGGTGATTCCACACTATCTGAATTAGTAATTCAGAATGGGGGTACACTTATCTTAGGAGAGAGTGCTAAGCTGACTTCTATCGGCACTTGGGGTGGTATTTATCATTATGACGGCGGTGATATTGATCTCGGGCCACAAAGTGTAATATCCAACGCCAGAATTGGAATATTTCTCCATGGTAATGCGGTTGTCGGATGTACTTCGAGTTCGTATCGAGCAAACATATTCAACTGTACTGTAGAAGGAATCCGCATTACCGATTGTGCACCTTCTCTTTCCTACTTGAATATCTCAAACTGTACCACTGGCATTGGAGTTATAGGGACTGCTTCTACCCCAATCATCTACCATTGTACAATTAGAGGTCCAATTACCAGTAAAGGATTGTCTTCTTGCGCGTATTCAGTTCCGAGATCTCAAAGCAGTGCTTTTGGATCAGGTTTAGCTGATTCTACTTTTTCGGGGGATAAAATATATATTTATCAATATGGCAGTCTTGATATTGATCAAAAAAATAACAATGTGTTTGATGATGCTTCATCCTATGCAGTATATATTGCTTCTAATTGTCCATCAATATTAACTAGATCAGTTTACTGGGGAGTTAACCAACCTTTTGTTAATACCAACTTATTTAATGATATAAATTAAATCAGTGATTGGTCGAATTCTTCCACAATGCCATTTGTTGCTGGGAAGCTTGCAATTCAGGATGTTACTGACATTGACGAACTATACAAAAGTGCGGGAGAAAAAGAGTATATTAAAGAATTTGATGTTGCTATCCAAAAATACAACGAGATTCTCATGAAGTGCAAAGATTCCGATGTACGTGTGAAGGCTCTCCGGTATATGTATGCAACAACTGAAAAGAGTGGTGAGAAGTTTGATAATGTGCGTGAGAGAATTGAGGAAGAAATTCTGACCACCAACCCTAAGAACAAAGTAATCTTGCTTTATCTTCTCAATGATATACTTTTGCAAGAGAATAAATATGGGGAATCGGTAAATAAATTTCTCGATCTGGGTCAGAAGTATGCCGGATCATTAGTTGAAGTTGATGCGCTCGCAAAAGTTGCTATGATCTATGGCCTCTATCTCAATGATAAATCCCAAGCCGAGAAATATGCGGACCTCGCCAAAGCGCTCAATCCGGGGCATCCGACCCTGCTCGATGCGTATGCGGCGGCGGGTATCAGCTATGAGCCGTGGAAGTATGAGAACAAATACGCCGAATTGAGTGAAGACTTCGCGTTGTACGATGCCTCTCAACCAACAGACAAGGACGTGTCGGCTGAGGAAGTATTTGTCTCCATCTCCCCCAACCCCGCCAACCCCTTCACCACCATCACCTATTCCATCAAGGCGCCTTCCACCGTGAAGCTCTCCATCTATGCCATCAACGGCCAGAAGATCGCCACGCTCGTTGATGGCCCGGTGAGCGCGGGAGCGCACGCGGTGAAATTCGACGGTTCGAAATACGCTTCCGGAGTGTATTTCTACCGGTTCGAATCCGCCGGGCTGACCCGGACCGGCAAGATGCTTCTCCTCAAGTAGACTGGCTTGTTCAGAGCCGCAGAAAGCGCCCCGGCAGCATCGGGGCGCTTTCTGCGTTCACTTTTCCCTTGCCTCCGTCCCCCATATATTGTATTATTCTGCAAATTGCGATACAATATGTAAGCTTCACACTATTCGAAAGAAAAGGGCATGCGACTTTCACGCCTCGAAGTGCTCGGGTTCAAGACATTCGCCCGCAAGCTGGATGTGCAGCTCACCGGCGGCATGACCGCGGTGGTTGGCCCCAACGGCTGCGGCAAGACCAACGTGGTGGACTCCATCCGTTGGGTGCTCGGCGAGCAGCGGCCCAGCCAGATACGGCTCGAGCGCATGGAGGATGTCATTTTCAAGGGGAACGCGACCCGCAAGCCGCTGGGAATGGCGGAGGTTTCGCTCACCATCGACAACGAGTCCCGGCGTCTGCCGGTGGACATGCCCGAGGTCACCATCACCCGCCGTCTTTTCCGCTCCGGGGAATCCGAATACCTTCTCAACAAGAAAGTCTGCCGTCTCGCGGATATCAACGACCTGTTCATGGACACCGGGATGGGCACCGATTCCTACAGCGTGTTCGAACAGGGAATGATCAATTCCATCCTTTCGGACAAGACCGAGGACCGCCGTCACATTTTCGAGGAGGCCGCCGGGGTCACCAAGTACAAGGCCCGACGGCGCACCGCGATGAACCGCATGCTCTCCATCGAGGACGACCTGAACCGGGTGGGGGACATCGTGGCCGAGCTGGAGCGGCGGGTGGAGTCGCTGCGGCGTCAGGCGCAGAAGGCCTCACGGTATCGCGCGCTGCGGAGCGAGGTCAAGGCCCGCACCGTGGGGATCGCCGCCTGCGAGATCGGGAAGCTCCGGACAAAGGTGGATTCCGCGGCGGAAGAGCTGGCCACGGTGCAGGCCCAGTCGGAGGCGCTCCGCGACAGGATCGCCGGGGTGAGCGGCTCATACGACGACCTCGCGGTGGAGATCATCGGCGCGGAACGGGAGTTGGAGGAGGCCGGGAACGGGTTCAACGCTGTCCGTGCCACCATCGCCGAGCGTGAAAAGGACCTGGCGCGGCTGGATTCGCGGATCGAATATCTGGAGCAGAGCGCCGCGAAAGCGCGTGAGACCGCCCGTCAGAACTCCGCCGCCCTGGACCGCACCGCGGAAACCCACGGCCGGTACGGCGAGGAGATGGACGCGGTTTCCGCCCGTCTGGATGAGGTCGCCCGTGCCGCGGAGGAGGCCAGGACCCGGTTCCGGGAATTCGAGAGCCGGGTGACTGAAAAGGATGGCGCGCACCGTACCCTGGAGAGCGAATACCGCCGTCTGGAGAAGGAAATCGCCTCCTGCCGGGCCATGATCGTGACCGTGCGGGTGCGTCGCGAGAGCGGGGAAACCCGGCTCTCCGAGATTCTGCGCCGTCGGAGCGAGCTGGAATCCGCGGTGGCGGAGGCGAACGGGGAATGCGAGCGGCTGCGTGAGGAAAAGCTCCGGAACACCGGGTGTGAGCATGAGTTCGACCGTACCATTCTGGAAACCCGGAACACGCTGACAGCCAAAACCCGCGATCTGGAAGCCCTTGAAACCGGACTCCGCGCGGCGCGGGAGGAATTGGCCGCGCTTCGGGCGGAACGCGATTTCCTCGCCGAGGTGCTGAGAACACGCGCCGGGTATTCGGAGGGGGTGCGGAACGCGGCGGACGCCGAGGTGCTGAGCGGGAGAGCGCTTGGGGTGCTCGCGGACTGCGTGTCGGCGGAGGACCGGTATGTCCGGGCGGTCGAGGCGGCGTTGGCGGACAGTCTCCAGAGCATCGTGGTGGACAGTCCCGAGGCCGCGCTGGACGGCGCCCGGTGGCTGGCGTCGGAAGCCCGCGGGAGAGCGGTGTTCCTGCCGCTGGACAGTGGTGAAACGGAACTCAGGGCCTTTCCGGAGGGAGAGGGGATCATCGGCCCGGCGCGGGATTTCGTCCGCACCGAGGAGCGGTTCCGCCCGGTGGTGCGGAAGCTGCTCGGGGACGCCTGCATCGTGGATTCCTTGGAGACTGCCTGGCGGCTGCATGCCGCCCACGGTGGGAGGTATGTCACCCTCGATGGCGCTCTGGTGGGTGCGTACGGCGAGATTCACAGCGGGAGCAGCGGCGAGGACGAGAAGAAATCCACCCTGGGCCGCAGGGAGAAGCTGCGGGAACTGAACGCGGCGTTCGAGGAGAAGACCGCCGGGGTCCGGGCGCTCGAGGACCGGCGCGCCGCGATCGGGGTGGAGATTGCCGCCCTGCGCGACTGCGCGCCCGAGTTGACGCTTGAGCTCCACGCGCACGACGACCTCGGGCTGGCGACTGCCAACACCCTCGCCGCCTTCGAGAGCGGCGCGACGGCCGCGAG
>CAYRTQ010000010.1:5580-25949 GCA_964426865.1 uncultured bacterium
GACTCCATCCGGGATACCGAGAAAGCGCGGGAGGACCTGCGTCGGGAAACCGCGCTGATCGCCTCCGATGAGGCACGTATCGCCGCCCGCCGCGATGCCGCAGGGGAAACCCTGGCCTCCCTGAAACGGGAAGCGGAGCGGATACGGGAGTCCTTCGATGATCTGGAATATGAGATTCAGGAGATGGAAGGGAAGATCATCGGCCATGAGGAAGAGTATCGCGGGGTGGAGAAACGGCTGAAAGATACCGCGCGGGAGATCGGGGAACTGCGGGCGGAACTGGAAACGCGCCGCGCCGGGATGAACGCCTGCGAGGTGGAACGCGCCTCCCTGACCGAGAAAAAGGCCTCGCTTGTCCGTGAGATCGAGTCCGCCCGCGAGCGCCGTGAGGCGCTGGCCCAGTCCGCCCGCACGCTTCAGCGGGAGATCGAGAACGCGGAACGGGAAATGCTCGAGGCGGGGGAGCGGAAACAGGAGCTTTCCGGTGGACTGGAAACCCTCGGAGCGGAATACGAGCGGCTCCGGGTGACAAAAGAGAATGTGGAGCGCCGGTATTCCGAAATGCGCGCCCGACGGAGCGAGACGGAGCGGGTGCTCCAGAACCTGCGACGCGAGCAGGGCGACCTTGCCCGCCGTGAATCCGCCCTGACGCTGGGGCGCGATGAGGCGGTGCTGCGGGTGCAGGCCATCGCGGAGCGGCTCGCCGACGAGTTTTTCATTCCGACCGAGGAGATTCCCGGTCCCCCGGAGGACCCGGATTACGATCCGGAGCAGGAGCGGCTTCTCTTGGAAGACCTGCGGCGCAAGGTGCAGGCGCTCGGCGATGTGAACATGTCCGCCGAGGATGATTACCGTCAGGAAAAGGAGCGGCTCGATTTCCTGGTGCGGGAGCGCGACGATCTGGTGGAGGCCCGGAGAGCGCTGGAGGAGACCATCCAGAAAATCAACCATATCGCCCGAGAGCGGTTCCGGGAGACGTTCATTCGCATCCGGGAAAACTTCACGAAAACCTTCGCGGATTTTTTCGAGGGCGGGTACTGCGACCTGGCTCTGGAAGAGGGCGAGGACCCTCTGGAGGCGAGCATCCTCATCACCGCGCGGCCTCCGGGAAAGAATGTCCGCTCCATCAACCTGCTTTCCAGCGGCGAGCGGGCGCTTACCGCCATCAGCCTCCTTTTCGCCATTTACCTGGTGAAGCCCAGCCCCTTCTGCATTCTCGACGAGGTGGACGCGCCGCTCGATGACGCCAATATCGACCGGTATCTGCGGGTCATCCGGGACTTCTCCCGGAACACCCAGTTCATCATGGTCAGCCACAACAAGAAGACCATGGCCGCCGCGGACAACCTCTACGGCATCACCATGGACGAGCCGGGGCTCTCCACGCTGGTGAGCGTACGGCTCTCACAGGTGGATGCGAAGGACGGCGAAGCGAAGAAAGTCCCCATCCGTCGGCTGGACGCTCCCGCGCCCTCCGGGGAATGACTGTCGGGGGGAGCGCTGGTTTCTTCCGGCTTTTGCCGCGCTTGCCGGACTCCGGTCAGAAAACCTCTTGACAAATTCCCGCCAAGCCTCCTTTTTTATAGCGCATATCCCATGTAAAATATTGCATTTTGATCACTTTCGAGAGGCTTGGCATGAACCGTGCGCGACGCACTTTCATAAAGACCGGACTCGGAGCGGGCGCGGGGCTTTCCCTTGCGGCGTTTAAATGCGTTCCCGTGTATGCCGGCACAAAAACCGTTTCCGGGGAATTCGACCTCCTCGGCATCAAGGGAACCGTACAGCTTACGCTTGAAGAGGAGGTCCCGGAGGGGGCCGCGTTCCATATCCGGGTGGAAAACCTCACCGCACGGGCCGCAATCGCGCAAATCCGGTTTTCCTCCGGCAAGCCGCTCAGTGTGCGGAAACTGACCATCACCGCGCCCGTTCCGCTCCGGGATGTACAGAAAATCTGGCACTCCCAGCAGTTGGACGGCATGGGGCAGCATGCGTATGTCGGCCTGCCGTGGTCCATGGAAATACCCGCCTCGGGGAACTGTGGCTCCTTCATCGCCGGAGCGACGAACCGGTATGGCCGCAACCGGGGTTTCCTGGGGCTGAAAAACCAGTCCGGCGATGGTTCCATCGGTTTCGGAAACGGGTATTCCAATCCGTTCCTGAGCATGAGCATCAGCCGGTTCGCCACCGGGCGTCCCTGGCGCGCGGACGAGATCGACGAGACCGTCTATCTCAGCCTGGAGGACACCCACTGGCTCAACACGGTCCAGCGGTTCGTGGAATGGTATGACACCGCCCTCGGCATTTCCCATCACACCCCTCAGGCCTGTTTCGATCCCTTCTGGAACACTTGGTATCCCTCCATGGGCAAACTGAGCGACGATTTCATCGAACGCAACGCGAAAATCTGCGCCGATCTGGGGTTCAAAAATCTCATCATCGATGATGGCTGGATGAAGAGCCGTTTCGAATGGGAGGCCAAACCCGAGGTTTTCCCCGACCTGCGCGCCACCATCGACCGGGTGCATGCCCTGGGACTGCGGGTCACCTTGTGGTATTTCGGTTTCTGCATGGACGAGCATGCCCCGGATTTCAAAAAGTGGGAGAAATACCGCGTGGTGTCGAACGGGAAGCCCATGAATATCATGTGCGCCCGTAATCCCGAGGTGCGGGAGCGCATGGCGGAGATCGCCGGAAATCTCATGCGGAAGTACAATCTCGATGGTCTCAAGATCGATTTCCTCGATCCCGATGTGGGCGCGCCGCTCGTGAACTGCACCGGCGACCACCATCACGATGTGGATTTCGTGGGCGACGGCGTTCAGGACGCGGCCCGACGCATGGCCGAGGCGATCCGCGCGGTGAAACCGGACGCCATCATCGAATACCGCCTCAATTACGCCAATATCGCCAACCGCCAATGGGGGAACTGCTACCGGGGACAGGATACCCCGTCCGATCCCGATCTCGCGCGCCGTCACCTGGGGCTCATCCGCTCCTGGTGCCGCGGGGTCGCGCCGCACTCCGACCCTGCCTACTGGGCGCACGATGAAACCGACGAGAATGTCTCCCGGTTTCTCGCCTCCGCCATGCTCTACGCTGTACCGCAAATCTCGGTGAATTTCCCGGAAATCACCCCGAACCACCGGGAACTGGTGCGTTCCTGGCTCGCTTTCTACAACGAGCACCGGGAGCGGATGTTTGCCGGGAAATTTGAAATACTGAGCGACGATCCCCATTATTCCGTGGCGCGCATTTCCGGCGACGGGCGCACCTGGCTCCCCTGTTTCCTGGAAACATGGCCTTCCTCGCTCCCACTTCTTTCCGGGGACGCCGGGACGATTATCCTCTACAACGGGTCCGGGCGTGCGCGGATCACCACCCGGCTCGAAGGGGCCGCCGGAACCTACCGGCTCTCGGCCACCGACAAATTCCTCAAGCCCGTCGGAAAAACTGTCGCCCTGAAAAGCGCGGGCGGTGCGCTGGAACTGGATCACCCGGTGGATGTGGGGGGGATGGCCTGGCTGCGGAAGACCTGATATGGGGTCTGGCCCAAGAGAGGAAGAACGGGCGACCGTTCAGTACGCCAACTGATTGTCTGAACCGGTGATTCGCATGATGCGAATGATAAAAAAACTGATGGAATGCGGTATCAGCAGTTCATTATTCCAATCATGCGAATCACCGGTTCAGACAGGTTTCGGACGAATATTCGTGGACTTGCACTCGGGTATGGTGCTTTTCCACCAACGAAACGGGAGTGGTCATGACCGATGGATCCTTAATTCTCCGGAAAGACCCGGATATCGAATGTATCGGAATCGATGACGGGACGGTATTGAAAATTCAGGACAAGATCCATGTGCTGAACCGTACCGCCCACCAGATATTCGAACTGGTCGATGGCTGCCGGAGCGTCGGGGAAATCGTGCGGGAAATGGAATCGCGGTATCCCGGAGAGGATATCGAGGCGGCGGTGTGGTCATTCATCACGCAGATGAGCGATTCCGGTCTGGTCCGGAGCGAAGGACGGGGATGAGGAAAATCCTGATTGCCGGGGAGTCGGCGGTTGCTGTCACTTGGGATGCGGAGGAAATCTCCGGATGGCTGGAGAACCTTTTCGCCCCCTGGCACGGACCGCGGGATACGGTGGAATACACCATTTCCATCGAGCGGGATTCCGCGGACTACCGGGTGACCCTGCCGGGAGTCATTTCGCTGCGGGTGGAGAGCGCGATGCTGGTTGCCACACTGGCGCAGTTGATCAACAATCTGGCCGGTGAAATCATGCGCGACCATCCCCAGATTCACGCCGCGGCGCTCGATTTCAACGGGACGGGGGTTATTATCTCCGGGTCGCAGGGATCCGGGAAAACCACGCTGGCGCTGACCGCCCTGTCCTCCGGCGCAACGGCGTTGACCGACGAGGTCACGGTCCTCGGCGCGGATTGTCGTACGGTCACCGGATTCCCCCGGCCGTTCCGGGTGCGGGAGGGGACGCGCGCCCTCCAGCCGCCGGTAATTCCCGGGGACTGTCCCCGGATGGTCTCCTCCGACGGCATCACGCATGTATTCACCGCGCCGGGTCTGAACTACTATCGCCCGGAAACCCGGGCCTCGTTTCTCCTCTTTCCGTCGTGGAGACCGGGGAAAACGGAAGTCCGGGAACTGAGCGAGCGTGAGGCGCTTGTACGTCTGCTCCCCCAGGGATTCAACTTCCATCTTCGCCCGGACGGCTGCCTTTCCGATACCCTTGCCTTGATCCGCAACACCCGCGCCGTGGAATTCCGGTACTCGGACCACTGGCATGCCATACACGTCCTGAAGGAAATGATTTCCTGAACTCCATGATCGATACCCCCCGGATCATCCACCGGCTTCTCGCCATTCCGGATATCTCCCCCCAACGGCTGACTCCCGAAAATGAGGGCGTGTGGCGGACGGTACTCTCCCTGGCCCGTAAGGAGCGGATTTACCACTCTCTTTCCGGGCTGATTCTGGAACAGAAGGGGATTCTTCCTCCTCACGCCCTGCAAGAGGAAATGCGGAGGGATATTTCCGCCAATATCGCCCGGTCGATCCTCCTAGGATCCCAGATATCCGGTCTGGCGCGGCTTTTCCGGGAAGCGGGGATTCCACTCCTGTTCCTGAAAGGCGCGGCGGACCTGGTCCGGGGGATATATCCCCCCGGATGGAGATTCATGCAGGATATCGATGTCATGGTTTCCGAAACGCATCTGGCCCGCGCCTCCGCGCTGCTCGCGGAACGGGGATACTCCCCCCTGCCCGGCGGGGTGGAGCAGATTCATCACCAGCCGGAACTTTCGCATCGCGACCATGTGGGAGTGGTTGAACTCCACACCTCTCCATACCCGTTCGGGCTGCGGAGCGGGCGGGAACTGCCGGGGATATGGGAGCGCGCGGAAACGGTGGCGTTCCGCGGCGGGGCGGCGCTGGTTCCCGATCCCACCGATCATCTGTGGATACTCATGCGTTCGGACATCATCGAGCGGATTGCCATTCCCCGTCTTTTCGATGTGATCGAGTATGGCCTGTTTGTGGAGCGGGGATTGCTTGTGGATTTTGAGGAAATCGCCCGGAGAGCGCGGGTGGACGGAATGCAGAATCTCCTGCCGGCTTTCTCGCGGGCCTGCGTGTGGTATGGGGGAATGGAGCCGTTCGCCGGGGGAAACGGGAAGCTCCTGGACCGCTGGGAGGATTGGAGCCTGACAGTGCAGCGGAAAGACCTCCGGAACACCGTGTTTCATTCCGCCCGGAGACGGTTTACCGCTGTACGGTTTCTCCCCGGAAGAGGCTGGAGGTCAAGAATCGGGTTCGGTCTGCGGCTGGCCCGGGATATTCTTGCTGTCGACCGTTTCACCCCGGGGCCTTATCGGAAGCTATCCCTGTCGAACCGAATATCGGTATCCCTCAAACTGACTTTTTCATTCCTGATTTCCGCTGTCGAATACGGCGCATTTGTCCTGAAACGCCGTAACCGCCGGTAATAATCCGGAAAACCGTGGACCGTCCGGCGGTTCCCGTGAGGCCGTCAATGCTTACGGTCAGTTTTTGCCGCCGGGGCCGTGTTCATGATCGTCATGGCCACCGCCGCCGCCATCGCCGTTGCCGGGATTGCTGTGCGGTTTGGCATGCAGTTCCCCCACGGTGAACGTATCCATGACCGGGACGGTGAATGCGGTTACCGCCGCTTTTTTCAGAAAATCACGTTTCAGGAAATCAACATTCGCATCCGGGTCCTCTTTCACTGTGGTCTCCTTTTCCGCTCCATTGTGGATGGCGTCCGGTGACGGTGGACAGCACCGGGATAATGACAATGAATATACATACGTATTTTCCCGCACCCTGTCAAGGGATAGTTGGGGCTTTCGCAATATAACGTTATATCTTTTTGTTTTTTTTCCGCGTTCCCCATCCGGTGACGGGAATGTCCCGGTTCGATACGCGCTCCCGGTAAAAAATACGGGATTGAAAAGGCTTCTCTCCTTTGCTATCTTTGACGGGAACAGTCATCCCGCTGAATTCGGCGACAGACGGATATCGCTGCCGCGCGCCCCTTGCCGGAGCAGCTTACCTTTCCACGGAGATATCAATGAACAGAAACGGTTTGATCGCGGCGGCGCTGCTGACATGGGCGCTCTCACCCTTCTCGTCCGCCGCCCAGATGATGGAGCCGCCGCTTTCTCCGGTCGTCAACCCCGACCGCACGGTCACATTCAGGCTCGTCGCCCCGCAGGCGGATTCCGTACGGTTGAACGCCAGTTTCCCCGACGGTTCCGTTCTCATGAACAAGGGCGCGGACGGCGTCTGGAACTGCACGTCCCGCGCTCTCGCGCCGGAAATATACGTGTATTCCTTCTCGGTGAACGGGACAAACATGATCGATCCGAACAACAGGGATATTCACCGGTCGCTCGTTCCCGGTTCGAGCCTTCTCCTCATCCCCGGGAATCCGCCCGCGTTCTATGAAGAAAAGGATGTTCCCCACGGGCGCGTGACCTATCACCGTCACCACGCCGCCACGTTCGACGATGACCGCGGATACTGCGTATACACTCCTCCCGACTATGACCGTAACGGGAAGCAGCGGTATCCGGTGCTGTATCTTCTCCACGGCTATTCCGATACCGAGGAAACCTGGCGCACCACCGGACGGATGCATGCCATTCTCGACAATCTCATTGCCGGGGGGAAAGCGGTTCCCATGATCGTGGTGATGCCGTTCGGGTATGCGCGGCTCCCGGAGAACAGCGGCATTCCCGCGAACACCGGGCTCATCGACTGGATTGTCAAGGTCACTCCGACCTATGCGCCCTATGTGGTCAAGGAACTCATCCCTCTGGTGGAACGGGAATACCGGGTGAAAAGCGGGGCGTTGAACCGCGCGGTGGCCGGACTCTCCATGGGCGGTGAGCAGGCCCTGTATCTGGGGCTCGCGAATCCCGGCGCGTTCGGGTATATCGGGGCGTTCAGCTCCGCGGTCACCACGGAATTCCGCAACGGGCTGCTCGATGACCCCGGAGCGGTGAACAAGGCGGTCCGTCTCCTCTGGATCGGCTGCGGGACAGAGGATTTCCTTTACCGGAGCAACACGGAATTCATCGCCGCGCTCAATGCGAAAGGCATTCGCCACACCGACCGTATCACCGGCGGAAGCCATGAGTGGCGACTCTGGCGGGGATACCTGAACGAGTTCGCGACGCTGATCTTCCGGTAAATGACGGGGGCGCGTGGCGGGCGAACATACCCGCCGCCGCGCCGGATTGAGCGATATGTCTTTTCGTGCCGTCAATCCCCGATTCCCCCTTTGGAAAGTGATTCTCCTTTCGCTATCTTATGTGGATTCTTGTTCCAATCGGGAAGAAAGCCGTGAACATTGTCTGAACCGGCGATTCGCGCGATTGAGATGATGAAAATACCGGTATTCGCCATGCGGATAATGGAATGCGCGGAGGAGCACGCGTACTTCCTCTTCATCAGCGTCATTACTCCGGGGAATGGATAGTGAACGATGCTGGTTGTCTGGTTTGGTCGACACCGCACCTCATCCCCGTCCCTTCTCCTGGTCAGGAGAAGGATGACTCCTTCGGAGCGGCGGTTGCAGAATTCAAGGAACTCACTGCGTCACGGGGGTTTTTTTTCCTCACCACTTTCCCTCTCCTCCGCGAAATGACGCGCAGGGGTCAGGGAATCGGCGCTCATGAATCGCATTCTTTCGAATGCATACCGGACGAGCAACTACCGGCGGGGTATTCCGGACGAACCATAGAGAAAAAGTTGGATTCATTCTCGCCGGAGCAATAATCCTGCGCATTACGGATATCACCGGTTCAGACAACCCTTTTCCCTTTCTTGTGACGGAATTTTTATAAACACTTCGCAATCAGGCATTTCCTTCACGATACCCCGGAAACCCATGGCCCAGGACTCCAAATTCTCCCGCACCGACATCAACACCGGACTGCGGGGATTCTTTTACTGGATCGTCTTCATGGGCGGGTACTGGCAGACCGCGCTGGCCAGTTCCCCCATATTCGTGGGATATGTCCTTTCGCTCGGCGCGCCCTCCTCGGCGCCATCGGATTTCATCAGTCTCCTCTATCTCATGGGGATGTTCCAGCTTTTCAGCCATCTCATCACCAACCGTTTCCGAAACAAGAAACTGGTGGTGATCCTCTGCGGAACGCTGGAACCGGCGCTTCTCATTCCGTTCATCATTCTTCCCTTTTTCGTTCCGCCGAAGACCATCCTGGCGCTCATCCCGCTCATCATCATGGTTTCGGCGGGATTCTACCACATCGGCAACCCGCTCCTGAACGCCTGGTACGGTTCGCTCATCCCGGACAGCATACGGGCTTCCTATATCGGGCGGCGCATCATGTTTTCCCAGCTCACCGCCATCATCGCCATGTTCGCGGCGGGCCAGGTGGTGGACCTGTTCGGAGGGCTCACCGGGTTTTCCGTGGCGTTCGCCATTGGCATCGCTCTCGCGGTGATCGCCAATCTGAGCCTTTCCCCGGTGCGCTACACCCCGAACATCACCAGCCGTCACATCCAGTTCTCCGATATTCTCCGCATCCCGAAGGAGAACCGCCAGTTCGCCATATTCAGCGCTTTCTTCGGCATCTGGAGCATCGGTTACTATATCGCCATACCCAACCTCAACGTGCTCATGATCCGTCACCTGCATCTGTCCTATTCCACCATCGCCCTTTACACCAACTGCCAGCTTCTCATGATGCTGGTCGGGTACGCCTTCTGGCCGCGGTACATCCAGAAATTCGGCTCCAAGCCGCTCCTGAAAATCATTCTTCCGCCCCTGGCGCTCACGCCGCTGGTGTGGTTCCTGGCAGAACCCTCCAACCAGATCATTCTCGTTCCCGCCATGATGCTCTACGGCCTCACCGCCTCGGGCGCCATCGTGAGCTCCAATACCCATCTCTACTCCATTCTGCCCAAGGACAGCCGCGCCCCGGCCTACATGGTGCTCTGGTCGGTACTGGTGTTCGGCTCCATGGCGCTGGGGCCCAAACTGGCCTCCATCATTGTCAGTTGTTCCTCGGGGCTGCACCTGACCTTCGGTTTCCTGACCGTGATCGATGTAAAGTTGACCATGCTCGCGGTGAGCGCGGCGTTCATCATCTCGTTCCTCGTGCTGCTGCGGGTGAAGGAGCGGGAGCCCATTCCCGCCCGGGTGGTGGTGGACCAGATTTTCCGCCGCAGCCCGGTTTCGCTGGCCTACAATCTCTTCCTCCTGGATCGTTCCGGGCAGGAGGAAACGCGCGCCGGCGCTCTGGAGCGTCTGGGAAAGACCCGCGGGACAGTGGCGTTCGACACCCTGGAAAACGCGCTGGAGGATATCAGCCCGCTGGTGCGCCGTCAGGCCGCGGCGAGCATCGGGGAAACCCGGCTTCCCGAGGCGGTTGCTCCTCTGGCCCGGGTGCTCCGGGACCCGGAATCGGACATCCGGAGCGAGGCCGCCGCCGCGCTCGGCAATATCAATACCCCGGAATCGCGGCAGGCGACATTCGAGGCGCTCCGGGATCCGGAGCCCGCGGTGCGGGCCGCCGCGATACGGTCGCTGGGGCGGTTCGAGGGCGATGATGTGGACGGGCGTCTTTTGGAGATGGCGGGAACCGAGCGTCATCCCATCACGTTCACCGCCCTGGCGGACGCCATTTCCGCCCGACGCAATCTGGCCGGGGTGGATCTGATTCTTCGCGGACGGGAATTGTTCGGTTCCCCGCGCATCCGGAAGCAGATTCTGCGCTCTCTGGCCCGCATGTTCGGGGCGGGGGAGGAGTACTACGCGCTGATCGCGATCGGCGGGGAGAAAGCGGCGGAACGGGTGGAGGACTACCTGGACCGTCTGTACGAACAGGCGTCGCGGAGCGTGACGGCCCGGAACTGCGGGCTGGCGGTGGCCATCGGGGGGATGGCGGAGGCGTTCGAGGCCGGCGACACCGGAGCCTATCTGGACTGGGCGGACCGTATCGCCGATCTGGCGGAAACTCTGGATGGCGATGACACCCTGCGATCGGTGGCGCACACCATGCATACGCTGGTGGACATCAAGCGGCAGGGGATGGTTTCGAATTTGCCGGGGAAGGCGTTTCTGGCGGTCTGCGCGGGCGGAATCGCGCGGGTGTGCATATGGCGGGAAGGGTCCGGGAAGCAGGGGTGAACGGAATCGTTTCCTGACGGTCATGAGGGTGAAGACGGGAGTTCCCGGCGCGGTCCGCCCGCCGGATATGGTGACGCTTTACCGGGCGGTAAAAAAGGCGGCTTCGAGTATTTTCCTGTTCGTTTTTGCCCCCGGTTGTATTATTTTGCGGGGGAATGCCGATTGTCCCTATCCTGATACCGGGATCGTTCGAACTCGGCGGAAGAATATGCCGCTGCCGGTGGAAAGACAGCCCGGCGCGCCGGCTGAGCGGAGTCGAAGCCGGCTTGGGGTGGCGGGGAATTCTTTCTCCGTAAATCAACGATTCCTGGTATGAAACACCCAGTCCGCTCCCATCCGTCCGGAGCAGGGGAGGAAACCATGTCCGGAAAGCCGGAAAACCATGTCCCGGAAAGCCAGATACGCATCGAGATCAATGATTCCACCGCGGACGGCATCTATGCCAATCTCGCGTTCATCAGCACCAACGATTCCGAGTTCGTTCTCGATTTCGCGCGGTTCCTGCCGGGAAACACCCGGGGGAAAGTGCTTTCACGGGTGGTGCTGAACCCCAGCCACGCCAAGACGTTCCTCAAATCTCTCGCCGAGGCGGTCGAGAACCACGAGAAGTCTTTCGGGACCATTTCCCCGGAAAACACCCACAAGAACATCGGGTTCAAGATCAACCAGGAAACGAAGGACCCCACTCCCTGATTTCCCGGTTCCGGGATTCGCGGGAACATATTCGCCGTTTTCGCGTTTGAAAGTGATATGAGTTCGTCGATTCGGATATGCTCTATAATGGAAAGGACATTCCCATGAGAACTCCGGTACTCGCCATCGCCACCTTGGCGTTTTTTGGATTGCTGGTGTATGGTTACACTGTGAACTCCCAGGCCCAGACGAAATCCTCGTCGAAATCCGCCGCGGCCTCGAAAGCCGGTTTCTGGACCACCGACTGGGACAAGGGACTGGCTGCCGCCAAAGCGCAGAAAAAGCCGGTAATCGTCGATTTCTACACCGACTGGTGCGGCTGGTGCAAAAAGCTGGACAAGGACACCTACGGCGCCCCGGAAATCCAGAAGCGGCTCAAGGACGGCTGGATCGGCATCAAGATCAACCCGGAAGACGGGACCAAGCGGGGAACGCTGGCCGGCAAATCGGTGAGCTATGCCGATATCGCCAGGGCGTTCAAGGTCCGTGGATATCCGACCCTCATTTTCCTCGACAAGGATGGGGCGCGGGTGGATCTGCAACAGGATTTCAACTATGTTCCGAAAGAGCCGTTCGGGCCCTTGCTGGATTATGTAAAGGGCGAGATGTACAAGAAGAATGTGTCCCTGGATAATTATGTCCAGGATAACATGAAGAAGTAACCTTACGGGAAGACGATGCGGAAAAAAATCCTGTCGGTATCGCTGCTGACCCTGGCCCTGGTCCTGATCGGGGCCGGAATATGGCAAGACGATGTGCGTGAGGTTGTATCCAACGCCACGATCCTTTGCTATTCCTGCATAGGATTGAAATAGGCCCATGTTCACTTTCCTTTCGCACATTCGAAGAATCTGGTGGCAGATAACCGCCTCCATCGCGGTCAACTTTCCGTTCCTGGGACACCTGACTTTCGCCTGGTGTCCCGCGCCCGTTCTCAACTGCTATGCCTGCCCGCTGGCCCAGGTGGCATGTCCCATCGGGTCGTTGCAGCATTTTCTGGTGGTCGGGACCATTCCTTTCTTCGTGCTCGGGATGACCGCGCTCTTCGGGGCGCTGGCCGGACGGTTCTATTGCAGCCATCTCTGTCCCTTCGGGTTCTTCCAGGACCTGCTGGCGAAAATTCCCCTGCACAAGTTCCGTATTCCGGCCTGGACCGGGTATGGCAAGTATGTTTCCCTGGTGGCGCTCGTGCTCATTATGCCGCTGCTGGTGAAGGAGCCTTTCTTTTGCACGCTCTGTCCCGCCGGAAGCCTGGAGGCGGGCATCCCCATCGCCACCCAGGCCTGGCTGGAAAAACAGTCCGGCGCGGGGGGCGTGTTCGGCGCTGATTTCGGCATTCTCGGCATGATCGGCTGGTGGTTCTGGTTCAAACTGAGCCTGCTGGCGGCGCTGATCGGGACCGCGATGGTCATCCGCCGTCCATTCTGCCGTATGATCTGCCCGCTCGGAGCGCTCTTCGGGCTGTTCAACCGGGTCTCGCTCCTTGTGCATCCGCCCCGGTCCGATGACGGGAAGATTCGTCTTTACCTTCGGGACTGCCCGGTGCACATCAACCGCCCGGAGCATGTCAATTCCCACCACTGCATCAAGTGCCGGGAATGTTATAAAGGGCGGAATCCGGAATCCGGAATTCAGAATCCGGCGGAAAATCAAAAGATGGAAGACGGAAGTCAGAGTCCGGAAGCATAACAGAAGACGGGGACATCGGACGGGTTTCGAGGCGGGCAGCGGGGGTATCCGGCGGATAGTCCCGCTGCCCTGTTTTGTTGGGCAATTCCAATTTTCAAACCGGGAAGAAAGCGCCCTTCCCCCACCCGAACCTCACCCGGCTTTGCTTCGCGCAGCCGCCCTCTCCCGCAAATCTGGAGAGGGCAAAAAGGGAGTTCTTTCCGACCGGTATTTTTTCCTCTTTGAATGCGTATTCGTATAAGGTCCGGTTCCGCGCCCGGACGGGGCGGCGTTTTCGATGGCTGCCGCGCAAGGATGCAATATGACCCGGTTCACGAAAATATGGCGCTGTCCGTCGGGGTTTCGCGGAGCCAGACGCATATGAACAGATATGGGATGGGAAATGAGTCGCCTGACCGATAAAAGAACCTTGTCCGAAACCGGAGAACTGGAGTTCATCCGACGTATACGGCCGCTCATGCCCACAGAGGGCGGAGATATCGTCCGCTCCGTGGGGGATGACTGCCTGGTGGTCAAATCTTTCGGCGCGGACCTCATGCTGCTCACCACGGATACCTTCGTGGACGACATCCATTTCACCCGGGAATTTTTTACCTGGCGGGAGGTCGGCGAGCGCTGCATGGCCGCCTCGGTGAGCGACATCGCCGCCATGTCCGGGATACCTGTCTACTCCCTCCTCTCGCTCTCCCTGCCAAAATCCATGCCGTTGGACGACGCGGTGGAACTGTTCACCGGGCTTTCAGGGAAAGCCGATTCCTACGGCTGCCCTATTTCGGGCGGGGAAACCACATCCACCGGGGGACCGCTGACCCTTACGGTAATCGTCATCGGACGAGGGGAACCGGACCGGGTGGTGATGCGTACCGGCGCGAAACCGGGGGATTCGGTGTATGTCACCGGCCACTTGGGCGACGCCATGGCCGGGCTGCTGGCATGCCGTGAGAAAACGACCGGTTTCGGGGACCTGAAAGCAAGGTTCATCCGTCCCGAAGCACGGATCGCCCTTTCCCGCGCTCTCACCGGGCAGTTCCGCATCTCCGCCATGATCGATCTTTCCGATGGTCTGGCGTCGGATTTGGGGCATATCTGCGAGGAGAGCGACTGCGGAGCCGAAGTATGGGCGGAGAAGCTCCCGCTTTCCCCCGGTTTCCGGGAACTCATGGACCGTCGCGGGAAAGACCGGACGGATTTCGCGATCACCGCGGGGGAGGATTACGGCCTCCTGTTCACATCCGGCGATCCGGGGCTTGGCGAGCGCCGGGAAATTCTCGGTCAGCCGGTCACCCGCATCGGGCGTATCACCGGCGGTTCGGGATGCATGGAATTGCACCGCGGGAACGGTGTGTCCGAACCCATCACCGCGAAAGGCTACGAGCACTTCAAATCATGAGACGACTGACCGATTCCATGCTGGCGGTCGCCCGTATCGGCGAGCTGACCGCCGCCACTCTCGACACTTCCGAGATTCTCCGACGGGTGGTGGGCATCACCGCGGACATCATGAAAGTGGATGTCTGCTCCATCTACCTGCTGGATTCCTCGGACGGCTCCCTCGTGCTGGCGGCCACCCGGGGGCTCCGTGACGACGCGGTGGGAAACGTGCGCATCACCCCCGGGGAGGGCATCACCGGACGTGCGGCGAAACAGGCGCGTATCGTGGCGGTGCGGGATGTCACCCAGGACAGCCGCAACAAGTACATTCCGCTCACCGGCGAGGACGAGTACCGCTCCCTGCTCAGCATGCCCCTGAAGTTTCAGGATGAACTCATCGGGGTCATCAATGTCCAGACCAGGGCGCCGCGGCTTTTCGGGAAAAACGAGCGCCGCCTTCTCAAAACCATCGCCCACCAGGTTTCCGGCTCCATTCGCAACGCCCGTCTGTACGAGAGCGTGCTCGCCGCGAAACGGGAGCTGGAACACACCCAGGAGCGTCTGATCGAATCGGAGAAAATGGCCGCGCTGGGCCGTCTTTCCGCCACGCTTTCCCATGAACTCCGCAACCCTCTCGCCGGGCTGAAGGGCGCCTCGCAGCTCCTGCTCCGCAGGACGCCGGAAAACGACGAGCGCAAGGAATATGTCCATCTCATTCTCGCCGAGGTGGGCCGTCTGGGAAGGATCGTGGACGACCTTCTCCATTTCGCCCGCCCCCGGGAACTGCGGCATGAACCGGTGGATGTCAACCAGGTCATCCAGGACACGCTGCTCCTGCACTCGGAGGATTTCACCGCCCGCGGGGTCACCGTGCGCAAACGCCTCTCCAAGCTCCCGCCCGTTCGCGTGGACCGCGACAAATTCATCCAGGTGATCGTGAATGTCATCCTCAACGCCCGCGACGCCATGCCGGAAGGCGGCGAACTGCTGGTCACCTCCGGGGGAATCACCACGGACCCCCCCCGCCGTAATCTCCTCATCCTCCAGTTCCGCGATACCGGGCCGGGGATTCCCGATGAGGTGCTCCATCATGTGTTCGAACCCTTCTTTACCACCAAGCCCACCGGAGTCGGCCTCGGACTGCCCATCTGCAAGTCCATCGTCGAGGAACACGGCGGTTCCATCGCCATCTCTTCCGGCCGTGAACCGGGAAACCCCTACCGGACGGTGGTCACCATCGAAATTCCGATGACGGAGGAGAGGAAGGGGTGAAGGATGAAAGATGAAGTATGCCGGTGAACTGCACCAACTGGCTTGTAGGGGGGCCAGGCGTGCGCCCGGCGAAGAAACAAAAGAGGGGTGAAGGATGCATTCACGGCGCATCCTTCACCCCTCTTTCGCTGAATCCGAAAACCACTCACCGCATCAGCAGCATTTTCATGCTCTTCACCGCTTTTCCCGCTTCCAGCCGGGCGATGTACACCCCGGAGGAAACCGTTCGCCCGGCGTTGTCTCTGCCGTCCCAAACTGCGGAATGATTCCCCGCGGAAAGATGGTTGGACATCAGGGTGCGGACCTTGCGGCCGGTGATGTCGTAGACGGCGAGATTCATTTTCGATGCGGAAGGGAGGGAGAAAGAGATGGTCGTGGAGGGGTTGAAGGGGTTGGGGGAGATGCCAAGAATGGCGATTGCTTTCGGCAGTTCGTCCTTTGAAGCTATTGCCGAGGGATTACCGTTCGATACACGGAAACTGATTATACCCATTGCCTTAGACCCGAGCCACACTACACCGTCATTATCTACAGCAATGCAGTTGTAGCCGCCAAGTCCGATTCCCCAGGGCGGAGAATATTCTTTCCATGTATTGCCATCATATGAATGTATGGAACAGACATTCACAGATGTGACAAACCATTTCACATTGTTTTTATCTACCGCGATGCCGGTAACATTGCCATCCATCATTTGCCTGTCATATTGGATACTGGTCCATGCTTTCCCGTCGAAACATGATATTCCGGCATCATTTCCCATTATTCCAGTTCCAATCCATACCAAATTGTCACGGTCCGCAACAATGGTTTGAATGGAATTCCCGGAAAGGCCATCTTCTTTTGTATAATGCTTCCATGAGACTCCATCGAATGAAAGCACTCCATCATTATATGTTCCAAACCATTTTACATTATTCCGGTCCACCATGATGCAGTTAATAGTGACAGCCCCATCTCCGGTCAGATCGCCATACGTGATAATGCTGTCGTTCCATGCGGTCCATGTGTTTCCATCAAAAGAAAATAATCCGTTATCAAGAAAAAACCACCCTATTCCATTCCTGTCAACAGATCCTTTCAATGCTTTAGTCCCCGGAAAACCGTTTTTGGTGGTGTAACTCAACCAGGATTTACCGTCAAAGATGGAAATCCCCTTTCCAGTACAGAACCATTTCCGTCCTGTATCATCAATGGAGATGGAATTAACCAGGATATCAGCCAATCCATCCGTCTCGGAATATTGTTTCCAGGCAATCCCATCGAGTGTGCTTGTCAGCGAATTACCCGTGATAAACCACTTTACATTATCCACATCCATCACAGCAGCCGAAGTAGTATTACTGACTGGCTCCGGAATCTTTACCCGTGTCCAAGCATTTCCATCGAATCGGGCCAATCCGAGATGTGGTGTATTTGGTCCGTTCGGTTTGCCATTAGCAACCCAGAGAATGCCATCTGTATCTACGAGCAATGCATGCACTCGCTTATACGGATCACCCGAAAGGGTGCTGTTCGCGGCGGTGTAGATTGTTTTTTCATTGTTGTGAAGATATACAAGGTTTGCTTCCGTGCCCACCCATATCCCGCCCTTGCGATCCGATGCAAGCGCGGTTACGTTTTTCTCCAACGGATGTTCGTCGTCACCGAGAGGAGGAAGCGTTTTCCATGAGTCATTTTCAATAGCGGCCAAACCTTTATTTGTTCCTATCCAGATGATTCCAGTCTCATCACACAGGAGAGAATTTATGGTGTTTGATGGCAAACCTTCTGCCGAAGCCGTATACAGGGTCCATTTCTCGCCATCGAAGCGGAAGAGTCCTTCTTTGGCAGTACCGAACCACAGGTTGCCATTTGGGTCGGAAACTGCTGATAGTACTTCATTGTCGGTGAAACCTTCTGCTTTCTTGTACTGCTTCCAGTTTGATCCATCGAAGCTCTTTGCGCCATTTGCCGTACCAAACCATACAGAACCTTTATTGTCAATGGTGATCACTTTGCCTGCGCAATTCGAATAGAGGGTCCAACCCGTGGAGTCGAGACGTAAAACCTCTTTCCCGTCTCCGAACCATTTCGTGCCGTTCCGCTCGATTGCTGTAGCCAGAAACCCATATCCAGTACCATAATCATTCATGGTGTATATCCGTTGGGAACCATCGAGACGATTGTATTTCACAATACCGGTATACCCTGTCCACCAGAGATACTCGCCATCTTGTACAAGAGAAGCAACGTCATTACAGCGAGTGTAGATATTCCATTCTTCGGCGAAGGAGATGGAAGGCAAAGAAAGAGAGAAAGAAAGAAGCAAGAAAACAAAGGTAAAGAAGCTCAGTAACTTTTTCATCGTTTTTGCTCCTTTTGGAAAAATATGAAGGTTCTGAATATGCATGCTAACATCGTTTTGCATGTTTTGTGTTGGAATATTTATTCAAGACAGAAATGAAACAAAGTTCAAATGAAATTATTCATTTGAACTTTGTTTCCCAAAGGAAAATACTTTTTGCTTCTATTTAATAAGCATAAACTTACCAGATTTAGAGAATTCGGTAGAACTAAACCGATAAAAATACATTCCGCTGGAAAGATGAGTTCCATCAAAGGTATAACTATGCAATCCAGCCTGCAAGTAATTGTTTGCCAAAGTAGAAATCTTTTGACCATTTATTGAAAAAATTTCGAGTTTGGTATGCCCGGGTTTGTCAAGCGTAAAAGACAGGATGGTTCTAGGATTGAATGGGTTGGGATTTACAGAAACAAACCTATCGTTTACATTAGCAACTTTAGGAAAGCTTATTGACCACGTTATGACCAAATGGCCAACCAAATCTGTGTCAACAGATGAACATACATCAAGACCATGAACAGAACCTTCTGTTTTCATCTTGTGATGAACTGCATACCAAAGATCAGATCGATCATCTTTGAATGTGGTATTGTTTGCTCTTCCTTGTAGGGTTGAAATGTCTCCCGACAAATCAACTTTGTATTTTTTTGCTGTTCCGGTTGCATCAATTCGTACATATTTAAAAGGAGTCCACATAGTAGTATTATTCCATACCGATGCGGCGCTCCAGCCTGATGGATCAGTTTCTACTTTAGTTACTGCTAAAGTATCCGGCACAGTTGAGCTGTTAATATTTCCAAAACTGTAATACATATCACTGATTGTTATTGTCCCACCATCCGTCATAAATGATATATCCCATCGGAATATCTGCCGATAAGTTCTCTCCGGTTCACCATAGCGATCCGTGGTATTCCCAACAATATTGTAACCATCATCATTTCCGCCATCTTGATCAGCAAAAACATAGTTTCCATTGCTATCTCTTCCAGCATCCATATACGGATAATTTATCTGTGTGCTATCAATTGCTACCTTTGACACTCCAAGAAATGTTGTTTTAAAGCCGATATCATTCCAGTTCCCCGTAGCATCTTTGTAATGGATTGGCTTCAGAGAAACATAGGAAGTGAAAGAACCGTCACCATTCGAGAAAGTTTTGGCATACTCGGTTCTCATGGAAACCACTTCGGTGTTCGACGCTGCGAAAGCAAAAATAGGCATCAACATTAATGCGATGACCCAAAGAGCAATGATACGACGAGTAAACATGGAACACCTCCGGATGTTTTAACTCATTCGGAACATTGATTCTGCTAAGTTTCACATGATGCTCTGCAAAAACCAATCTGGAATTATTTGATCACCTCCTCGAAAATGAATTTCTTTCCATTGATCTGTACCATTAGAATTCATCCACTCCGGATGTACGATGAATGGTGTCGATCTAAAACATTCCCCCTTTCATCATTTGTAATATAACATATCACTTGCAGAATAATCCGCAATACGTGGAAATGCACCATATGATATACCGATATTGCGTACACAATATGCCGAATTATGGTATACCTTACGCCCATGTATGGTACAAAGAATACCGATCTGCGGAATCATTACGGCTTCGAGAGCCAGATGCATTTTCTAAGGATTTCCTGACAGGGGGTATCCAGCTTGTGCATGATCCGCGTGATATGCTTTTCCGCCGTGCTCACCGACATGCCGAGATCCCGCGCCACATCCTTTGCTGTTCCACCCTCCCGGACTATGGCGAATGCTTTGCGCTCCATGGGGCTGAGTTTTCTCATTTTTTCGGGTATCGGGGGAGGACAGGTTCGATAACCAAAGTATATGCTTTCGCCGCCCAGGGATGAGCAGATGAAGCGAGTTCCCCGTGAGACGCACCGTATGGCGATGCCGATTTCGTCTTCGGGGCAATTTTTCAACTCGTATCCCCAACCGCCATAGTGGAAGAAAGCCCCGAAGATTTCCGGGTCCGGGCAATCGGAGTAGGCAATGGCCCGCGGGGCGTCGACGCAGGCCCGGTTGACTTGTTGGAGCAGGGGGAAGCCGTTTTTTTCCCCGTTGTAATCGATATCAGCAATGACGATATCGGGGCGATGCAGGATGATGAAATCGAGTATGGAGATATGCGGATCGTTTTTTGTGATGAGGGTAATGTTCGCTTCCTTTTCCAGTTTTGATTCGAGGCCTTTCATGAAAACTGGGTTGTCCTCTCCGAGCAACACGGAAACTTTCATTGCGGAATCCTTTCTCTTTCTCCCCCCCCCC
>CAYRTQ010000010.1:25959-29630 GCA_964426865.1 uncultured bacterium
GTGAACTAATTGGCAATCAAAGAAAATGGTACAAAATATAATCGTTATAGTCAAGTAAAATATAACTACTCCGCCGATTACAATAGTACACACCTTTGAATAGATGCCGAAACAGGTTGTGCATGAGAATTTCCGGAGGCTATTGCACCGACAGGTAAATATTTGATCATGTTCGCGGGAGCGCAGGGTATGCGCCCTGATGGTACGGCCCCTCGGGCGGAAACCGTCTGCTCCTGCACATCAGATATCTCGGGATGGTTTACGCATGCATCTTTTCCTTTGACATTGGCCTTGCATTTCGGTATAATTTTAATATTGCTATTGCCTTGCGTTCTCTGCTCACCCGCCACAAAGGAGAAGACAATGGATACCGAAAATGTGTGGGGAAAGATCAGGAAAACCGTGGTCGACGGGGTTACCATCGCCGCCGAAAAAACGGAAGAGTATACCCGTATGGGAAAAGCCAAGCTGGATGTGCTGACTGTCAAACGGAACATCACGAAACTGCAGACCGATCTCGGCGCCCATATCTACCAGGCGGTGCAGGATGGGAAATCCGAGGGCGTTTTCGAATCGGAAGCGGTGAAAGGGATGATCAGCGGGCTTCGGGGTCTGGAAACGGAACTCGGCCAGAAAGAGGCGGTCTACCAGGATTTCCGGGGACGCGTCCAGGCTGATGTGGAGGAAGTGAAGAAAAAGGCGAAATCCGGCATGGATGAGATAAAATCCAAGACCAAAGCCCAGGTGAATCGCATGAAGAAGAAAGCCGAATCCGAATCCGAAACACCGTCGGAATCCTCCGAACCCCCCAGGGAAATCACCGTCGAATAAGCCGCTCCCGTTCCATTCGTATCCGGATCGGAACCATCGAGTGGTTCCGAAAAAGGCCGGACGCCGTGACCGACGGGTTTGTGCATCAACCCGGGAGAATATTGGACTGTCAAATTGATAGTATTGGGTAAACGTGTTTCCAATGTGCTGGCTTCGACAAGCTCAGCCAGCGGTGGGCGCTCAGTCAGCGTCGGGCGCTGAGCCAGCGTTGGGCGCTGAGCCTGTCGAAGCGCCACACCCAACACTATCGACTTGACAGGATATCATTCTCCCGGGTCTGCTTTACAGCGGATCATGCCCGGAAAAGGCAGTGTTTCCATAGCCGGACGACCGGAGCAATCCACCCGTTTCCGGTTATTTTTTTCCCTCCCCGCGGATTTTTTTTGAAACTATTCGAAAGCTAAGCTGTATATATGACAGATGATATTGCGGAGAATTCCGGAGCCCGGGAACCGGAACTTCGTTGTGGAAGGCTCTGCTTGCCGCAGATTGGGCTTGACATTTCTGTCATATCCCCTTACATTAAAAGTTTCATGAAAAAACGCCTTGGAGGTGTGAAATGACCAAAACGTACTGCCCTTCGCTCTCACGTTTTAGTCTGTTCCTGATTCTTGTCCTTTTCGTATTCCTCTCTGCTTCCCCCATTCTTGCTCAGCTCCCCGTGGTTAAAGGATCGCAAGGTCAGCTGGATAGTCCCTTCGCGAAAGTCTACGAAAAGGTCGCCCCCACAGTCGTCAAAATCGATGTGGAAACCAAGGCGGAACAGCAGTCCATGCAAATCGACCCGTTCTGGCGTCAGTTCTTCAACATTCCTGAGCAGCAGCAGAAACAGCAGAAATCGCAGGGTGTCGGTTCGGGAGTCATCGTGGACCGCGATGGCCGTATCCTCACCAACAACCATGTGGTCAAGGATGCCACCAAGATCGAGGTCGTGCTGAACGACAAGGAACGGTATACCGCGGAAGTGGTGGGAACCGACGCCGCTACCGACCTGGCGGTCATCAAGCTGAAACTGAACGGCAAGCAGCTCCCCGCGAAGTATGTGGCGGAGATCGGCGATTCAGACCAGCTCAAGCCGGGTGATTATGCCATCGCCATCGGCAACCCGCTCGGGCTGGACCGTACCATCACGGTCGGCGTGGTGAGCGCCCTGGGGCGTTCCGGGTTCAATGTCGCCAACGGCCCGCAGACCATTTACCAGGATTTCATCCAGACCGACGCCCAGATCAATCCCGGGAACTCCGGGGGCGCGCTCTGCGACATCAACGGTCGGGTGATCGGCATCAACGACATGTACACCGCCCAGTACGCGGGGATCGGATTCGCCATCCCCTCCAACCTCGCGAAAACGGTCATGGGCAAGCTCATCGCTTCCGGCAAGGTGGAGCGGGGCTATCTCGGAATCATGGGCGAGGATATCGACAACGAGAAGCAGGACGCTCTCGGTCTCGCCGGTTCCGATGGCGTGCTCATTTCACGTGTTGAGGCCGATTCCCCCGCCAAGACAGCGGATCTGAAAGTCGGGGATGTCATTGTGTCGCTCGATGGAATGAAAATCAAGGACTACAACGACTTCCGTTTCAAGGTCGCCGGAAAGAACCCGGGCGATACGGTCAAACTGGATCTCATCCGGGATGGCGCCAGGAAAACCGTTTCGGTCAAGCTGGGGAACCGCAACGTTCTGGAAACCGCCGATGCTCAGGGCGGGGAAACCAAGGTCGCCGGCGAGGCGTCCTGGCGCGGGATTCATGTCTCGAGTCTGAGCGGTGAACAGAATCTCCCCGAGAGCATCAAGGATGGCGTGGTGGTGGTGAAGATCGACGATGACAGCCCGGCGGCCTCCAGCAATCTTGAGGAAGGCGATATCATCACCGAGATTCGCATCGAGAAGGACAAGAAAAGAATAGTGAACGTAAAGGACGTTGAAGCGTTAAAAGAGCAGTATAAAAACAGCAAGCGAGCCATGCTCATCTATCGCACCCAGCGTCTTGAAAATGGTCAGACGGTGAGCGGGTTCGTCACTGTAAAAAGCGAATAACTCTGAAGTTACAGGAGCACATAACTTGTCGAAACTTGCGAAAAAACCTTATACAAGGGAAGATCAATCCCTTGATAGGTACCTTCAGGAGATAGGTGAGGTGGAACTGCTCACCGCTCAGGAAGAGGTTGAACTCGCACGTCTGATCAAACAAGGTTCCCAAGAGGCCCTGGAGAAGCTCACCAAAGCCAATCTCCGCTTCGTGGTGAGCGTGGCCAAGCAGTACCAGAACCAGGGGTTGTCCTTGGGCGACCTCATCAACGAGGGGAATCTGGGGCTGATCAAGGCCGCGAAACGGTTTGACGAGACGAAAGGATTCAAGTTTATCTCCTACGCGGTTTGGTGGATTCGGCAGGCGATCCTGCAGGCGCTTGCCGAGCAGTCGAGGATCGTACGTCTTCCGCTCAACCGGGTCGGCGCGCTGCACAAGATCGGGAAGACCTCCAGCGGACTCGAACAGGAGTTCGGACGGGAGCCTTCCGCCAACGAGATCGCCGATGAGCTGGAGATGAGCCCGTACGAGGTGATGGACACCCTCAAGATTTCCTCCCGTCACCTCTCCCTGGATGCGCCGTTCAACGATGGCGAGGACAACCGCCTTCTCGATGTTCTCGAGGACAAGTTCCAGCCCGCGCCCGATGAGAAGCTGATCAACGATTCGCTCAAAAGCGAGATCGTGAAAGCGCTCTCCACACTCACCGAGCGGGAAGCGGAGGTCATCAGCCTCTACTTCGGGATCAACCGGGATCATTCCCTGACCCTGGAGGAGATCGGCGAAAAGTTCAAGCTGACCCGCGAAAGG
>CAYRTQ010000011.1:0-1198 GCA_964426865.1 uncultured bacterium
AATCCCGGGCGCTTCCTGGTCACCGAGGCGAATGATCCCATCCTCGAACGTCAGACCGGTCATCCCTTACCCCCATCGTAGCCATCGATGATACCGGATAACTCTTCGGCAAACGACCGGGCATCGGTCACGTTCGGCAGATTCAAGTTCTGGATCGTAATGGTGTATCTCCGGCTCTCCCCGGAGGACGTCGGAGCCCGCTCCACCCGAACAGTTTCCTGCGTCGATTCCCGGATCGTTTCCCTGCTGACCGGCTCGGGGAGCGGAGTGGATCCAAACGCGGGCGCTTCGGCCGCCGGAGGCGTCATTAGCTCCGGAGCGGCCATCTCTACCGGGGCGGCTTCCACCACCGATACCGCGGGAGCGGCCACCGCAACCGGAGCGGGCGTCACCACGCCGGGCGCGGCCATCTCGACCCGCGCGGCCGGAGCGGTCACCGGAGCCGCAGGAACGATCTCCGGGGCCGGAGCCATCACGGCCTGCGCGACAGGCAGCACCGGCGGCATCTGCTCGACCACCGGTCCGGCAACCATTACCTCTGCGGCGCTCACCTGGATCACCGGCGATTCAGGAATAACCGGTTGCCCCTGCGTTATGACTGGAGCGGCCAGATTTACCGGGACGGCGGGCAGCGCCATCGGAGTAGCCGCCTCGACCTGGACTCCAGGCATGGCAACCGGCCCGGACGGAGTGATCTCCGGGACCGGAGCGGTCACGCTCTGTGTGGCCATGCTGTATCTCATATCCGGCAGTGATACCGGAATTGCCTTCATCATTCCCGGTGTGTCTATCTCCGCCATCGCCGCCGGATTGTCCGCCAATATCGAAACGTATATCTTTATCGGATTTTTGCTGTTCATGTTCTCGGCTTATATTTAAAAGATTTCTTACCTGTTTTCGGCCTTGTCTGCTTCCCTTTTATCCCTTGCGTCCTTTTAAAAACCGGCCCTCCCGGCATTCCAGTTTCCGGGCTGGGAGTTTCCCTTTTCCTGAAAAGGCCATTTCCCGAGAGGGCCGGTTTTCTTTCAGTGCTGTGCATTTTTGATTATCTCGTATTTCATCATCCTTTGCCATTTTTCTCTTCTTCTCCGCCGCAATATCTTCCGGGCTATTTCCGCTATCTTGTAGCCCGTCTCCCACTTGATCCCCTTCACCAGCTTCCAGGTCTCTTTCGCCGTCAGCCCGCTCTTCCTCGCCT
>CAYRTQ010000011.1:1208-28296 GCA_964426865.1 uncultured bacterium
CCCGCACCAGATCATATGCAATCTTCGTGTGTATCTGCTGCACTTGTCTCCAAATTCGCGCATATTCTTCATAACTCACCAGTTGCTTCCCCAATCCAGCCTTCATCTCGTTGCTCCTTCTTGTGTTTTGGATTTTTTCGGCTTCGAGTATAAAAGCATTCTGTACCCATTTCCGGCGCTGTCTGCTTCTCTCCGGTCGCTTGCTTCATATGCCTTTGTTTTCGTACCCGTTCCCGGCGCTGTCCTCCTTTCTTCAAAAATGTTTGCGTACGTGCTCCCGGCGTTGGCGTCTTTTCCTTTTCTTCCCTTGCCCCCTCCGGGGGAAAGGGATCGAGGGATAGGGGGCCGTTCCCGCTGCCCGCTTCATTCCCCCACAAAAAAAAGCGCGGAGAGGTATCCCAGGCCACAAGAAGCCTGCCCCCTGCCTCGCGACCGGGGGGCTCTCCGCGCAAATCTATCGCGCCCAAATATGATTTCTCCCATATTTGTCTTTCTTTCTTGTATTTCGGATGCCCCCATTATATCAATTCCCCGCATCTTTTTCAATCCTTTTTTCATCATCTTTTCTCATTCCCATCACGCGCATCACCGGTTCAGACTGTCCCTTCTTCTTTCATCTCGAAATGATCCGCCTTCAGCCCGTAATATTCCATAAAATATTCCTTCTTGAACCGCACCCCCGTCTTGTAAAGCAACCCGTCCCGCTCGGCGAATTCCTTCTTCGGGTTGTCTTCCTCGTGCCACACGAACCGGGGATTCGCCGCTCTGGGGAAATTCACTTCGCAGTATATCCACGCGATCTGCTCCATCGCGTCTTTCACCAGCCTCGCATCGCATTTCTGATGCTCTTTCAGGATGCTTTCGTGGATCTTCGCCGCTCCGTAACTCCCTCCCTGCTTCGGCAGTTCCGTCGTCAGCGTTTCACCCATTATCACCTTGCTGATCCCCGCCTCCATCGCTTCCTTCAGTGTCCGGAAACTCCCATCTCCTCCTTCTTTATTCCCGGCATTCAAAGCATTCACCGCCGTTCCTTCCGGAACCAGCGCAATGGCGTCCTGCACCATATTCGATAGGTCCGAAAGAATTTTCGCTTTTTGTTCATACGAGGTCCCCTCCTTGTAGTGCCCGATCACATGCGGTATTCCAAACTTTTCCAGGAATTTCATCCAGAACGTCACCCCGCCTTTTTTAAAGGTCACCGGCCAGAAACACCGGCTCAAGAGTCGCAGTCCGTAAGGATTCTCGTATGTCGGGAAATTCCTCGCAAACACGAATTTGTGTTCCGGCAGCCGCAGTCCATTGCTCAGGTCCTGTGCGCTCTTGAATCTCGGTTCGTTTTCCCGGTCGAAGGAAAACCAGTGCGCCGGCAGACATCGCAGCTCCCCGATATGCCATATTCCCTTTTCCGGCTTGTATATGATCTCTATCGGCGCCATGCCGTAATACGGCGCCTCCAGTATCTGCGATATCACATCGTACATGTTCAGGTTGTCCATGTCCCTGCTGAATGCTTCATATGCCCGCATTGATTGCTCGTCCGGGTCTTCCATCCCATGCTTCCCCGGTTCGATTTTCCAGGCCCGGTTCAATGTCCCCACTTTCCGTGTCTGGATTACGCTGGTTACATGATCATCTGCCATCAGATCTTTCAGTACCGTTCCCGATTCATCGATTTTTCTCAAAATGGGATCGGGATCGGGCAATATTCCCAGAATACTCATGTAATTGTCGATCGATTTGTCTCTTTTTGCAAATTCTCCTCCCAGGTTCTCTTTTATTTCCTCTTCTTTGAATGAGAAAATCGATCCCAGTATTTCTTTTATCGCATTCATTTGCCCACTCCCATGATTTGCGCCATCGAATCGAAAAACCGCCGTTCCAGATAGTATGCCTTTTTCGCTTGATTCACATAAATTCGGATGTCATCGGCGGGTTTTTCTCTCAGATAATGCGCGATCAGCGCATCCGTCTTTTCAAATTCATCAAGCCCGTCGATTCCATCCCGTATTACTTTCCCAGGCTGTCGAACCCGGTCCGGCGCAGGATTTCATTGCCGAACGTGGTCGGGAGGCCGGGATACTTGTCGATGTCCGTGATAAGCGCCTCCCGGTCATCCGGGTGAACGCAGTCCAGCGCCAGGGTTCGGAACGCCTTACCGGCGTCTTTCATCATCTCCTTCTGGCACCGCTGAATTTTGGCTTTCCCCGGGTTGCAGAACCGGTATTCCCGCTTGACTTCGTTCTCATCGAAATCTTCGAACTCGACCCCCAGGGAGATATATTTCTTCCCTTCCTGCTCGGCCGACTGATTTCCCTTTCCCATCGTACTCTCCTGTTTTTATGGTGATTTTCCGGGGCGCAGCATATGATCTGCGCCCTATCAGTTTTTTTCTTCCCATCACTCCCGCAGCTTTACGCCGCCGCCTTGTCTCCCCACTTGATCGGGGAGAGAATCGTGAAATCCAGCTTCATCTGGGACACGTTTTCCGAATCCTGCTTGGTGTTGGAGGAATCGGTTTTCGTGATGAGCACGTCGGGCAGCGTGTCGGTTACCGTGGGCATATCATCGGTGCCATAGGACACCACAATGGAGAACGGCTTGTTGCCGTAGACATTCCCGCCCAGCGCCTTCTTGAGCTTCTCGAACTCATCCCGGTCGAGTGTCATGCTCCCGGATGCCTTGTAATTCTTCCGGCCGTATCCGCGGGCCTTCGCCCCTTTTCCGTACCGTGCTTCCAGGCCTTTCTCGTCGTTGTAGCTGATCTCGACGACTGCCACCGCCGTTCCGCTGGGGAGCTTGATCTCCACACTCTCCCAGTCATACATCCTGCCATTGATGGACATGCGTTTTTCTCCTTCTTTCTATCCTTGTCAGTTTTTTCCATATGGTTCCAGTCGCGGATCGAATGCGGTCCCGGCCAGCACGTATCTCCCATAGATTTTGATCTCCCGCAAGATATATACCCCGATCAGGATCATTTCCACCGCCACCCCGTTTTTCACGATATCTTGCCCCGCCGGAATCGTCACTATCGCTCCGGATATTTCTCCTCTTGCCTCCATTTCATTCAATCCTGCCTCGATGTTCGCCTTGAGGAATGCAATCCCCGCCGCGTTCGCCGTTTCTCTCAATTCCCCGCCTTCGTCGTAGAGCGAAGCCAGCGCCCGCAGCCGGGCGATCCGCACCGCCTTGTATACCGTCCTGGTTACCGTGAGATACTGGTAATCGCTCGTGGCGTCGGCCAGGGTGCGGTCCTCGCCCCAATAGACGCCGTCCAGACCTGCATAGGTCTTGGCGGTGATGAATCCAGCCCCTTCCAGCATCTGCTGCACCGCATCGCTCCAGTCGGAGGGGAGCGTCACCCCGGAGATCCCGCCGCTCCGGACCCGGGAGGGAGCGCGCATCACCGGCGTGTCCAGCAGCCGCCCCTGCAGGAGGCCGCACCAGTTACGGTTCAGCCGTTTCCCCGTGGAATCGGTCACCTGGCCGTATTGCGCGCAAACCGCCACGATGCCCGTCGCCGAAGCCGATGCCGCGGCCTTCTCCTCGAGGAGCGCTGCAACCCACTGGTCAATGGTCTCCCCGTCATAGGGGAGTCTGGATTCCATGAGGAAGAAGGTCGGACGATGCGCGCCGAAAAGCGCTTCCGCCTTCACCGCCGCCGCAGTCCAGTCCACCGCGTCGGAAGGCCCGACCAGGTAGACATCTTCCACATCATAGAGTTCGAGCGGGCGCTCGATGGCGGTCAGCATGGCGCTGATCGAGGGCACGGGGGCGAGCACGGTGAACGTGTACGTGTCTCCCTTGACCGCATCGCCTTCGGCAGGGAAGGTGATGGTCACGCCGGTACTTCCCACCGGGATGGCTCCATCCGCAGGAATGGTTTTCTCCGCCCCGAAGCTGTCTCCGTCCACGGAGAGCTGGTAGGTCCCTTCGTTGCGGCCGCCCGCGCCGGTGACCACCAGCACGACTTCCGCGCCAGCCGCGGGGGTTCCGTCCGCCGTAATGTCCGGGCCGGTCCCCACGTGGGTTATCGGCCCGATGGCGGCCCGGACGGTCACGGCGTAAGTGTCATCCTTGACCTGAGCGCCGGTCAGGACCAGCGTAGCGCCGGACGTCCCCAGCGGGACCTGGCCGTTCGCCGCCGTGACAACTTCCGCACCCCAGGTCGTCCCGCCGTCCTCGGAGAGCGTGTACTTGGCTACCCCGAGCGCTCCCAGAAGGGTGATCTTGACCACGAAATTCCCGCTGGCCGAGGGGCTTCCGCTCACCGTAGCCACGGGTCCGGTTCCGGTGTGGATCACCGGCGATATGTACCCGCCCGCGCTCCCCGCCACCGGCACGGCCACCAGGATCGGATTCTGGCCGCCGTGCGAGAGGACATCGCGCAGCCGGTCGACCAGCGGCCCCACCCCGAGCAGCGTATCGAGATCGGAGTTTTTCCCGACCAGGTATCCCCGTCCGGCGACACCGGAACTGCATACCCCGGCCACGATGGCCTGCGGCCCGCCGGAAGGAGTCAGCCCCGACGCGCCATCGATGATATATTCAAAAACGTCTCCCATGCATTTCCTCTTTCATGATATGGGTTCAGGTTCTTGCTTCGTTTGCACTTCGGATTGGGCTATCTTCTCCCGCCGCCCTGACTACGTCCGAGCCAGCCGTCGTATGCGGCATCGAACTCCGCCGCGGTCACCTGCTTTCCGGATTTCCACCCGGCATAGGCTTTGAGAGATTCTCCCGTCCAGCGGGGAAGACCTCGCAGGGCAATAATTTCATCCACATCCCGCGTCTCCACGGGCGCGGTCTTGGCAGAAGATCGCTTCTTTGCCGTTCCGGCGTCGCCGCCGGGCGCTCCGTTTCCTTTTACATCCGTTGCTTCCATTACTGCACCTCCGGGTTAATATTGACTTCCTTGATCAGGTCAACTTCCTCGTCGGTATAAATTCCTCCGGTGACGGTAACGAAGACCGCGATTTCCTTCTTGGGAAACACCTCAATCAGGTTCCGGCTGAATCCTCTCCTTTCCGCCCGATGGGGAGCGATGGCAACATCCATCCCGTCCCCGTCAAGGACATGCTTGGGTAGATTTCTCAAAAACATTTTGTAAAAATTCTCTGCCGCGGCTTCCGTTTCGGCGGCGATCAATACCCGCAGGGAAAATACCCAGCGGAATTTTCTCCGCTTACGGAGTTCCTTGTCCAGATTGCGTTTTGCCGCGGCCAGCCCCGTTCGCACCTCTTCCAGCTTTTCATCGAGAAACGTATACTCCAGCCGCGGCAGGTCCGGTTTCAGACGGTCCGAGATGGTCTCCGACCCCTCGTCCACCGATGTGATTCCGGATGCGTTCGCCGCCGCCGTGATCGTTTTCACCGCCAGCGCGCCAATTCCGGATGCTCTTCCGGTTGCTCTTTGTCCGGTTCCGCTCCCGCTCATGACACCGTTCCCGTATCGGGGTTTACAAAGTTCCATCCGCTCTTCTGCCGCCAGACGTATACCTGCCCGGCATCCAGCCAGAACGTGACTTTACCGGCCTGGTCAGTGCGCCCGGAAGCGACAACGTTTGATCCGGCCTCGTCCGTGGTTATCCATACATCCGCGTCGGAGATGGGCGTCCCCGTGCCCTGTTCGGTGAGGGTATATACCCATTTACGTGCGCCCGCTCCCGAAGGACGGCCATATGCATCCAGCGCCGCATCGACCTGCTCACGCACCTCGGCCGCAGCCAGATCATTGAGTGCGCCTATCGATGTTTCCAGCGCCAGGGGCGCGACCGCTGTATCCAGTTCGGCTTTCGTGGGGCCGTCATACGCATTCAGCGCCGCCGCTGCCGCCGCCTGCGCCTGCGCCGAGGAGAGGTTGTTCAGCCCCGCCACCGTACTTTGCAGCGCCAGGGGGGCAACCGCCGCATCCACCTCCGCTTTCGTGGGGGGATCATACGTCGCAAGTCCGGCATCCACCTGTCCGCGCACATCAGCCGCACTCAGGTCATTGAGAGCCGCCACTGCCGCCCGGGTCACATCCACCGCGCTCTGGTTGGTCCCGTACACATATCGGTCTCCGTCCTCCAGCGTCGCCCCGCCGTCCCCTGTGATTTGGTAATCCTTGCTGGCATCGTATCCGGCGAAATCATACCGATACCATCCGCCTCCGGTCTCGGTCATCACAGCGCCCGATATCACCGGCGTTCCATCCGCTTCGGTGATGGTCACCGTGGGAGTCAGCAGGAGGGCCGGAGTGCCTCTATTCGTGAAGAAAGCGGTAATCAGCATGGGTTATCCTATTCTCATAAGGTCGCGACGAGCGAGGTAATTGTAGCGAATCTCGGCGGGGGTGAGGGCGCGATTATAGACCATAACCTCGTCAATGAGACCGTAAAAAGAGTAAGCGGAAGGTGATCGTGCCCCGATATAAAATGGATTATTAGTGACATAAGTCGCCGAAGATAAACACGTTCTATTATATGTCGGGAAACCGTTTATGTAATAGGTAGCCAATAATGTCGCAGAATTAAAAGTCACAAATATGTGATACCAAATCTCTTCTTGGAAGGAGCGGTAATAAGACTGAGTTTCGAAGGCTCCGCTTCCGTTTGCTTTCCACAACATCAGTCTCTCTGCGGCCAGCGTTGAACTGCTGTTCTTGCCTAATTCCAAAGCATAGTTGGTATAATTTCGACCTATAACGCCCGTAAAATGCTGAACTGTCGCCTTCATACCAGGAGCCAGTTTTATAAAACACCCCAACGACAGATTTCCGTTTATTCCGAGGCTTGCGCTGTACGGACAAGACACGTAATCATCCACCCCGTCGAACGATAACCCGCGTCCTCTTTTCCCGGCCACACTGACCGCCCCATACACCGTCCCGTGATTTCCGTTTCCGCTCACATCCAGCACCTTGCCCCCAACTATCGAGTCCATCGGCAGGTAGAGGACAAGCCCATTCTTGACATAATGCGGACGGAAATACATAATCACTCCTCGGGCATACTTCTGATGATTTTACACGGCGCGGGCGGCACTTCATCATGGTGGCACTCTTCCAGCACCCCTTGCGCGGATTCGTTCACGAACCCCCCGGTCGCGCCGGTGGTCTGTCCCCAATACGGCGCGATGACCCCAAACAACGCCTCCGCGATCTCCCGGCTGGGAAAAGTCAAATTCACATTCACTCGGTATACCATTCCCGCAACCTCCCCTTATACAGCTATGAACCATGCCTTCTGGCCCGCCGCGCTCCCGATCACCCATACCGCTCCGACACTCGCCACCGGGAGAAACACCGCGTCCCCGGGTTGCAACCGGAATCCATCGGTAGCCTCGACCGTTCCCGCCGTCACCGCCGACGAATTCCCCAGGAAGAGGCTTCCCGTGTTTTCGTCATCTGCCTTGACCAGCACTCCCATCCGGCACGGCACCGACGCCGTGGTGAGCTGTTCCGCGACCGCATCGATGACCAGATTGCTCCCGGTATCGAATGCCCCGGGCTTGACCACCGGCACCGGAATGTGTTGCAGTAATATCTGTCCGTCAGCCATCTCAGTTTCCTCGCTCGATCATGAGGAGAATCCACCCTTTACAAAATCATCCAGCGCGCCCTTGAGCTCGTCGGCCGTATCTTCCGAAATCCCGATGAACTCCCGTTTCGGCATGATCGTACCGTCCCGCTCCGGCTGCTGATGATAGACCGCGTAAGGAACGTTAGTCCCCACCGCGACCGCGTCGACCGTCGCCTCGTATCCGATGGAATTCCGAAGCGCGGAGGTATCAATCAAGGTTTGCCCGGCCTCGGTCTCCGCCCGCTTCGATTTCTTCCAGGAAGTCCCGTCCGGGGCCGTGCCCTTCTCGAACGACTCATCGATTCCACCGGCTATAATCTCTCCGCACTCTTCCATCAGATCCCGTGCCCCGCCGGTGATATGACTGGCCGCCCGGTCAAGCATGCGGTCGAACCCCCCGAAATCCATCTTGAACGAGGCTCCCGATCCGGCCATATCAGTATCTCCCCAATAGATCGTCGGTAAATCGGCGCGGCGGAGTAGAGACGAGAACCGCCTTGTCGTCTTGGCGTTCCTTGTCATCCGTACCCGGGAAAAGCTGAATCTTTCCATCCCGGATTTCCTCGAGGGTCCTGATCGCCCGGCCGGATTCGCGCTGCAGAAACAAAAACTCGTTTTCAGTTTGCCCCTCGGTTTTGACCAGACTTGTCACATTCCCGATCACCCCGTAGGCAGCCATAACCGATGCTGCCCAGTTCAGGATTGCGGGCACGGTGGGGAGCGGTAGCGTATACCGCTCCCCGATATAGGCGTCGATCCGCCCGCTCACGCGGGTGATCTGCTCATCCACGACCGCCGGATTTTGCTTCTTCGCCGCGGCAATGTACGCCTCGAGCAGATACTGTTTCAGATCGGTTTCCGTGCAGTACATTGTGGTCCTTTCGGTCCGTTACATTATTTTACGAAGATCAGGCGCTCACCACCGCTTTCGCGACCGCCGGAGTATAGACCACCGGAAGAGGCTTCGCTTCGCTGATGATCCGAATCTCGTTTTCGGTGTCCGGTTTCACCGCCTTGCTCCAGAAGGGAGAGGCGATGAACCCGCTGTCGATATCATCCAGCGCCGAATAGACCAGCTCGTGCGGAGCGTCGTCGGCGTAGGCGATCAGCGTAGTGTCGGCGACTTTCTTCACCTGGGCTTTGGTCTGGGGATTGTAGTACGTCTCGGAGCAGAGCCGAATCACATTCCCGGCGAGGATGATTTCGTTCTGATTCACCGTCCCCGGATACCGCGAATCGTTCGGCGCCGAGGAGATGAGCGCGACCAGCGCGTAGAACGCATTCTTCCCGGCCAGGAACTTGACCGATGCGCCATACCCGGAGGTTTGGATCTGATCCTGACAGTCCACGAGCACTTTCATGACATCCGTGATCTTGGCATCGTTCGCGTCCCACTTCTTTGCGACCGCGACCGTGGCGATGGTTCCGAACGTGATCTTGTAATGGCTGGTCAGGGTGCCGTTCACCAGGATCGGGTAGTCGAGCGTTCCCGAACTCAGCACTTGGGCCGCCATCGCCTCGGTGGTCAGGCGGATGGTGTGACGGTTCAGGTCAATCTGGCGGGAGATATACTGTTCCTGGCTCTCGCCGTTCCAGAGTCGCCAGTTACTGAGGTCAGCTCCGGATACGCTCCGGTACGGGTTGATGGGGAACGGTTCCCAGGCGTCATTGGAGAGGATCTGGTTATCGATCCGCTGGGGACCGTCGCCGCGCCGGGTAAGCGCGATGGCCTGGATGGGCGCGTAGAGTTCGGATCGCTTCACCAGCGGGGAAGGGTTGTTCCGGCGCTTCGCCGGCGGGAATATCACGTCGATGATCGTCGACCGGATATCCGGCAGGCGCAAGATGACCTTCTGCTGGTTTTCGAATCCGAGGATGCTTTTGATTTGCATCAAAATAGGCAGCACGTTCTTACCTCCTTATGGTTGATTTCTTGTCTTCTGGTTTCCGATTCCCGGTGAGTCCGGGAGATAAGAAACTACACCGCGAAAATACGGCCGCCGGACTCCAGCGTTTCAAGGTCGACCGGTGTCGCGGCCACGCCGCCCACGGTGACCAGGTCCCCGATCACCGCGCCGTGCCAAAGCATCGAGGCCGGGATATCCACCGCGGAACCGCTGGGATCGACCGGCTCGGCGAGCACTCCGGCGACCTTAACCGGTTCGGCGGCATCCACCAGGTAGTAATTCGTCTCGGCGGTGACCGCATCAGCCTCGGCGGTGAAGACGAATCCGGGAATGATGTCGAAGTACACCCCTCCGGCCGCGATGACCTTCGCCGCCGACTGCGCGGACCCGTTGAATCCGACCGTGACCGTGGTCGCGGTGGTGACCACCTTGTACAGCCCTTTCCGGGCCAGTTTCCCCGCCAGCCCGGGAATCGCGGCGACCGCGGAAAACGCGTTGCCGGGGGAGGCGAGCGTCGGAATGATGGAAACACCCGCCGTATAGGAGACCGCGATAACTGCCTCGTCGGCGATGGTCAGTGTACCGGTTTCGATGTAGAAATCCTCTGCGCCGGTAATCGTGCCATCATATGCGGTATCCGCCGCGACCACCTTTGCCGCCCCGGCCGCTCCGCCCGGAGGCGTCACCGTGCAACTCGTCGCCGTGGGGAAAGTGATGGTCCAGTTTCCCGCTTTGGGACGGCGTCCCGGGCGGATATGGACATCCTTGAGAAACCCGGTGCCAGCCGATGCCGTGATCGTCGAGACGACCGGTCCCAGGCCGGTGAGCGAGAAACTCTCGGCGTATCCCTGCGCGCCGAAGGCGAGAACCTCACCGGCACCTTTGGCCGCGCCGCCCGCCGCGAAAAGCACCGTTCGCAACACCGGCGGGTGGATGGCCGTATCGATCACCGGCTTGATGACAACTTGATTGGATGCTACCGCACCGTTAAAATCCACTTTGCGTACCTCCGTTCATGGTTTTGGTTCGCCCGTCTCCGGGCTGACTTTTGGTCCTTTTCCGCTCAGACTTTGGTCATGATCTTCGCGGTGTCGATCTTCGAACCCTGTTCCCCGCCGCCCCGCGGATGGCTCTCGGCGTAGCTCCGCAATTCCTCCCGGATCGGCAGATCCTTGAAAACCTTTTTCAGAATCCCGAAAGTGTCGTCACCTCCCTCGGAGAACTCGTAGTTCTGGACCTTCGCTGCCGCGGTGAGTTGCTTGACCTTCGTATCCTTCTCTCCCGGAGCAACCCTGCCCTCATTGACCAGGCCGTCCACGAATTCGGCGATCTCCGCGTTGATGCGGGTCTCGCGATCCTTCGCGGTAGCTGCTTTGAGATCATCCCGCTCTTTTTCCGCCTTCGTTGCCCGCGCTTCCGCCGCGGTTGCCTTCTCGGAGAATTCGGTTGCCTTTGTTTCGGCGGTCCGTTTCTCACCCTCGAGCGTCGCCACCTGCCCTTTCAGCCGCTCGTTATCCCGCAACGCTTCTTCCAGCGTCATGTTTTCCTCCTCCTGGTGTTGGTGTGGTGTGGTTGGCTGTTTCTCCTCGTACTCGTATACCGGGACCTCCTCTCCGAATGCGATATCTTTGAGACCCTTCACCGCGGGCGGCATCGCCCCCAGAAATCCCACATGCCGAAGCGTCCCGTCCGGGTAGAAGCTCACGCTCCGCTTCTTGAACCGGCCTTCCTGGACCATCTGCGAGAACTCCGGCGCGACCTGTTTGAGCCGGGCCAGGAGAACGTTTCCTTCCCGCTTCAGCGCATCGATCCAGCCGAATGCCGGAGCATTGTCTTTCGGGTGCCCGATCACCACCGGCGGTTCGTGTTTCGAGGGATCGAAACTCGCGACCGCATGGTTCAGATCGGCTTCCGTCCAGTTCCGCTCGGTTCCGGCGCTGTCCGTCTGCCGCCCGCTCCGAAAAACTTCTATCCAGGTCCCGTTCATATTTCCCCCTTGACAATATTTGCATAATTGCTATATTTATTCTGTCGTTCGCCATATAGTGGCCGACCGGGGCCCCTGCAAAGGTGAACGACAGCCCGAGAGCCGGAACCCTACTCGGGTTTTTTATTGCCCTCACGATATTCCAACACTCCGGAACGCCGCTTATCGATCAATTTCAGCATTTCGTTTCGATTGTCGTCACCAGGCGCATAGGTCGAAAGTCCCCTCCATCCCCGCGCCGAGTCCAATTCGAATACCGCAAACCCCGCCACATCCCCTTTATCATCCCGAAACAGGCGAATAAGCTTCAAAACTGATCGCCGGGAGCCGTCTGGAAGCTCTTCGACATCGGACCATATCTCATACGGGTTCTTTATCGTTGCCGCGAGCAGCTTCAGATACCGCTCCCGGCCGCGCTTGGTGATTTTCGATTTCCCCGTACCCTTCTGAATGAACAGTTCCTTCCCAACATGAATCGTCCTATTGATCTCTGGAAGGGTGAGGAATCCCCCCTTGTCCGGATCGAAACCGAAAACGCTGAAAAACTCTTTCAGATAGTACTCTTCGCTTTGCCCCTGAGGGAGAATGTCTCCGAGGGATATCGGCAGAATGTGCTTTTCCGGAATCTGCGCCGCGGGAATGAATCGGGTATCGCTCGGGAGCACTGTTTTTCCGATACCATCCGTCTCCCCGGGAGTGATTGCCGCGAGCGCTGAAGCATACGGCAGCCGGGTGAACCCGGAATCGGGCAACTGGATGATCTTCGTTCCCTTGTCAACCTTGATTCCGCGCTTTTCCACCTGGCGGGCGGAAAGGCTCCGCACCTTGCACCGGCACATGTACCCATTCGGTGGATACCAGGTATTCCAGATCGGATCGTCCGCGGGGAATACAAGCCCGTTCATGGCCGCATGCGTCGCCCGCGTCCGCTTGTCCTGCACCGCCTGATATTGCCAGTAGGGCCGCCGCTTGGCCACCCGCTTCATCTGCTGAAACCGTCCCGCGGAATAGGCGGACTGCATGTTCGTCCGGAAAATATTCTCGATCCGGTACGCTTTCCCTTCTTCCCCGGTGAAACCCGCTGATTCCCAGACATCGGCCAGGTTCTTTTTGAAGTCCCGGAAACTGACCCCCTTCCCGGAGCGCCCGCCCGATCTCATCATAGGTCCGCTGGAGCATGTCCGCGTCGGTTATACCGCTAACCGCAAACGCCTTATCATGATTCACTTTCGCCGCGGCATCGATCTCCGCCTGACTGAGCGGCGTCTTTCCTTTCCAGAGGACAACAGCCTCTTTCATCGGCAGCGAGGTCGGCGTTATGTATTCGCGTGCATCAGGCATTGCAAAAACCCTTTTTAAAACTTTTTATAAAAGCCCGTGCGGAGCACGAAACCCGAAATGCGAGCAATGAGCCGCAAAGCAGCCCCGACCTTTTATTGGCCGTTCTTGCCGTCCACATCGGCGGTGTGCGCCCCGAACATTTCGGAGGCGAAGAGCGCCCGTTCCAGCACTTCCTGGAACCGCTTTCCATCCAGCGTCGGAAACAGCTTCGCCAGCCGCGCGGAAAGGTCGTCATACCCGTCCGCCTCATTCACCGCCGTCATGATCTGCGCGATGGTCTCTCCGGCCGCCGCGGTTCCCTCGGGGATCACCTGGGCCATGAGGTCCTCGAGAAGCTGCTGATCTGGATCGAGTGCGCCGCCCTCGGCGAAGGAACCACCGGGCGCGGGAGCCGCATCGGCAGCCACATCGAATTCATCTTCACGGAAGCCGTAGAACCGGACGAAATAATTCTTTCTGAACCGGACTCCGGCATCGTAAAGGATCTTGTCCCGGTCGGCGAAATCCTTCTGGGGATTGTCTTCCTCGTGCCACACAAACCGGGGATTGGCCGCGCCGGGAAAATTCACCTGGCAGTAGACCCAGGCGATCTGCTCGAATGCATCTTTCACCAGGTGGGCGTCGCATTCGCGATAGGAAGCCAAAACGTTCTCGTGGGTCTTGGATGCGGCGTAGCTACCGCCGTCTTTCGGAAGCTCCGCGGTGAGCGTCTGCCCCATGATGACTTTCGATATACCCGCTTCCATTGCGTCTTTCATCGCGCTGAAACTGCCGTCGCCTCCCGATGATTTTCCGGATGCATTGAGCACATCGATAGCCGTTCCCTCCGGGATCACCGCCACCGCGTCCTGGACCATGCTCGAAAGATTGGCGAGTATTTCCGCCTGGCGAGCTTTATCCGTTCCCTCTTTGTATTTTCCGATCACATGAGGGATACCGAACTTTTCCAGGAACCGCATCCAGAAAGTCACGCCGCCCTTTTTGAACGTGACCGGCCAAAAACATCGGGAAAGTAGCCGTAGGCCGTAGGGATTCTCATAGGTGGGGAAGTGGCGCGCGATGACGAACTTGTTTCCCGGCAGCGGCTCCCCGTTGAGCATATCATTCATACTCAGGAACCGCGGTTGATTCTGACGGTCGAACCGGAACCAGGTCGCGGGAAGGCAGCGAAGCTCCCCGATATGCCAGAGTCCTCCCCGTGGCGCGTAAATGATTTCGATGGGACTCATGCCGTAGTAGGGTGCATCGAGTATTTGGGAAATCAGGTCGAACATATTGAGGTTGTTGATATCCTCAGCGAAGGCGTCCGCCGCTTTCTTCGATAGTGCGTCCGGATCGGAGCCGCTATGCCCGCCCGGCTCGATTCGCCATTCCCGGCAGAGCGTTCCAACCTTTCGAGTCTGGACCACGCTCGTGACCTGGTCATCGGCCATCAGATCATTGAGGATCGTTCCCGTCCGGTCCAGTTTCCGCAGCACCGGATCAGGATCGGGCAAAACACCCAGAATGCTGAGATAGGAATCGATGGAGCGGTCGCGAGTCGCGAACTCTCCCGCCATCTCCTCACGCGTCTGATTCTCGCTATAACCGAAAACAGATCTGAAATTCTCCAGGAGATCAGTATTCATTGTATTGAATCCTTTCACCCCGGTCCGCGACCGGTGCGCTCATGACATCGCCGGGTTCAAGAAAGTCATTTCCGTCGTTCCGCTCCGCGAAGTCCGCCAGGGCGCAGGCGATCACTCCGTCTCCATGTCGCTGTCCGGTGTCATCACCGGTCCGCTCCAGCACCATCGGCACACCGTCTTTGAGCCCCACGGTCCGATAATCATCCAGGATGTCTTCGTTGAGCGGCAGCGTAATCGTTTTATCCTCGAACCGGGCCTTGTGCTTCGGCATATTGTCTTGATACCACTGGCGAGAAAGCATCACCTGATGCGACCGCGAGGCCCCCAGCTTCTGGGCCATGCGCTCAGCGAGGTACTGTCCGTTCCCCCGGGCATCATACGCTGCTGCCCGGAAAGAAGGAAACGCATCCACGACGTACTTATTGATCTGCTCCTGCTGGGCGAAGGGCACGTTCCTCATTTCGATCATAAACAGGCATCGCAGGTGCATGGTCTTGCTCCGAGAGAACGGCGCAAGAACGCTCAAATCGCCTTTCCGTCCGAAGTCTTCTCCCAGGAAAATGCTTTCATCGGTCTTGGGGATAATGACCGTCTCTTTCAGCCAGGCCAGAGTGGCGCGTTCCCGTTCGTAATCGCTCAGGAATGTAAACTCGTTGGAGCACTGATAGCGGTATACCGGTATCCCAGGTGTCATGCAGTTCTCCACCAGCGCCCGGGAGAAGTACTTCGTTCCGCTCTTTGCGGGGACGCAGAAAAGCTCCTCGTCGGCATGTTCTCCGTATTTCTTGATCAGGTCTTCACGCCAGGCTTTTTCCGCCTCAGGACTCCATTCCTTTCCCGTCATTGCGCATATGCGCTTATAGAGTCCCTGAGAAAGTGCGTCATCGAGGGTGACCTTGTGAACCGAATAGGGCAGCTTACCCGCCTCGCAAAGCTTAATGATTTCATTGAAGGTGTTATCATCCCCATTGTGAGAGGAGATGATCCAAACCTTGCCGCCCCATATTAAGTGGGCTATCGCCGCTTTGATCAGACCCTTCAGATCATCATGGAACGCCGCCTCATCGATGATGATCAGCACTCCGGCTTTATGGCCACGGAGATTACTGGGGCGGGAAGACAGCGCCTCCACTTTGTGATTGCTCGCGAATTTCAGCCGAAAAACGGTAATGTCTTTGTCTTCATCCTTGAATACCTCATCTTCCAGTTCGAACGACCGTAGGCTTGCATCCAATGTTTTCGCGAAAGAGGCAGAGTCATCGATGAATTCCCGCGCCATGTCCTTGTTATAGCCGATATAGAACACATCACGGCCTTCGATCTCCGCACCGAGCAGGGCCGAATAGTGTGCGGCGGCCCAACTGATCCCGATGCGCCGGGATTTCTCCATGATTTTCACATCGGCATCATCGGCCAGGAACGCACTCTGATAGGGCAGATGGATGTATTCAACTTGTTCGGTCATTTCGGCTTGTTCGGTCATTTCGCGATTCCGAGCACTTCTCGTTTGATTGCGTCGGCCACTTCTTTGGTAACCCCGGCCTTCGTAAGTTTCTTCTCGACGGTTTCAGCAGCCTTTTCCGTACGCTCCCGAATCTCCCGGCGGTAATTCTCCCGCTGGATGGAGGAGCTTTGCAACTTCGCCAAGTCGCTCATGATCCGGGGGACTTCGGCGACGTTGATGCTTCCGATACTGATCCCGGCGATCACCTGCTGGACCAGCAACTTGGAGGCAGCGTGCTCAAGGGCCATCGTATCGTCTCCCTCGATGAGCGCCTCGGATTTTCCCTCGTCGACCCGGAGCTGGCGGAGCATATCGAAAAAATCTTTGCCGTAGCGGCCAACGCTCGACCGGGAAATGTCATACCCTTGCTCGGCCAGGTATTCCGATACCTCTTCGTATGTCGCCCCCTCGACCAGCAGCCGGTTCACGGATTTCCGGACCTCCGGGGGAAGCTCCACCTCGATTTTCGACCGTTTACGAGATGTCGCCAAGTTCCGCCTCCAGTCGGGCCGCGTGGCGGTCCGCTTCCTGGATCTCGCGTTGCAGGACAACCGCCTCATCCACGGCGGCATCGACCTTATCCAGGTCGATATCCCGGATTTTCGTCACTGCGGCCAGGGCCAGTTCTTCCCGTACCTGGTCGAGGAGCATTCCCGCCCGGAGCGCTTTATCCCGCGCCTCTTTCCGCAATTCCTGTAACTTTCCCCGTTTGATAAGCCGTTCGTTCACGATCGCCGCTCCATCCTGTCAAGAAGCCGTTGAACTGTCGTCGTATTGGAGATAATGAGATCCTGCTGGTCAGTGCTGAGCTTTTCGTAGTTCTTTACGAGCACCACGTTGTCCTCGTACATCCGGACTACCGCCTCGAACCGCTCCCGCGCTTCTTTTGTCTCATCCCAGAACTGGTCCCGGAATTCGCGAATCATGCGCTGATTCAGCCAGGAAATAACCAGAAGCACCAGCCACGGAAGCACCAAAGCCAGAATTACGATGGTTCCAATCGGAAGCTTGGAAAGCCCTTCCAGGAACGTTGTCATCGCCGCTATTTCTTGCGGGCTCATTTAGCGGGCACCTCCTTCTTTCCGAAATAAGCCAGCAACAGCGGCATCACGTTCCGCACCGCCCGCTCGCCGAACAGGAATCCCAGCACAAGCAGGTTGATGGCAAAAAAGGCCGATTCCAGACGAGAGTCCTTCGGAATGTCCCACGATCCGCTGAATACCAGAAAATCCATAACCAGGGTATAAATTCCGAACATCGGCCGCTGGCACCCCCGAAGGAAAAGCATGATCGGCCCCAGCACCGGCATCTTTCCCAAATCGGACGCCGTCCCTTCCATGTCACGGATACGGGCGTTGAATTCCGCCTCTGCGGACTGGGTCGCCTGGAGGAGTTCAATCTCGTTCCGGTGGGTCACTTCCAGGAGCTTCAGTTCAAATTCCTTCTTCTCCGCCTCGGACATGCTCGGGGGGAAGTACCCCTTGACCGCGTCCACAATCTTCGAACCAAGCCCGCCGGAAAGCAGGTCCCCCATTTTTGATAGAATTTCCAAAGCTCCCTCCGCTTGTCGGATTTCCGGTCCACCGCGCCTCAGTTTCCCACAAGAAACACTCTTCGCGAAAAAATTTAAAGCCAGCAGGCGTTAGAAATATGATTTCCGGAAATGCGTTGGGGAACAGAGGGTTGAAACAGAATTTCTCGACCGCGGTCAGGTTGTTTCGGCCCACAAAGAGTACGCATTTTATGCGTACTCTGGGAAATTCCCGGCGAAGTTGAAACAGGTGTACGGTCCGGTGGGCCGGAAAGGAGAATTATGGCGGAGTTATCGAAAGCATTGAGTCGCGTGCTGGGGGCAGAGGGTGGATATGTCGATGACCCGGACGACCCCGGTGGAGAAACCTATCATGGGATTTCTCGTCGATATCACCCCGGCTGGTCCGGGTGGGCGCTTCTGGATTCAACCCGAGATAAAGAATCGTTCCGTGAGAAGCTCCAGCCCCTTGTCGATGAATTCTACCGGGCGGAGTTCTGGAACCACTTTCAAGGGGAATTGATCCGGGTCCAAGCCGTAGCCGAGGAACTCATGGACGCGGCGGTCAATATCGGGGTCAAGGAAGGGGTCGAATTTCTCCAAACCGCCCTGAATGTTCTGAATCGGAAGGGAACGATATACCCGAACCTGGTTGTGGACGGACAGATCGGCGCCAAGACCATTTCGGCGGTTTCCTGGTATTCCGCTCCGGGCCGGGAAAAGGACGCAACCGCCCTGGTGAAAGTCCAGAACATTCTCCAGGGGGCGTATTACATCGAGAAAATGAAGTCAAACGAAATCAAAGAGAAGTATGCTCGGGGATGGTTCTCCCGAGTTTCGATATAGGAGGGCGGCACATGTCATTCTTGCTTATTCTCATCACGACGCTCCTCTTCGGAGCGCTCTGGGGCGGCCTCCAAGGCATGATCATGATCCAGCCCAGGGATAAAATGGCGGGGATCGATTTTATGAAGCAGACCGGCGTCCGCTGCCATGTCTGGTTTGGTCACTATCACCTCCTGTGGCTTGCATGCATGCTCGTTTTCGCGATACTCGTCATCCTCTCTTTCATTGTCATCCCGGACATCACCGGATTCCGCCGGATAAACTTCACGCTCGGCTGTAGCCTCCTGGGCTGGGAGGCATCCGAGCTGATGTATTCGTTCTCGAGGTACGGCCGGTGGATCTGCGGGTATGAGAACATCGTTGTCGCCGACATGGTCTCCTGGCACCCCGATCGCGTCTGGTCGCTCCTGGTGCATGGCATGCGGATCGGGACCGGGGGCATGCTATTCATCGTCGCTGCTCTGGTCCAATAAAAAAGCCCCCGAAGGGGCTGAGAGGATGAGGCAATGTATATCGAGATTACTCTTTTCCGGAGGTGGTACGGAGTCAGGCCACTTTTCCTGAAGAACAAGATAGGGTGGGTGCGTCGGGGAAAGTTCCATCATACCGGGTGGAATTATTCCGGACTGTGGATGTGGTTTAATGTCAGCATCACGCGTGACGGCTCGGCCACAATCGAAAAAATCCCCCTGAGGGGCTAAAAGGTAGGACACCATGACCGAAAAACAACGCAAGGCCCTCGTGATGGCACGCGATTTAATCAAAGATCTCTGCTTCGGCCGTACAATACTGAATGAAGAAAGCAGAATGGCCACCGCCGCCATCACAGAGGTGCTCCAGGAAGATGCCAGTGGCGCGCAGGGATCCTCTCAGATCGCGGCGGATCAGCCGAAGCCCGAACCCGCGCCGGAGAAAAGCAAAAAGCCTCTCCTCGAACAGACCCTTGAGACGCAGCGCTTCCTTGAGGAAAAAGGGTTCAGTAAACGAGGAGTAGCTTACCTGCTGTATTGCTCAACCGAATTTCCCGCGCTCATTCCGGAGAAACTCGTTTAGACAGCTTGTCGTAAACTTCCAGTTCTCCTTCCCGGGAGATGAATGGGGCGGCTCCGGGTGACCTCCACCCGCCCGCCCTTTACATTCACAAAATGCTTTTAAAAAAGGAATCCCCATGCCAAAAGATTACCGCATCGAAACAACCGGCAGTAATGTCACGAACGGCATGAATGTCGATCCGGATATTTTGGAAGAGGCCGCCGATGTCCTCCGCTATATGCGGGAAAAAAACTATCACATCAGCAAGGTCTCATACCTGCTCTTCTGCGAGGTCCATGAGCCGGAGGTCAGCCTTTAACCGTTTTCAGAATGGTTGTAAACACCTCGGAGAATATTTCAGCACGATTTTTCGCCAGGGTCTTGGCATCCGCATCTGCTTCCGCCCGACCCTTCTGAAGCGCATCGAATGTGATATCCTTGGCGATTTCAAGCATTTTCACTACGACTTCGTCTCCACCGGCCATTTTTCCTCTTCTCCTTCCCGGGAGATGAATGGGGCGGCTCCGGGTGACCACCACCCGACCGCCCTTTACCTTGTAGTTATCCACGGAGGCCCTATGCGTTTTCTAAAAAGGATTTTTCTCCGGTATCTGGAAAGGCTTTTTGAATACCACTATCAGTGGCTTTGCCGTCGGCAACAAAACGCTTTTTATCGCGAGCTTGACGCGATCTGTCGAGCAAACGACGAACAGCCCGAGAAATGATCAAGTAATCCTCGGTCGCCTCTTTAATCGCTTCATCTTTCGATTTATCATTCTCCAAATGATAGATATAGAGGCGAGTCATGCAATTCAGGCTCTCGTTCGCTATCAGCCCATTCTCTTCGTTTTCTTCAAGCTTGGCTTTGAGCTCAGAAGCATCCACCTTTCGCTCCTCTCTTCCTCCAAAAGGGCGGCCAAACCAGCCGCCCTTTACATTATATATTACCGCAAGTAAATCGCTTTCCACCCTCCGGCTCCCAATAAACCGGCCCCTTAATCTCCGAGGGGATCTTAAAAACCAGCTTGGTCGTCTTCGATGTCAGTGGATTCAGTTGGTCCAAGAGCAATCCCCATCCTTCGAGCGGAATCGTCTCGGCATGGTCGTATTTTAAGGTTTTCCCATTATATTCGATGTATACAGCGCCAGGGAAAGCCATTTTGCTCTTGTCGCTTATGTTTTTGTAAGTAACACTCATGATGAGGAACCGGTTTCCCTCTTGCGGGGCAATATTGGCAAACTCATTGCCGGTATCTACCTGTTTTGAGAATTTATACCCATTCAAAGTTACTTCGAAATTTCCAGCGGTTATCGTCTCGCCGTACCCCGGCAGCTTCGGTTTCTCATTGATTTCCTTGACGGAAGCCGCCTGTTGGACAGGAACATTCTGCTGTGTCGGAGTCACCTGGGGATTCTGATTCACAGTGGATCCCACCACAAAAAGGAATCCCAAAATCAGCGATACCCGATAAAACTTTCCACTGCCGTTGAGGTTTTTCCACTTCGTGGTAAAATTATTATGCGTATATCTGATGATTCTAACTATGAACCCGGCCTTCTTGCCGCCGCTTCCCGATTCCATCCTTTTTGTTCCTCCGTTTAGATGTCTCTCGTCGAAACCACCTTTACAGGCACGTATATCCTCGTATTATCGTCTGGTACTAACTCCTCCTGCGGATAAGCGGGATTGAAGGGCACAAGCAGATAATGGTTATTCAATTTCCTCACAAATCTGATCTTATATTCCCAGCCATGTCGTATTACTGCGATACCCCCATCAAATTGTCGGTGCGGATCGATAATCAGTACATCACCCTCGTATAACCTCGGTTCCATTGAATCGCCCTTCACCCTGACCGCAAAGAGATTCTCGCCCTTTACATTGGGATGCTCGACATATTCTTCTGCGAATCTGACCTCGTACGGATCAAGCCAGGTCTCCCACGGCCCAGCCGGTATTTTGGCCAGAATTGGAATCCTTTGAGGTATCAAATCCTCGGGCTTTTTGTTGCGGGAAACAAAAATCGGCTCCTGGCCATAGAGGATCCAGTTCGGATTCACATTGTATTTCTCTCGCAGAAGCTCCAGATATGCCTTCCCGAGCGAGTATTCATCCTTCTCAATACGAGAGATATTGCTATACCCGGTCCCGAGCGAATCAGCCAATTCCTTCTGATTCATCTTGAGAATCTTACGAACACTACGCAGGCGGGCCCCCGGAGAAGGCATAAAAATTCCCCTGACTCAAAATACATCTTGACAAATTTGAGTGACTCAAATATAATATGACCTAAACAACCAATTAAATTATTGAAGGGGCTGCGACAATGAAAACCTATGACGGCACGGACATCAAATATTTCCTCGAGAAAAAAGGGTATACACTGAGATCGGTGGCGCGTGATTTGGACATCAGCCCAACCTGCGTCAACCATGTGATATGGGGAAGGCTGACTTCTCATCGCATAGTCGAACATATAGAACGGCTGCTTGAATGGGAGCCGGGCAAATTAAAAATCGCCCGCGCAACCAATCGTAAAAAAGCAGCCTAACCACGAGACCCCCGACACCTTTGGCCGGGAAGAGGGGGTCCCGTTTATTTTCCTGAAATATACCGCTTTACACTGCAAGCGCAATTAAAAAACCGAGCAACGTAATTACATCTCAGAAGCTGGCATGTAACGTTTTTTCTCGATTTGGACAAGTCCAGCAGAACAAGCGGTTATTGAAATTATCGAATCTGGATACATACAAGGAGGTGGCAATGATTTTTCGGGATTATGTGTTTTGTCTCATCTTATTCTGCCTCGCTCTCTTCGTGGTCCTCTCCGGCGACCTTCGCCAGACACAACAGACCGATTTACTCCATCAGGAGACAACTGAACTCCGCCAGATTATCGCCGACAGGGATTCCTTATGAAAAAATCTCAATATCGTCCGGCCATGACTCTCATCGAGGCCATTTGGCAGACAGTTAACCGGGGACGGCTGACCCCTGACCAACTTGAGGACGAGATTGGCTACTCCGCCTCTGCTCTCAAACGCGCCGGATTGGACGGGGAATCAGGAGCCGGATTCAACCTCCGCAAGCTGATCCCCTTGATGAAAGCGCAGGGCGATTTCACCATTCTCGAGCATCTCGCCCACCACTGCGGCTTCATTCTCATCCCCATCCCAAAGAGCGGGAAATCGAAAAAGGAGCGGATTATCAGTGTATCTGAATACCAGGTATTGGTTACCGCCGCAACGAATGTTCTGGTGAAATATGTAAACCAGGGGGCATCCCGGGAGGAAGCCATCGAGCACCTTTATTCCACACTCAAAAGTACCGCCGAGATGCTGGAAGAGGTCAAAGCCGGAGATCAGATTACGCTGGACTTCAGCGAAAGCAAGGAATAACCATCGGTCCCATGCATTTGTATATCAATTTTTCATAAATCGAGGTGCATCATGAAAAACACGGGGGAGAAAAATGGCGGATTACACGAGCAAGGGCCAGCAGCGGTTGCTTTCGGCTCTCTCGGCGATGGCGGGTCGGGAACTGGACGGAATCACTCCCGGGGAACTGGCGTCGGCAACCGGCATGAGTGCAACGCAGGTAACGGCAACATTGGCGAATCTACAGGCCGCGGGCTGGGCGATGAGGACAGAGACGGGGCTATGGAAACTCACGCCGACTCCGGTGCGGATATTCGCGAAAGTGGCGCAGAACTTCGAACAGGCGCGGCTTCGAATCATGAATCTGGAGCAATCGTACCTGTACAACCAGTGACCGTGGTGGATGTCGTATCCGGAAATCTCGACAAACTTAAGTCCATGATTGCTTACGACGGTACCGTAGATCGCGACGCCCTGGTCCTCCAGACCCGGACTCTCCTGGCAGCTTCGGGCGAGATGCTCTTTGAGGCCGGAAAGCGTCTCTGTGTGCTGAAAGAGACGCTTCCACATGGGGAATTCAAGAAAGCGCTCGCGGAAATCGGAGTTGAATACTTCACCGCGAACCGTTTTATGAACGCCACCCTGAAACTTGGGTCTAACTCAAAAGTTGCAACGTTGCAACTTTTACCTCAATCAAAAATATATGAACTTGCCCTCCTCGATGACGATTATCTCAAAGAACTCAACGAGAACGGCACGGTTGCAGGTCTCGAACTGGATGAATATGATCGTATGACCACCCGCGAACTCCGCACGACCGTCCGGGATCTGAACGAGAAGGCGCAAAAGAAAGAGGAATCCCTGAACCGCCTGCTCGAAAAGATGCAGGAGGAAAAGCAGGAACTCCTCGACGAGAACCACCGCCTGAGAACCCGCGATCCCCAGAGCGTCTGGAGCGAGGATGCCAAAAAGGTCAACCAGGACATTCTCATTCTCACCACCGATCTTATTCAGATACTGGGCAGGGCGTTCGATCTCGCAAAGCGTGTGCAGGAACTGAAAGAATCCGAGTTTTCCACCGGCCAGATGTGCGCAATCTCCAGCATTCAGTCTCTTGCCAGCCAAGTTGATGAATACAATGCCTCACTCATTGAGACCGTGGAAGGTATTGTTCCTGATTTCAAAAAAGGTCTCATAGGGAAAAGCCTCTTCGATGATGATTACATCGACCGCGAAAAGGTTTCTTTCGATCATCCGATATCGTCATCCCATGATGCGGAATTCGAAGAATTCCCGGAGGACGAATCGTGAACGAACTCCGCCGGGATATGCTCAAACCCTACGTTGCCCGGCTGAATGAGGCCGGGCATGGGGAAAAGACCGCCATCGTCAATGACTGCGCCGCCAAATTCGGGTGGAGCTTTCAAAAAGCGCTCCGCCTCCTGAAGGAAGTTGGTTATGAACCTCTGAAACGGAAAACCCGATCCGACAAGGGCAAAACAGCCGTTACCGAGGAGACGATTAAACTGGTCGCCGCTGTCCAGAAAACTGGAATTTCGAAGGACGGCAAAGACACCCTGCACGTTACCGGAGCATATTGCGCTGCACAAGCCGCCGGCATCGATCTCGGCATATCCGTGGCCCGGACCAGGGCGCTTCTCCGGGAGCGGCAGCTTGACCAAAAATCGATTTCCCGCCCGACACCTCATGTTCACATGCGCTCCCTGCACCCCAATCACGTTCACCAGGTCGATCCATCGCTTTCCCGTTTGTATTACGCTCCTGGTGGCATTGCCCGTATTGAGGACAGCGAGGCGTATCGCAATAAACAGGATGGGTTCAAGAAGCTGAAATTGTGGCGGTATGTCCTGACCGACCACTATTCCGGCTGTGTCTGTATCCGCTACTACGAATCCGCGGGAGAGAACCAGGCCAACCTGTATGATTTCCTCCTCTATGCCTGGGGCAAAAAAGAAGAAAATCTCTATCAGTTCCACGGCGCTCCCAATGTTCTCCTCCTGGATTCCGGGTCCGCCAATATCAGCCGCGCCATGACTTACGCCTTGAAAGCGCTGGATATTCGGGTCATCCCCCATAAGGTCGGGAATCCCCGCGCAAAAGGCCAGGTGGAAAAGGCGAACCACGCCTCAGAAGTCTTCGAAGGTTTGCTCCGCCTTGAACCACAGATGTCTGTCGCGGCAATCAATCACTACGCGGACAAGTGGTGCGCGAGATATAATGCCAACCGAATTTCCGGATACGATTCTCGCCTGAAGCGGAACGGTATGCATTTCAATCGAATGGATTTATGGCTGCAAATAAATCAGGACCAGCTTCGCGAGCTTCCCGCGCTCCCTATTTGCCGCGATCTCCTTACGCTGGAACCTCAACGGGTCATCGTCCGGGGAGACCTGTTCATCCAGTATGATGGCCGGTTCTATTCCCTTGCTTTCCCCGGAATCTATGTGGGCATGGAAGTCTTTATTCAGCCGCTCCTCATGCGCAAAGAAAAGATTCTGCGGGTGCATTACCAGGATGACCAGGGCGAAAATATTTCATTTGAGGTCAAGCCGGTACAGATGAGCGAGGAAAATGGATTTTTCTCGGAAAGCCCGATTGTCGGCCAAGAGTTCAAATCCATCAAGAAAACAGTTCTTGAGCACAACGTCGATATGCTTGACGAGATGATCGGCAATCCGGTCGTTCCGTTTAATGGTGAAATCAAAACGATGTCTCATCTTGAAAAGTCCACCTCCGGCCCTACATACATGCCCCGCACTTCCGACCCGCTTACAATCACCGGCGGTCCGGTATTCGAAGAAATCCTCACCCCGGCGCAGGCGGCAAAACGCCTCCGTCAATCCCTCGGATTCTGGGATGCCTTCTGTGTGGAGTATCTGGAAAAGAACTATCCGGCTTGCATCAAGGAGTCGGACCTTCCAATCATTGAATCCTGCCTGCGAGGAGTCCGCAATGACGGGGAACGCGCTCAAACAAGTGCTGTTTGATAGAGGTTTATCCCAGACAGATGCCGCCCGCGAGGCGGGTGTTTCCAACGCCACCATCAACTTGTTGATAAACAAAGGCCAGGTCCCGAAAAGTCCGGAAATACAGAAACGCCTTTCCGCCCTGTTCGGCATGGATGTCACCGCGGTTAAACCCAGCTCATCACTCGAAGAGGAGGTTACTCCCGTGCTTACCCTCAATGCGCTCCGGCATTTCAAGCTGTTTTCCGATCCCTTCATCAATGACATCACCGACGAGAAGGATGTCTACAAGACCGCGGCGTTTCACGATATCGAGAACGCAATGCGCTGGTCAGCCCGCTCCGCCGGTATCCTCTGTATCGTCGGGGAATCCGGCTCGGGAAAGACCGTCGCCCGCGATCTGGTCACCACCAGTTTCCTGGAAAAGGACAAAGTGAACGTAATCTATCCCAGGAGCTTCGAAAAGGACAAACTGAATGCCAGCGCCATTTGCCAATCCATCATCGAGGATCTCGGCGACGGCCATATGAAGCGGGGTATGGAAGCCCGCGCCCGCCAGGTGGAAGAACTCCTCCGCGAGCAGGTTCAGGCTGGCTCTACCAATGTCCTCTTTATCGAGGAAGCCCACGATCTTCACCGAAGCACGCTGAAGTTTCTGAAACGGTTTTGGGAAATGAAGTACGGCTACAAGCGCCTGATCGGCATCATTCTCATCGGACAGCCGGAACTTAAAAGCCGCCTGAAGGAGTCCACGAACTGGGATGCCCGCGAGTTCATCCGGCGCGCCACCACAATTGAGCTTGAACCCTATTCGGGTGCCGATATCCGCGCCTACCTGACGCTCAAATTCAAGAAGCAGGATCGGGATATCGCCTCAATCTTTGCCGAGGACGCCTTTGGCGCCATTGAACACCGGCTCGTCATCGATGCCTGCGGCCGCCTCGTGAGCAACGCCTATCCGCTTCTCATCAACAATATCGTCCGGCGCGCGCTGAACGAGGCCGCCAGCCTCTGTATGCCCCGTGTCAACGCTGACATCATCAATAACCTGTAGGGGAAATCCGATGAAAAAGAAGCAATTCACCGATGCAGAGCGGTACAAGGCACTCTCCATCCTGAATAAGCATATCGGGCGTCAACGGGCCATCGCCATGCCGGTTTTTTACGAGCAGGTCTTTGGACGGGCTCCCGAAAGCCACATCAGCGGAACGAGGGACCTCCGCCTTCTGGTCACCCAGCTCCGCAATTCAGGGGAGCCGATCTGTTCCACCACCGGAGGCGGGTATTTCCTCGCTTCTACCGGGAGCGAGCTTGAGAATTACTGCCATGCCCTCAAGCAGCAGGCTTTCCGGACGCTGCTTATCGTCAGCCGCCTCAAGAAGGTTT
>CAYRTQ010000012.1:0-4326 GCA_964426865.1 uncultured bacterium
CATCGGAAAGACGTATTGCGGGTATCGGATCTGTATTTCCCTGTTCATAGAAAAGGATCTGAATGATTCCTCCGAACACCTGCGTTTTGATCGATTCGAACCGATCATAAAACACCCGCATGGTTTTACTGATCTTTTCACCGGTATCACGGCTGTCTTTGAGGTCATGGAGGACAAGAGCAAAGTTACTCAGACTTTCCAAGAGAAAGTCCGCGGGCAAATCTGACTTTTGGGGGGTTTTTAATATGGAATCGTTTCCAGCAGAATTCATTCTAAATATTTTTGTCTTCTCAAGCAAACCACTTAATTCAAATAAACTTCTTTGTTCCGGACTGCGATATTGAGACAAAATCGACTGTGAACGATTGTATTTATTCGGAGATTCAACAGGATGGCGCGGACCAAGAGGGCGAAGACCGTAACCATCAAACGTTGTTTTGAGAACTCCATCACTAAATTTCACAAAATAATCGTTTTCATTTTCGGAGGGGCTTTTTGAAAAAATCTCTTCTTCAATAACAGCACGATCAGATTCCGAATCGAAAACGACACTGTATCTCAACTCCTTATTTGAATTAAGGCGATTAATCAGCACCGAATCAATCATGGGATTGGAAATAAATCCTTCACCTTTCCACACCCACTCCTTGAATCCCCCACCCTCCCTGAAAGGTAACGCAATATCTCTCGGCGCAGACTGCAAGATACTGATTGTATCAATAAAATTCGACTTCCCCGACCCATTCGGTCCGATCAGCACATTCAACGGACGCAATTCAATCTCGTCACTCTGCGGTCCGAACGAGAGGATGTTCCGCAGACGAATCGACTTGATGAATCGGGAATCTTGCATATCAGGCCTCCTCTTTTCCGTTCAACTCGTCGATAATCTCCGGTATCCCCCGGATATCGTCGAGGACGAAATCAGCGCCCTCAGAACCCACCGGCTCACGATCGAACACGAAGCCGTACCGGGCGAATATGGTGTGCATTCCCACCTGACGGGCTCCCACCAGATCGCGCTCCGGCCAGTCGCCCACCATGATGGTATCGCCCGGCTCGCACCCGATCATGGAGAGGACCTTGCGGAACGTCTCGGGATGGGGTTTGCGGAACCCGGTATCCTCGAAAGTGATGACGGTATCGAAAACATGCTGGAGCTGAAGATAGCTCAGGCGGAGCCATGCCTCGCGGCAGGGCGCGTCGGAGAGCACCGCAAGTTTCAACCCTCGCCGGAGCAGTTCGGCGAGGGTCATGTTCACGTGGGGGTAGAGCACCAGGGAAGCTTCCCGCGCCCTGCGGTAGGCCACCACGCCGCTGGAAAGGATTTTCCAGTCGATATGCCCGAGATGCTGCTGGAGGAAACTGTCGAACACCCGCTGGAACTCGATGCCCTCCTTGCCGTAAATTGCGTAGAGGTCCTTTTTCGCTTCCGCGGGTTTCATGTCCAGGCCGGCGTCGATCATGGCGTCCACCGCCGCGACGATGGCGTTTTCCTTCATGGCCATAAAATCCATGAGGGTATTGTCCAGATCGAAGACCACGGCCCGTATCATGTATGTTCTCCGTTCGAGGTGGGGGCGAGCATGGCGATTTCATTGCAGTTGGGGAAGTGTACGCAGTTTACGCACTCGTTCCATATCTTGTGGGGAAGCTCGGCCTTGTCGATCACCTGAAATCCCATGCGCTCAAAAAATTTTTCCTGGTATGTGAGCACAAACACCCGTTCGATTCCGAGATCTTTCGCTTCGTCCAGCAACGCCTGGACCAGCGGACGGCCATGACCCTGCCTGATGTACCCGTCCTTGATCGCCAGCGCGCGTATTTCCGCCAGATCGGACCACATCACGTGCAGCGCGCCGCAGCCGATGATTTCATCCCCGATCTCCACCACCATGAAATCCCGAATATGGTCATAAATCTTCGAGAGCGGCCTCGGGAGCATCAACCCGTTCCTGGCGTGACGGTTGATGATGTCCGCGATGACTTCCACATCGGATACCCGGGCCTTTCTCAAAGTTGCACTTGCCACACTTGCCAACGATACTCCCCCTTCTTTGCTGAAACACACCGGTCTGTATGGATTTCGCGGAGAATACCCCGTCGGTCCCGGTTCACCGGGACCCCTTCAAAATATTCTCCGCATCTGCAATCTGTTTCAAAAGCGCATCCTTTCCGGTTCCGCCCGTTACACCGCGACGGTCGGTGGAATGCGTCAGGGTGAACTGTTCCATCAGGTCCGCGCCGAACAAGGCGGAGTGCCGAAGGTACACTTCACGGGGAATCTCACGGAATGTTCCGCCGTTCTCCACCGTCCAGCGCACCAGTTTCCCTGCCACCTCATGGGCCTGACGGAACGGCAGTCCCTTGGACGTGAGATAATCGGCCACATCCGTGGCGTACACCTGGTCGCTGATGACCGATTCCATGCGCTCGGTTCCGAACGTGACTCCGCGAATCACTCCCTCCAGGATACGGAGGCAGTCGGAAAGCGTTTTAACCGTATCGAAAAGCGGCTCCTTGTCCTCCTGCATATCCTTGCCGTAGCTGAATGGCAGGCCTTTCATGATGGTCAGCAGGGCGACCAGATGGCCGTAGACCCGCCCGGTCTTGCCGCGCACCAGTTCCAGCGAATCGGGGTTCTTCTTCTGCGGCATCATGGACGAGCCGGTGGAATACCGGTCCGGGAGCCGCGCGAACCCGAACTCCGCGGTGGACCAGAGAATGAGGTCCTCGCAGATGCGGGAAAGATGCATCATGGACAGGGAAGCCGCCGCAATGGTTTCGATGATGTAATCACGGTCGGAGGTCGCGTCCATGCTGTTCTCTGTGACCCCTGAGAAACCGAGCCGTACAGCGAGTTCTTCCCGATTTACCGGAAAGCCCGTTCCCGCCACCGCGCCCGCGCCCAGCGGACACTTGTCCGCCCGCTTGCGCGCATCGGCGAAGCGCCCGCGGTCACGCTCCAGCATCCAGAACCATGACAGCAGGGAATGCCCGAGCCGCACCGGCTGCGCCTGCTGGAGATGGGTATAGGACGGGATGAAATGATCCACGTTCTCTTTCGCCCGGTCCAGAATCGCGGACTGCACTCCGCGAAGGTCCACCGCCAGGCCGGTCAGCGCCTGAAGGATCCAAAGCCGTTCATCCACCGCTACCTGGTCGTTGCGGGAACGGCCGGTGTGCAGTTTCGCCCCGGTGTCTCCGATGAGTGCGGTGAGACGGGACTCCACGGTCATATGCACATCCTCGAGAGAGCGGTCGAGCCGGAATCCCGGCTCGGCCATCTCCTTTCTCAGCGTATCACGGACCGTATCAAGCCCGGAGCGGATTTTCTCCACCTCGCCGGGAGTGAGGATTCCCGCGCCGCCGAGGGCTTCCGCCCAGGCCTTGCTTCCCTCCACATCCACATCGAGCAGTTCGATATCCACCCCGATGGAAGCTCCGAATTCCACGAGAAACGCATCGGTGTCCTCGCCGAACCGTCCGCCCCACAGCGCTTTTTTCGGCTCTTCCGCCATCACTTGTCCCCGAGGGTTCTGAATTTCGCGCTCACCGTCTCGGGCAGACCGAAGAGGTTGATGAAACCCTCGGCGTCCGCCTGGTTGTACACCTTGTCCTGGGAGAACGTAGCGATGTCCTCACGGTAGAGTGTGTAGGGGCTGCGAACGCCCACCGCGCGGCAGTTGCCCTTGTAGAGCTTGATCCGCACCTGTCCGGTGACCCGCTTCTGCGTGCTCATGACGAATCCGTCCAGCGCCTCGCGGAGCATGTTGTACCACTTGCCGTTGTACACGAGTTCGGCATACCGTACCGCCACGCCCTGCTTGTAGTGGAGCGTGTCGCGATCCAGGGTGAGCATTTCCAGCGCGCTGTGGGCCTCATACAGTACCGTGCCGCCGGGGGTTTCGTACACGCCGCGGGATTTCATTCCCACCAGACGGTTTTCCACGATATCCGAGCGCCCCACGCCGTTACGGGCGGCGATGGCGTTCAGTTTTTCGATGATATCCACCGGACCGCAGGCGGTGCCGTCGATGGAAACCGGAATGCCCTTGTCAAACCCGATAACCACGTATTCCGGCTTGTCCGGGGCGGCTTCGGGCGATACGGTCAGAGTCCACACATCCTCGGGCGGCTCGTTCCAGGGATCTTCCAGCCTTCCGCCCTCATGGGAGATGTGCCAGAGGTTACGGTCGCGGGAATAGATTTTCTCCTTGGTCTGGGCGATGGGAATGTGGTGGGCGTGGGCGTACTCGATGGCATCCTCGCGGCTCTTGATGTTCCACTCCCGCCAGGGGGCGATGATGGCCAGATCCGGGGCGA
>CAYRTQ010000012.1:4336-7743 GCA_964426865.1 uncultured bacterium
AACGCCTTGTAGGTCAGTTCGAACCGCACCTGGTCGTTTCCCTTGCCGGTGGCGCCGTGGGAGACGGCGTCCGCGCCTTCCTTGCGGGCGATCTCCACCTGACGTTTGGCGATGAGCGGACGGGCGAAGGAGGTCCCGAGCAGGTACCGCCCCTCGTATACCGCGCCCGCCATCATGGTCGGGAACACGAACTCGGTGGCGAAATCCTTGCGCAGGTCCTCGATGTAGAGCTTGGAAGCCCCGGACTTGAGCGCCTTTTCCTCCAGCCCGTCCAGTTCTTCCGCCTGCCCGACATCCGCCGCCATGGCGATGACTTCGCAGCCGTAATTGTCCTTGAGCCACGGAATGATAATGGAGGTGTCCAACCCCCCGGAATACGCCAGAACCACTTTCTTGACTTGCTTCTTCATCGTCAGACCTTTCGGAACGGTTAAAGAATGAGGGTGAAACGATTATTCCTTTATTTATACTGCCATCAGAACCCCGGATGGTTGGAATGACGCGGATAAAGAGAATGAAATGTCATTACCCGGTCACCCCGCATGTATCCTGACCATTCGCGGTTCGGATACCGCTTTCCGTTTTCAATAGAAATTGAATTCTATCTTCATCTTTCCGTTGTCGTCGCGATACATGAGGCGTTTGGCGAGCATATCGGCCCGCCCGGGGTCTCTCTCGTCCTTCAACAGCCCGAACAGCCCCCAGAATTGTTCCTTGGTGAGCGTTTTGACAAACTCCGGGTGCAGGTTATAGAGGAAGAGCACGTAATCATCGACTTTCACCGCATGGAGGAGCGAGCCGGAGGCCAGTTCCTCCGGCGATGGCGCGGTGTAGGTCCAACCCGCGGGAACCTCATAGATTTCCGTGCCGTTCTGCGCGCCGAGGAGCTTCCACTCTTTCGGAGGGAGGAGCGCCCAGGGACCGAACTCGTCATAGGAATGACGGATGCGGAGATCATTCTGCCCGCTGAAATTGGTACGATCCATGATGATATAGGAGCCGCCGAGTTCGGCGGGATTTTGCGCCGCCTTGAGATCGCGGAGCATGTTCGACTTGCGCCAGGGCATGGTCGCGTACCGGATATCGGGGAGCATGTAGAACGAGAGCTTGTTATCCCACCATCCGCCGGTACCGTAGATGGGCAGGCGCGGACGATTCTTGAGCACATCGTTGTAGGCCCAGCGGAACTGGCTCATGTTGAAGTTCAGCGAGTCGTGCTGATACTTCATCGCGCCCCAGGAGGTAAACAGGATTGCGGCAAAAATGATTGCCGCAAACGGCGCGGTGAGCCAGCGAATGTCCGTCCCGGCGCGCTTCGTCGCCGCAGTCCCTTTCCGGAGAGGCTTCTCCGGGGTCACGGGCGCGGTCTTCCCCGTCCGCCCGAACGCATCCGCCAGCGCCACCCCGCAGGCCAGAGCCATGGGCGGAGTAATGGTCAGGAGGAACCGGGGCAGCTTGAGCATCATGTGATACGAGGAGAAGGAAATGGTCCCGTACTCGATGAACAGATATCCCAGCAGAAACCACCAGGGCGCGAGAAGGAGACGGCGGTCCTTTTTAATCCATCCTTTCACCGCGGCATAGAGAACGCACGGCGTTCCCGCGTAGAAAGTGAGTCCGAACAGATTGCTGGCCCACTGATCCTGCCCGGTCAGCCCCCGGAAGAATCCCGGGAACATGTAGAACAGGCTCATGAACCAGTTGCGTGAGTTCGGCGGAATGTAGCCGGACTGGATGAGCGGATCGCGCTGATTCGCGGCGAGGTGCAGATTGAACAGGAAATCCCCGGATTTGAACGCATAGAACGCATAGAGCAGCGTCAGCGGAACCGCGAATCCCACTCCGACCATGTACAGCCCGCGTTTCCACCGCATCGCGCTGAACGCGAAGGGGAGAAAGAAGAGCAGGAAATAGTAGGAGTTCTCACGGGTATCGAGCGCCAGAAAGACCGCCGTTCCCGCCGCGAGATACCACCAGAGGGGGGAGCGTCCCGCGCCCGATTCGGCGTTCAGGAAACACCACACCGCCAGAACCATGAAAAACGGTGCGAGCACATCCGGCAAAAGCATGGTGCCGTAGATGACATCCCCGGGCAACGTGGCCATGATGAAAGCGGCGATGATACCCGCCAGCGGGCCGTGAAGCTTGCGCCCGATGAGAAACACCAGCACGATGATTCCGAACGAGGCGGTCATCGGCCAGAGCACCGCGACGAATTCTGTGGGCGGCAGAATACGGAAGAGCAGCGCAACCGGAAGCAGCATGGCCAGACGGAGCGCCCGGAAATCCATGGTCAGATCCCAGGGCAGCGGAAGCTTGAAAAACGAGAAGCTGTAGACGCCATAGGAGAAATCGTCCGCCTGGGTCAACCCGCTGAAGAAGTGCCATTTCAGGAGGGCGTTCAGGAAGAGAATCCCGAGCAGCGCCCAGAGATAGGGATCGAGGACCTTCCTGGTTCCGGTCATATTCACCGCGTATTTCCTTTCAACCGGGCGTGACCTCCCCGGTCACCCCTGAATGAACTGTTCCCGCAAAACCGACGGAGCACGCCGGGGAGTCCATCGTCCCGGCGTGCTTCGTTCCTGATTCTTTCACACCATCTGCACGAGGATACACACGGGGCGTCCGCGTTTCATCCTCTCTCCGCCAGAAACCGTCCGAACACATCCAGCGCCCGGTCGATCTGGCTCTTTTCCACCACCAGCGGCGGGATGAACCGCACCACATGCGGCCCGGCCACACAGAGGAGAATACCCTCCTTTTCCCCGAACGCCACCACCTCGGCGGCGGGGAAGTCAACCACCGCACCCTGGAGCAGCCCGGTTCCCCGCACTTCCTTGATGGACGGATACCGTTTCGCGAGACGCTGGAGTCCCGCCCGGAGATATTCGCCCTTTTCCGCCACCGACTGTACGAACACGGGGTCGCTGATGAGATCGAATACGCCGCAGGCCACTCCGGAGACAAAGGGTCCGCCGCCGAACGTGGAGGCATGATCGCCCGGAGCCATCACCGGCCAGACCCGGGGGCCGACCACGGTCGCGCCGATGGGCAATCCGCCCGCCAGCGGTTTGGCCAGCGACATGATATCCGGGGTGATCCCGAACAATTGATGGGCGTGGAGTTTCCCGGTCCGCGCCATGCCGCACTGAACCTCGTCCACGATGAGCAGGATGTTCCGCTCACGGCAGAATTTCTCCAGTGCGGTCATGAATTCCTGTTTCGCCAGGGTGACTCCGCCCTCGCCCTGCAGAGGCTCGATGATGACCGCAACCGTGGAATCGGTCGCCGCGGCTTTCACCGATTCGATATCGTTGTATATCGCCTCCACGAATCCCGGAACGAGCGGCTGGAAGGATTTCTGGTACTTTTCCTGCATGGTGGCGGAAAGAGCGCCCATCGTCCGT
>CAYRTQ010000012.1:7753-26560 GCA_964426865.1 uncultured bacterium
AAGGAATTCCTGAATGCGATGAAATCGGTTTTGGGCGTCTCGAACTGCTTGCCCCACTTCCGGGCGAACTTGATCGCGCCTTCCACCGCCTCGGTCCCGCTGTTGCAGAAGAACACCTTTTCCCCGAAACAGGTTCCGCAGATTTTTTCCGCGAGAAGCGCCTGTGAGGGGATGTGGTACAGGTTGGAGGTATGCAGGATGCCGCCGGCGTGTTTCCGGATCAGTTCCGCCACCGCCGGATGGCAGTACCCGAGGGCGTTCACCCCGAGTCCGCTGGTGAAATCCAGGTATTCCTTTCCCTCGGTGTCCACGAGGGTGATTCCCTCGCCCCCGGTGAAAGCGATGGGTTTCCGGCCATAGGTCTTGAGAACGAACTGGTCGGTCTTGCCGATGATTTCTTCTTTCGTCAATGGAGTTCTCTCTTTTTATTGTGACAAAGTGACAAAGACAATCACAGCACGCGTCTGTTCAGATTCTATCATTATATACCTGTTGCGGAAGAATTACGGGCGCTTTTTGCCCTCACTCCCTGGCCCTCTCTCCCCCGCGAAATGACGCGCGGGCGAGAGGGAAAGGAGGACTTGTCATAAAAAGGCCGGGAGCCGAGGCAAAGCGGCGCAAATAATTTCCCAACCTCGCCGAAAGCACTTCTTTTTCCCTCGCCCGCGCGTCTTTTCGCGGGGGAGAGAGGGCCTCGGGCCGGGTGAGGGTCTTCGGCGATGGAGAATACACCATCATTATTTTCCCGATTCCGGCCCCGGTAATCCGCATTTTCAGCAGATCGACGTTCCCCAGCCGCATTCGCTCCCGAGCGAATCCACGATGCTCCGGGGGCCTTTCCATCCGATGATGTGAACCCGTCCCACTCCGTTCGACACCGCGGTGGAGCTGCTCCGGATCTTGGGAATCATTCCGCCGGTCACCTCGCCGCATTCGATGAGCGCATCCACCTCGTCGAGACGGATCGTTTCGCGGACCTCGCCGCAGACCTTGATGCCGGGGACATCGGTGATGTAGATCAGGTGATCGGCTTTCCATACTTCCGCCAGCTTCTGGGCGGCGTGGTCGGCATTCACGTTGTAGGCGCGTATTTCCGGTCCGATGGAGATGGGGGAAACCACCGGAACGATGTTCTTCTCCAGGAGGATATCCAGCAGTTCGGGGTTCACCTCGCGGATTTTGCCCACGAAACCGAGATCGCCGCTTTTCGACACGAGTTTTTCCGCCCGGAACAGCCCCAGATCGGTGCCGCTGACGCCCACCGCGCGGAGACCCTTTCGCTCCAGCGCGCGGGCGATCCATTTGTTGACCAGCCCGGAGAGCACCATTTCCACCTGATCGATGGTCTCGTCATCGGTCACCCGGAGCCCATCGACAAACGTGAATTCACGGCCCATGCGGGCGAGCTGACGACCGATATCCTTCCCGCCGCCGTGAACCACGACCGTGCGGTATTCCTTGGGGACCAGGGCCATCGCCTCGGCGAATTCCTCCAATATGTTTTCGCTGTCGAGCGTGGAGCCGCCCATTTTTACCACGACCTTTTCCATCAGAGCAGCCCCGCTTTCTCATCGAAACCGAACATCACATTCATGTTCTGGACCGCCTGCCCCGAGGCCCCCTTGCCCAGGTTGCAGATGGTGGAAACCACAATCAGCTTGTCCGTCCCCTCCGCCGGGCTCAGCCCGATGTCGCAGAAATTCGTGTCGGCCACAAATTTGCTCTCCGGAAGATTCCCGGCGTGATATCGGACGAAGAACTCGCCCGAATAAAAGTCCCGGTACAGACGGTCGAGTTCCTTCTTCTCCACCGGGCGGACCAGGGTGACCAGCATGGTGGATACGATCCCGGTCTTCATGGGAATCACGTGCGGAGCGAAGGTCACCGTGCATGTTTCCCCCGCCAACCGGGAAAGCTCCTGCTCCATCTCGCCCACGTGTTTGTGACGGCGTCCCAGTCCATAGGGCATGACATTGGAATCGGCCTCGTAGAAATGCTTGAACATCTTGAGTCCCCGTCCCGCGCCGCTGACCCCGCTCACCGAATTGACATGGATGGAGTCGCAGCGGATGAGCTTCTCCCGGAGCAGCGGCGCGAGGCCGAGCTGCACCGAGGTCGGATAGCATCCCGGATTGGAGATGAAACGGGAATTCCGTATCTTTTCCCGATGGAGTTCGGTCAGGCCGTACACCGCTTTCGCGATATAATCGGGCGAGACGTGCGGTTCCCCGTACCACGTCTGGTAGGACTCGGCGGAATTCATACGGTAGTCCCCGGCCAGATCGATCACCGCGATTCCCCGGTCAACATATCCCGGAGCGATCTTCATGGAGGTCTGGTCCGGCGCGCAGGCAAACAGCACATCGATGGGGACGTCCGCCACCTCCGAGGGATCGGTGAATTCCAGATCGCAGACTTTCCCCAGACTGCCATAGAGGTCGGAAATACGCTTCCCCTTCTCCTGACGGGAAGTGATGAACGCGATTTCCACTTCCGGATGCCGGGAGAGATACTGCGCCAGCCGCTGCCCGGTATACCCCGAAGCCCCGTATATTCCCGCACGTATCATTTCGTTTCCTCTTCCACGGATTTTTTCAGTTTCTTCATGACGGATGTGATATCGGATGCGGAGCGCGCAATCACCAGAATGGTGTCGTCGCCCGCGATGGTTCCCACGATTTCCGGCCAGCGCTGACGGTCGATGATGACACACAGGGACTGGGAGTTTCCCGGAGAAGTCCGTATGACCAGGAAATTTCCCACCGGCTCGAATTCCCCCGAGAATACTTTCAGGGCCCGCCCAACATCGCTCAGCCCGAGTTCATCGTGCTTGACGCCACCCAGTTTGTATACGGCGCCGCCGCCTTCCGCCGGTATCTTTATCGCCCGCATTTCCCGCAGGTCACGGGAAAGCGTGGACTGGCTGGCGACAATGCCCTGCTCTTCCAGAAGCGTCTTGATTTCCTCCTGGGTGGAACCGGAATGGGTTTCCAGGATGGCGCGTATCGCCGCATGTCTTCGTCCCTTGGCGGTCATTGGTGAAGATAACTCCCCGTTGAAAAAATGCAGAAGACGGAAGACAGGCGTTCCCCGTTCATTCCGGACCGGGCGGACAGGTACTTTCCCCTTCCGGTTTCCGGCCCCCGTCTTCCGGTCAAAGAATCGTTTCCCCGCTCTCACCGGTGCGTATCTTGATCGCATCGAGCACATCATAAACGAATATCTTGCCGTCGCCCAGTTTCCCGGTAGCCGCGCTCTCGATGATGGCGTCGATGGCCGCATCGAGATCGCTGTCCTTGAGCACGATCTCCAGCTTGATCTTGGGGAGGAAATCCACCGTGTACTCGCTGCCGCGGTACATTTCCTTGTGGCCGCGCTGACGCCCGAAACCCTTGACCTCGGAGACCGACATGCCCTTGATTCCGGCCTTGGTGAGCGCGTCCTTGACTTCGTCCAGCTTGAATGGACGAATGTAGGCCTCGATTTTTTTCATGGTCCATGCTTCCCGCGTGAAAGAACGGTTATTGTAGGGAATAATGTAATAATTATTCAAACAAAACGCAAGCCATTCTTACCCCGTCTTGCTTTTTTCCCATAAAAAAGTTACATTTCCGTTCGGAGGATTCCTTCTGCATGAATGTTAACCCTGAAAACGTCCGTAAAGCCCTCGGGCGCTGGATCGCCTCGCTTGAAGAGGGCGGGGACCTGATGCCTTCCCCCTTCCGCTTTTCGCCTTCCCTGATCCAGCATATCAGACGGATATTGAATATATATTCGAACGACATTCCCGCTCCGGAGCGGAATATTCTGGTATCGTGCCTTCTCTTCCCCGCTCCGGAGCGCGCCATACTCCGTCTGGAACGCTTTCTGGCCGGAATGGCCGAACTCCCCGAGGCCTTCGCCGTTCGCCCGGAACCATCCTGCATACTTGCAACAATATTCTCCACCAGCGGCGCGCTCTCCCTTCGTCTGGCGGGAGACCGTACACTGGCGACAATTCTTTCAACGCTCCCGGACCCGTTTTCGCCTCAGACCGAGACCGATTATTACCGGGAACGTTACAAACTCCTGGTGGATGAAAGCTGTTCCCTTTCCGAACGGGTGAAAGCGGTCCATCGTATGCAATTGACCCAGTTCATGCGTATCTGCGCCCGGAACGCGAACCCGGAAACGGATATCGTTGTAATCGGACGGGAACTCTCCGCCCTGGCCGACTCGGTCATCGGCATCTGTATGGATATCGCGTCGGACGACCTGTCCTCACGGTCCGGGACGCCCGCTTTCGAGTCCTCCCTGGCGGTGCTGGGAATGGGGAAGCTGGGGGGAAGGGAACTGAATGTCAGTTCCGATGTGGACCTCATCTATCTCTACCGGGAACGGAACGATCAGGAAAACGGCGACCGTATCGTGTACCACACCCAACTCGCGGAACGGCTCACCCGCCTTCTCACGGAACCAACCGAACTCGGGGCGCTTTACCGGGTGGACACCCGTTTGCGGGCCGATGGCGCATCCGGCCCCCTGGTCCGCTCCATGCGGGACTATTTCCGATACCTGGAGATGCGCGGAGAGGCGTGGGAGCGCCAGATGCTCCTCAAAGCCCGCCCGGTGGCCGGAAACATCACCGAAGCCGTGGATTTCCTGCGTTCACTCGACCGGTTCATCTTCCCGTCCACGCTCACCCGCAGCCCGCATCGGGAAATCGCGGCGCTCAAAAGTCAGATCGAGGCCCGTTTCATCGCGGAAGGGAGCAAGAAAACCCACCTGAAGCTCATGCCCGGCGGGATACGGGATATCGAATTCATCGCCCAGTGCCTTCAACTGCTCATGGGGGGATTCCACCCCGAGGTACGCGCCACCGGAACCCGTGAGGCGCTGGACCGTCTCCACGAGTCCGGAGCCCTTAACGCTGCCGAGCACGAAACCCTGACCCGCGCCTATGCGCTCTATCGCCGGGTGGAGAACGCCCTCCAGTGGCGTGAATTCCTGCCCGCGTTCACTCTCCCGGAAAACGGAACGGAAATGGACGAAGTGGCGCTATTCCTCGGCTACGACCCCGAGTCCGGGAATCCGGGCGCGGCGCTCCGGAGCGAACTGGAAGACACGCTCCGCCGGGTTCGGGCGATCTATGGGGAGGTCTTCTCTCTCGGCAAGGACCGGGCGTTCGCGGAGATGTCCCTCCAGACGGTTTTCGGCTCCGCGGGAGACGACGCGGCGAGGCGGTTTCTGGAGAGCCTGGGGTTTCCCGATCCGGCGGGAAGCGCGCGGAGCCTGGCCCGCTTCGTTTCCGGAGACGCCGGGTCCGGGGAAGCAACACTCCATCCCTCGGACGAACGCTTTATCCCGACGCTCCTCGGCGCGCTGGCCGACCTGCCCGATCCAGCGGGCGCGCTGGAACGCCTCTCCCTCATCGTGGAGGCATATAACGCGCGCCATACCCTCTTCGACCTCCTCGGGGCCAATCCGAAACTTTTCGAACTGCTCGTATCCATCGCCCACAATTCGGTCTTTCTCACCCAGATTCTGGTGCGGGACCCCTCGCTGCTGGACTGGCTGGTGGAGATCGGCGAAATCCGGAAAGCTCCCGATGCGGAGGAAATACTGGAGGAACTCCGCCGCATCGACCGGGAAAGCCGCGCCGGAGAGGCATGGACCCGCGCCAGCCTTGCGGTGAAAAACCGTGAGGAACTCCGGGTGGGAGCCCGCGCCATCTCCGGCCTGACCACGACTTTCGAGGCGTTCGGAGAGCTTTCCACCATTGCGGGAAGCGTGGTGAAAGCGGCCTTTGAGCGTGTATTCTCACAGCTCGCCGGAGACCGGGATAATTATGCATTCAGCATCATCGCGGCGGGGAGACTTGGCTCCCGCATGATGGATTTCGGCTCCGATCTCGATCTCATTTTCGTCTACCGGAACGGTGGAGAAAACGATGCCGAAGCCGCCGCACGGTCCGTGCGGCTGGCCCAAACCGTTCTCGCGCTGCTCACCGGGGGCGGCGGGCCGAACAAGCTTTACGACGTGGACGCCCGTCTGCGTCCCGAAGGCGGAGGGTCCGTCCTGGCCATATCGTTCGGGGAATACCTCCGATATCTGGAGAACCGCGCCTCGGTGTGGGAACGGCTTGCCATGGTCAGGGCGCGGGCGGTGGCGGGAGATCCGGAATTGGGCGCTGACGTGGAGGAGGCGCTGGAGGGTTTTGTGTACCGGGGACCGCTCACTCCCCCGGAGGTAAAAAAAATCATGGATATCCGGGCGCGGATGTGCGAAAGCTCCCAGAAACGTCATCCCGGTCTCATCAACGTAAAATCCGGCCCCGGCGGACTGGCGGACATCGACTTCACCGCACAGGCCCATGCGGTGCACCTTGGATCCACACGGACGCGGCTGCGCTTCCGCGGAACGCCGGAACTGTTGGAGGCGCTGGGGAGAGAACGGATTATCGGGCGGGACGAGGCGTCTTCCCTGATGGAATCCTACCGGTTTCTGTGCGATACAGAGAAGGCGCTCCGCATCGGTTCCGGGCGGTCGGTGAACACGGTTCCGCCATCCGGGGTGGAACTGGCGCGTGCGGCGCGGCTGCTCGGTTTCCGGAACGTCCGTAAATTCACCAAAAGGCTGGAGGACGTTCTCACTCTGACGAGGGAACGCTATGCGTCTTTGCTGCAACGGCTTTCGAACGTCCCTGCGGACGGGCAAGAGCGAGAATGACGCCTCCTGCCAGGCTGGGAATGATGAAGGTCATGACATTCTGGGTGAGAGAGGCGCTGAAAGCGGCGCCGCCCGCGATCCCGAAAGGCCCCAGCAGCTTCACCGAGGCCATCTCCTTCACCCCCAGGTCCCCGATGGTGATGGGCATGACCAGGTTGATGGCGTAGATGAGGGGAATGGTCTTTACCGCGGTCAGCCAGTTCAGATCGGTGAAGCAGAGGATGATGAAGTAGAACTGCACGGTGAACGTGGCGAAAAAGGCGATGGACAACCCGATCATGGTGAGCACCGTACGGCGCGAGAGGGCGTCGAAGGCGGCGAGCGCATTGTCCACGGTGGACTGGCGGGAAAAACGGTGGAAGAGCCGCTCCAGAAGCGGCCTCAGCCGGGTGATGTTGCATGCCGCGATGATGAGCGCGATCTGCGCGGTCAGAGGAATCAGCTTCAAGGGCATGGGAAGCGCGAGGATAAGCGAGATGAACGCCGCGGTATAGGTGGTGGCGTGATTGAATCCCTTGTCCAGCACGGTGAGCGAGGCGATCTTCAGCTTGGAATGGCCGGGAATGACCACCCCGCGGGCCAGTTCTCCGGTTCTCGCCGGGGATACCGCGCCAAGGAAGAATCCCGCGAAAAGGGAGCGGATCGTGCAAGCCAGCGAGGGCTTCGGCTCGGATGTACCCAGAATGACATCCCATTTCATCACTTGCAGGCCGATATTGGGGATCAGGAGGATGAGTGCGATAAGCAGATACTGCGGACGGGCCTCACGGAAGGCGTTCAGAATCTCTTGAGGCCGAATGTTGTACAGGAGTACGGTAAACAGCAACGCCAGCACCAGCAGGCGCCAGATCATCGGATGACGACGAAAGACGTCACAACAGCGTTTCATCATGTCAGACATGGATACTCATTCTCCTGAGGCCTTCCGTGCAGTCCCGGCACATCGGCAATATTCTTCCCCGTCGGTTCATACCATTCCGGAACGCGCGGTACCGTTCGCCGTTCCATACCGATTGAAATGATTCTTCCAGCAAATTGCCCAGAATCTGCCCGCTGTCCTTGTCGAAACAGCAGGGAACCACGTTCCCCCGCCAGTCCACCTGGAGACTGTAATAGAGACGCAGGCAGCGGTCGCGGAGGATACTCCACTCATCGGGCACATATTCCCCGTTCCCGTTCCGGCGGTACCTGCTGTATTCGGGATTCATGGGCAGGAAATCCGCGCCGCCCTCCATGGATGCCGCCTGCATGGTCTTGAACACCACGCGATGCGCTCCGGTTCCCGACGCGATATCCCGGAATTTCCCCAGATCCTTTTCGTTGGCGCGGCTCACCACGCACTGGATTTCCACTATCGGTCCCCGCCCCGCGCGCTTCACCGCCTCAGTCACCCCCCGAATCCCCTCCAGCACCGTCTCGAAGTCTCCGCCGATACGATAGGCCGCGTAGCTTTCCCGGTCCGCGCCATCCAGCGAGACGATGAGCGTGTCGATCCCGCTCGATGCGATACGCTCCGGGTCCCGGAGAAAGTGGCCGTTGGTGGAGGTTATCATCCGCAGCCCCCGCTGCGAGGCGAATGCCGCCATGTCCAGGAAATCCGGCGCGAGAAACGGCTCTCCCTGGCCCCAGAGATACAGGGTGCGCACACTCCCTGGAAGCGCTTCCACGATCCGTTCGAATTCCCGAATGCCCATGCAGCCTTTCGGACGGCGGAGCAGCACGGCGCCCGCGGCGCACAGCGGGCACCGCAGGTTGCATATATTTGTGGGCTCGATGGCGCAGGAAACCGGTCCTCCCGGCGCCCGATCCGAGCGCAGGAGAAATCCCGCCGCCGCTTTCAGAAATCCCGAAGCCTCGCGCGCCCGGTCACCAATCCGAAGTCCCATCATCCACTCCCAGATATTTCCGCAGCACCGGCACGATGAACAGGCCTTCCAGATCGAGATTCCGGAATTCCCGGGCGAATATCTCCAGCAAAGCTCCACGGTCCAGGCCGCGGTCAGCGAAGAGCACGCGCTTCCCTTTCACCAGGCACAACCCGGAAGAAATTCCGGGAATGTACCGAATCTCGACCTCAAGCCGCTCCGCCAGTTTTTCGAACTCCCGGATACACGCGGCCTCATCCATATCAATGCTTCCATTGTACGGCGTAATTGAGAGTCAGATCGTATACGACGCCGAACGCGGTGCGGCGCAGGACATTGCTCCGATAGGAATACGTGCGCGCGTTGAATACGAGATTCAGCTTCTTCATGAGCTGGAAAGTCAGCCGGTTATTGCTCTCGTGCCGAAACTCGTAGTGCGCCTGTTCGTACGGGTTCCAGAACAAGTCCGTCCGTGAGAAGAACACCAGGGGCGAGGTCAGGAACGACTTGGCCGGGAATGTTTTGTCGAACTGGAACGCCACATTGGTACCGAGGGTGCTGCGATTGGAGAAATAATCCCGTGTCCCGTTCAGACCGGCCTGCGTGGAAAGCCACACTTTCGGAAATTTCTTGGAAAGCCCGGTGGTCATGGAGGCGTTGATCGGGTGTTTTCCGGGTCCCGGATGCAGATAGGAGTTTCCCACAATTTCGACATAGGGTTTCGAACCGAACGTTACCCGGTCATATTCGTATTTATTGGTAACTTTCAAATAGTCCTGCGTCTTCCGGTACTGGACATCCCCCTTGTCGTCCTTCGTTCCCGTCCGCTGAAACGCCATGTCCACACTCAGCGCCATGCTGTGCCGACGGTGTTTATAGGTAAATCTGTTCCCTTCCGAACCCAGACGGAGATTCCCGAAGAACTGGTCCTTCAAATTCCGCAACTGTCCGGGTACCGCGCCGCCGTAAGCATCCCGATCCTTGTCGACCTGGGTTTTGTTCAAGTTGGACCCGATGGAGAAATTCAGCAAGACGGTATAGTTCTTTGGCCGGGTCAGACGACGGATACGTTTGTCCTTCTCGACAAGAAAGGCCTCCACCGCCGCGAGCATGTTGACGTTGTTCAGGCGCTCCCCGGTTCCGGAGCGGAACTGGCTGTAGCCATTCCCGCCTGACCGGAGATGGGTGGTGGTGAGCACGGTGTACAGGGTTTCCTCCCCCACCGGAATGGAATCCACCTTGCCATCGGCGGTCATCCCGGCGATGAGCAGCCGGAGGTCGGGATCAAGACGGGAGCCGCTGTCCTTCAGGATGGACTTGAGCACCGATCCCCTGAGTTCATAGAGGGTCAGCTTATCGAAAGGCTTGATGATATTCCGGACGTTGAAGATGGTCAGGCTGTCGGGGAGCGGAAAATAGTAGAGACTCTGGCGCTCCAGGAACACCACGTCCGCCTTGTAGATATCCCGCAGGGTCGAGGTTACCGCGGCGCCGGTTTTCACCACGACGGACTCCTCCGTATCCCGCTTCTTGATTTCCTCGAGGGTGCTGTTCAATCCGGAGAGAAGGGTCGGGTCCGGAGGAAAGTTGTCGCCGAGCGTGATCGTGGTGAATTCCCGTGACTCGTTCTTGCCACGTCCGCTCGCGCTGATCTGGCCAAGTTGCTTGGGATCCTCGGGGCCGATATATACCGGTTTCCCGGAAACAAGCGCATTGGAAACCGTCCCCTTCGGTCCGGAAAACCCTCCGGTCTGGTTGTTGGTGATGAAAGCGTCGATGAAGGGATGCTTTTTCACCATATCCTGGATGGCGGCGCGATCGATGCGCCCCGCGACCATGACAATGTCCGCGTTCTCACGCGCCACGTCGATGGAAGCGGCGGTAAGCGCCTCATCATAGGACAGCATGGCGAGTCCACGGACGTTTTCCGGCTTCGACACCCGCAGGGCGCTGGTATCCGAAAGCGCGACAATACAGATGCGCAGCCCGGAAACGTACCATGTGGCGTAGGGATCGAGGAGCGGCTTACGGGTTTTCGCGTCCACGATATTCGCGGAGATGAACCGGGGATAATCGTCGGCATCGTCGAACCGCTTCAGCGCCTCCACTCCGAACATGAATTCCGGCGCGGAGGGAATGACATAGTCGAGTCCTCCCTCGCGGGCCGCGCGCAGAAACTGGTCGGCGGAATCCTGTTGCACGATGACCGTGGGACCGAGGAGCGCACCGAAACTGACAGCCAGACCGCGGGTATCCTTGAGCTGGCCGAACGCTGCGGCCTGACGGGCGAGGAGTTCGTGAGCGCCTTCGGTTTTCCAGCCGAAGAATATGGAATACCGATTCGCGGTATCCTGGGCAAATGCGGTGGACCCGCACAACGATACGAACAGAGCCGCAATCCAAAAAACAATATATATACCAGCTTTTTTGTTCATCAATCCTCCGGATAATCAAACCCAGTATGAATATAGGCCTTTATCCGGTCAAAAGCAAGAATTTCGGCCCGAATGCGTCTCAATCGCCCGAATCGACAAACCGGTCCGGGACATGCTCCCAATGTCCGAAACCCCGTTCCAGCCGGGACCGGAACGCCCGCATGAGCGTCTTCTCGTCCACCGTGTTTCCCGGAGCCACATCATCGACCACCGCCTTGAGCACCCTGGCGAAATTACGGTCCAGTTCGTCCACGATTCCTTCCATATCCACCCGCGCCATCACTTCCCCCTTTCCCCCGTATCCACCCCCGGAAATACCTTCCCGGGACTGGAACAAGCGCATATTGTTCTTTGCTCTTCCCTCTCCCCCCGTCAACTGTCCGATCAGAGTGGAAACCGGCTTCCGGGAGAATAGAGAATCCAATCTACTCGTTCAATCCGAGCGAAAACCGCACAATATGGTTGGCTTTCCCATCCCGGTCCTCGTACGCGTACCCCGCCCGGAGGAATGTCTGCCAGAGTGCCTCGTAGGATAGATCGACGCCGATGGAGTTGCGGCGCTCGACGATGCCGTTGAGAAATTCCGACGTGTTCGTATCGGTCTGGACATGCCCCTGGAGAATATTCCCACCCAGATTCACTCCCGGCGGATTGTCTCCGTGACGGTATCGCAGCCAGAGGAGCGAGGCGTGCAGACGCCGGGAGAACCGTTTCTTCACCTCCACCGAAAGCTCGTCCGAATTGGGACCGGTGTGATAGCCGAGCACGCTGCCGTACTGGGTATACACGTTGATGGGGAACATGTGGGTATACACCCACGGTTTGATCCGGGTATACTCGACACGGGCGTCGAGATCGCTCAGACGGAATGGCTCGCTCACCAGCGCACCGATCTGGTATCCCAGCTTGTTGCCGTAATAGTCCGTCCCCAGCTTCCCCGTGGTGAGATCGTCGATGAACAGTTCGCCGTATACGGAGGCCGAGCGGCGCACCAGGACACGGAAATCCATGCCCATGATCGCGTTGTCATGATTGCCGTTGGTGTGCTCCGCTCCCCGGAGGAACATCACCGGATTCAGATAGCCGAGATCCCACCGTCCCCCGTACATCACCATCTCATAGAAGCCCAGGTTGATCCGGCTGGTGACATCCATTTCGAGACGATGCGCGGTAAGACGTTTCTGCACGGTCACTGAATCGGAAGGGGCTGTGTTGTAGTAGAATTGCGCGACAGCCGGGTACTGTTCGAGTTCCGCCGCCAGGAAGGTATACCGCAGCCGCCAGAACTCGGTCTGGAACATGAACTGGTCATAGGGCGAGGCATACCCGGAAAGTCCCAGGGTCCCCCGCGCTCCCCTTCCCCACACGTTCTTTCCCCGGCCGTAAAGAAGGGTGAACGGGCCGTTTGCATAGGTCAGCGCGGCGTTGGTCTCGTCGAATTCCGCCCGGTCGCCCTTGAAACTCGCGAACCCCCGTCCGGGCAGGGTGGAGACGATCTCAAGCGGATAATCCCGGCTCCCCCATTCCTTCGAGTCACGGACATCGATATGAAAGCCAAGATGATCCCCGACCGTGCCGCGCGCGATCAGACCGTTGCCGGAGATATAGGTGCGTTCATCCTTTTCGGGAGTTTTCAGCGTCCCGACCGTGGCGGAGCGGACGATGACCGGATCGAGATAGAGGGTATAATCATCACCGCTCGCGCTCCAGAGATTTCTCCGGTTACGGTACAGAAAATCACTCAACAGACCGGGAGCGCGATCCAGCGGTCCTTTGTCCACGTACTTCAGACCGGAATCGCCGGGCAGGTCCGGGCTGAACTCGTCGAGCAGGCAGCGCAGTTCCTCCCGGTCCGACGGGGAAAGGAGCGAATCGCTTTTTTCCACCGCAAGCAGGAGCGCGGCGGCCTTGGCGCGGGTGAGCGGCCTGGTTCCCAGCAGCGCGCCGGAGACACGCCCCTGTATCTCCATCCGCTCCAGGAAGTCGAAAACCCGATGCACGGGGGGGAGATACGTAGTGGGTGCGGCCCCGGAACGCGGGACATTCAGCAGCAGGAAACACATCGCCAGAACAGGGAAGAAACGCATCACGAATTGAACTCCAGTTCCAGGTTAAACCACCGTCCCGACGCTCGAAGGCCGGGAATCTCTTCGTACCGCTCGTTACCGATATTGTATCCGGCCACCCCGGCGCGCACCGCGCCGAACCGGCGGGAAAACCGCACGTCCACCGGAGTCCGGATATCCCCCTCCCGCATCCGCTCGTGGCGGGTGGAAAGGGAACAGGCCAGTCCTCCCGGCAAGGGACCGTACAGGCTCGCGGCGATACTCCGCATCGCCGGATTGAGGGCGTACTTGGATTCCAGCCCCCGACGGTCCCGCACGTCCTGACGCAGGAGAGTGCATCCGCCCCGCAGATTCCACTGATGCGCCAGTGGGGCGGTAACCGCGCCCTCGACGCCGGAGGTCAGGACCCGCCCGTGGTTGTCCGCGGACCAGACGGCATCCCCGGGATTGCGAACCCAATCTATGGATTGTGACGTTTGTACCCGGAAAAAGGTTACACCCAGCGTGGCATTGTCCATACCGCGTTCGATCCCCGCTTCGGTCAAGAGGGAGCGTTCGGAGCGAAGGGCGGGATTTCCCCGGTTGGCGGGATCGTCATAGTAGCGCTCGGTATAGGTCGGCGACCGGAACGACCGGTCGATCCGCGCCCGAAACCGGTACACGCCGAGGAAGGGAACGGTAATACCCGCCACGGGCGAAAGGACGTTCTCCCTGCGGAACCCCCGGTCAAACCGCAGGGACAGGGAGCATTCTGCCTTGCCAAGCATCCGCCGGTATTCACTGTACAGCGCCCCGGTATAGTCCCGGTGATTTCCCAGCTTCCCGCTCGTGATTCCGATACGCTCCGCTTCCGCGCCCAGGGTGAACGATCCGCCCCCGGAACGGCTCCGAAGATATTCTCCCCCGAGGAGGTACCCGCGGTTGTAATGGGTGTTCCGGTAATACTCCGGGCGGTTGCGGTCCAGAGTGTAATCGTCGCGGTGGCCCCGAGCGCCCAGCCGGAGCCGCAGTTGCGAGTGTTCGTCCACCATGCGCACCGCATGTATCCCGCCCTGTATCCCGGCAACTTTCTCGAAAGAGGGCCAGGGGCCGTAGAAACCTTTCGCCCCGAAACTTTTCTGAAGAATTCCGCCGTTCCATCGCACCGTCCAGGCGTCCGTGCTCCAGCGTCCGGAACCGCTGAAAAGCGCTGATTCCAGGTCGGTTCCGTCCATGTAGCCATCCGAACGACGCCATTCCGCATGTACCGTGACACCCGCCCGATCGTTCCGGGCGGCAAACGATCCGGCCACCCGTCTCCCCCCGAAAGACCCCGTCGAAAAGGACCCGCCGGATCCCCCGCCCTCACGGGTTACAATATTCACGATTCCGCCGGCGGCGGAAGAACCATAGAGCGGCGAACCGCCGCCGGAAAGCACTTCCACCCGCTCCACCCCATCGAGACCAACCGGGATGTCGAGGAGAAAATGGCCGGTCTGGGGATCGGCAACCCGCACGCCGTTGATCAGGAGAAGCGCGCCTTCCGCGGACGAGCCGCGCATGGACAGATCGGTCAGGCTTCCCGGAGTTCCCCGTTCGGTCAGGTGAACGGAGGAAAGACTTCGCAAAAGTTCCGGGATCGTCCGCACCTGCATTCTCTCCATCTCGGCGGCGGTGATGACCGTGGTTTCCGCGTCGGTGGATTGCAGGAACCGCCCGCTCAATGGCGCGGTGACCACCACCTCATCCATGCGGGGCGCATCGTCCGCGATCCCCGTCCCGGGGGAGAACACGGATATGAGTGTAATGCAGACGGCGCAGCCGCGAAGAATGAGCCTGTTCATCAATGATTCCGATACCCGATGAAGGTTTCGCCGCTTTCCACAAAAGGGCAAAGATACGAAAAAGAAAGGGACGCGCGGCACTTTTTTACACCACCGCGCTCTCCGTCGCAACACATCGCTGCACCGCATGCTGAAAGGGGGGTGAGTCGCGCAACCCACCCCCCTTCGTTAAAAACGCCGGATGCCGGTCAGGGCCGGATCAGTCGAAAGAGACGTACCGCCGGACATTCCCGCCGACCATGTTCACCATGTCCGCATGGGAAATATCAGCCAGCAACACCCGTCCGATCTGGGGGCGGGGATCGATGAAAGGATTGTCCGTGCCGAATATGACCCGCTCGGATCCCACTTCTTTCACGAAGAACTCGATCTGACGCGCCGGGCAGGAGGAAATGGTGAGATCGAGGAACACGTTGGGCAATTCACGGGTGATTTCCACCGCGCGGATTCCCCCGAACGGACCACCGGAATGCCCCATGACCCATTTGATGTCCGGATAATCGCGCGCCACTCCGGCGAAAAGGTCCAGGTTGCCGTAGGGATCGTTTTCCAGCCAGGTATGGACGAGCACGAAGAGCTTCCTTTGGGAAGCGAACTCGTAGACGCCCCGCATCCGACGGTCGTTCAGCTTGCAGCAGGCGAGGAACGGATGCACCTTGACATAGACCATATCCTTTTCGCTGGCGAAACAGCGCTCGAGTTCATGCACCGAAAGCTCCGGATAGTGACCGTTCACCGTGCAGGCGCCATAGATGCGTCCGCGATGTGAGCGTATGGCTTCCAGCATGATATCGTTGCCGTGGACGAGATCGGCGCAGAGCGCGGTCGTGGCGGAGCAGATCACCTTGTCGATGCCGCAGCGGTCCATCATCCACACCATGCCGTCGGGGCTGTTCAGCGCCTCATGCATGTTGAAGTAAGGACCGATGTGGGCGTGGAAGTCGATGATTTCCACGTCGGTGATGGGAAGCCCCTCATGTACGCGGTCGAAGTATTCTTTCATGACAGGGCCTCCTTCATCAGCCTGCGCAGATTGCCCCCGGCAATGGCTTCCTTCGCTTCCCGTGGAATATCGGCGTAGGTGAGCATGGATACCACCGCGGTCCCGGTGAACCGGGGCATGTTGGACCCGATGAGAATGTGTCCCGAGCCGAATTGACGCACCACGTCCTCATATACCCCCGCGCCGAAATACCGCGAGGTTTCCAGATACAGGTTCCCGTATTTCTCGAACAGCGGGTATGTGAAACGGTTGTGCCGGTAGCTCACATTGGTGGCTACCAGGGGAAGGCGGGGATATTTGTTCAGAATGGAAACCATGGACTCCCACCAGACAGCCTCGATATCGAGCATGAGCGGGACCCGCGCCTCTTCCAGCGCGCCGAGGAGTCCCCTGGAGTTCCAGTCCGAAAGGGAGAAGCTGTGGTTCGCGGTGGTGGGATACATGCGGACCGCTTTCACCCCTTTCCGTTCCATCTCTTTCAGCAGCGCGCCGGGAGCGGGAACTTCGCCGGTGTAATGCGGCATCACCACCCAGACCGGGTGCAAGCGCGTCTCGCCCTCCAGCGCTTCCTCGAGCAGGGCGTTTCCCATGGACGGGTCCGTGTCCCGCGCCACCGAGTGGTACACGAGCGCTTCCTCGATACCCGCGGCGTCCATCTCGCGTTTCAGCCCTTCCACATCCGATATGTCCATCAGGTAGGGATAGGCCACCCGTCCGATGGAACAATTGCAATCAAAATACGAAAGCTTCGCCATACACGATTCCTTTCCCGTGAAGCGGCGGCCCGGAAATCACCGGTTTCTCCCGGCAGGCGTTTCCTTCGGGCGGTTTGTATCCGGACATGCTGATAGAGAAAATATGAATGTACGGTATAAAATACAATGCCATTTCCACGGGGGAAATGAAAAACCGGGGTTTCACCGTGTGGAGACGGAAAGAAAGGGACAAGGGGCGCAATACATTTCTTTGCGTGGGACCGCTTCGACAAGCTCAGCGACCGCCCTGGGCGAGCCTGTCGAACCCGGCGCAAAAAACCGAACCGTATTGCCCCTCTGCGCCTTTGCCCCTTTGCCCCTCTGTTCCTTTGCTCCTCTGCTCCTCTACGGCGGGGATCGGATGCATTCCGCGGAACGTCTGCACCCCTCCCTGTCATGAAGAAGGGGCGGTTATCTGCGTCCGCCCCTCCCTTGAGTTTCTTTTACCGGCGTGACAACCGGTGTATTCGCTTGTCCTCCGCTACACAGCGTTTATTCCCGCCGCAGGAGGAACACGAGCAATCCGCCGATAACCGGCACGATGAATATCATCCGCATGGCCATCTCGATGCCGGCGCGGTCGGCGAGCGCTCCGAAGGGAGGCGCGGCGATGGCCCCGAACATGAACGAAAGCCCCATCACCAGCGAGGAAGCCATGCCGGGGAGCTTCGGTACCGCCCGTTGGGCGAGCACGATATTCACCGGGAGCGTGGCGGTCAGCGACACCATGCCGAGCAGGAGGAGCACGATGGATATCGGCCCCGTGGTGAAGCTGAACCCGTAAAGGAGCGGAGTGGAGAGAAGGATGGTGACCGCCATGATTTTGCGTTTGCCGTGCTTGTCGGCGAGATGCCCGCCGATGAACATTCCGATCATGCCCGCCAAGAGTGAGGCGGAAAGAAATGTCGCGCTCGCGGAATAGGAATATCCCCGGGCGATCAGGAGAATCGCCAGGAAATTCCCGACCAGGCCGTAGACCATGGCCCGGAATCCGGAAATACTCCAGAGAATGAGAAGTTCCCTTCCGTTCCCTTTCATGGAGGCGAACATTTCCCGTATGGTATGCCCCTGGTGTTCGCTCACCATGATATTGTGGTCCCAGGTGAAATAGACGAACATGAGAATGGCCGGGATGATGACCAGCGGCATCCAGGAGATTCCGATCCCATCGGTGAGGAGAATCATGAAGAGCGGCGCCACGGTCACTCCAACCGAGCCGCCGGAGGAAAAGAAGGCCATGGACACCACCCGGTGATTCTCATCCACGCCATGTCCCGCGGCGACCGCTCCCACGGGGTGATACATGGCGACACCCAGACCCGCGATGGCCAGCGCTATGAGCATTATGGTAAAGTTCGGGATATGCATGATGAAACAGAAGGGAATCGCCGAAAGCATGGGCCCCAGCCAGAGAAACGAACGGAGGGGATACCGGTCGTTCAGGAGACCGATGACCGGCTGCATGGCGTTCATGAACGTACTCATGACCATGGTCAGAATTCCGACCTGCGCCAGCGTCCAGCCGTATTTCATGGTCAGGATGGGAATCAGCGGAGCGAACAGACCCGGATAGAAATCTGATGCAAAATGGCCGAAACCGAGAAACATTATTTTTTTCCACTTCATAGTCCTGGCTCTCCCAACACCGCCCGAGCGGGACACCGGGTGCAATCCGGCTTCCGCTTGCAGAATTCCGCCCCCACCCGGCAAATGAGGGCGTGAAACTCGTTGAAGAACGCGACATCCGGCTCCAGCGCGTCCTCGAAAAATTCCTTCAAATCCTCATACTCGCATTCCTCGTCCACCAGACCGTGGCGGAGGAAAATACGCTTTGTATAGGCATCCACCACGAACACCGGCATCCCGAGAGCATAGAGGAGAATGGAATCCGCGGTCTCCAGCCCGATTCCGGGGATTTCCAGGAGGCGTCTCCGGGCGTCCCAGGGATCCAGGTCCCGCATCCGCGCGACATCCCCGTCGAATTCATCCTCGAGAAACCGGCAGAACGTTTTCAGCCGCTTCGCTTTCTGGTTGTAATAGATGGTGGGGCGCACCGCCTCGGCCAAAACCCGGTCATCGGCGGCCAGAATCCCCGGCACGCTGAATATTCCAAGGTCACGAAGCTGATGGATGGCTTTCACCACGCCGGGCC
>CAYRTQ010000012.1:26570-27522 GCA_964426865.1 uncultured bacterium
TTCTGGGTGAGAATGGCGCCGATGCACACCTCGAACGGAGTTTCCGCGGGCCACCAGTGGGAAGGGCCGAGAATTTCCAGCAGACGGGAGTACAACTCCCGCAGCAATTCGCGGCGTTGTCCCGTTTGCGTTTTTGCCCATGAAGACATACCGCATTCCCCTTCAATTGTCAAGCTGAGAATATATAAGATACAAAAACCCGGACGGGAGTGGCAAGCGGAATAACCTCTAAAACCGTTGTTTCCCAAAGCGAAGCCGCTCCGATTCACGGTGAAAACACAAAGTTCCTGAAAAAACTGAAATTTCGACGACGCCGATTACGTCAGATATCATATAAACAATATCGTCATTCATTTCACCATGGAGGCCCCTTTGAAAAAGGTAATCGTCGCAATTCTGGTGCTTGCCGTCGCCGGAACAGGAGCTTTTTTTCATATCCGGGGAAAAGCCGCGAAAAAGAATGTAAAATACACCGAAGTTGCGGCAAAACGGGGAAACCTGACCGAAAAGGCTCTGGCGGTGGGGAAAATCGATCCCGACCACGAAATCGTGATCAAATCCCAGATTTCCGGAACGGTGGAAAAGATACACCGTGAGGTCGGCGAACAGGTGATCCGGGGGGAAGCGCTCATGGTGGTCAAACCGGAACCCACCCCGCTCGAAATAGCGGAGGCGCAGCGCCAGTACGAACTGGCGGAACTGAACCGCAAGTACCTTGAGGTGGAATTGACCCGCACGAAAGCGCTCTATGAAAACAAATACGTCTCCGGCAAGGAGTTCGACAACGCCGAGAAGCAACTGACCGAATCAGGCCTGCGGGCCAGCCAGGCTCGGGAACGGCTCGAACTCCTGAAACGGGGCAGCTCGAAAATCGGCGACATCTACGTTGATTCCGTGATACGGGCGCCGACCAGCGGCACCATTCTCGAACGTCTGGTGAGCGTGGGCGATC
>CAYRTQ010000013.1:0-18299 GCA_964426865.1 uncultured bacterium
TTTTTACCCCGTAATCCTCCACCAGGGCGCGCACCGCCGCCCGCTCGTCGGCCAGACCGGTGATGCCCTCCGCCTGGTCCTCCCCGATGGAGAGGATATCCACCCGACGGAGCGTCTTCCGGAATCGCGCGAACTTCCACCACCGTTCCCGTTTCGGGGTGATGAAATCGATGCAGGTGGTCACTCCGAGCGCGCGCAGCCGTTCAAGCACCCGCCCGATGGCCGCGCCGTATTCCGGGTCCTCACGGTCGAAAAGGGGCAGGAGGAGGCAGTAGCCCACCATGACCGTCCTGAGATCCTCCAGCGCGCCGTACTCGATATCCGCGGGATCGAAAGCCCCCATCGCGCCGAAGAAATGACGGAAGGTGCGGTTGACCGTTCCCCCGCTGTCCCGGACATAAAGCACCTGGGTCACCGAGGTGGGATGGTCCGGCGCGACGAGGAGAAGATCATCCGAAAGCCCCTGTTCGCGGAGGCAGGCTCTCGCGCGGTGACCGTTCTCGTCCGCGCCGATCCTGCCCATGACCCGCACGGGGTAGGGGACTCCCATTTTCGCCAGATCGACCCCGTTGTTCAGCGCCATCCCGCCCGCGCCATACTCGATGCGCTCCGATTCCCGGTCCGCTCCCTCCAGGTACCGGTCGCCATCGGAGTATGTCAGGTTGCCCGGCTCCAGAACCTCGGACACCACATCCACGATCACACTGCCGACCAGTCCGATCCCTTCCTTATGCGACATATCGCCCCGCCCGGAGGAAAAATGAGTTGAACACGGAGAAATTCAGGGAGAGCGAAATCATCTCCCGGCCCGTCAGATGGAAAGGACCGGGCTGAATCCATCCAATCAGCCGGCTTCGACAAGCTCAGCCAACGGTCGCTCAAGCAATGGTCGCTGAGCCTGTCGAAGCGTAGATCACCCGACTGTATCGACTTGACCGTCCGCTAATTCAATACCTTTAATTCCAATAGGGTTCACTTTGCGTGGGGGTCGCTTCGACAAGCTCAGCGACCGCGCTGGCCGAGCCTGTCAAATCCGGCACAAAAAGCCCACGGAACCGCATTACCCTTTGCCCCTTTGCTCCTTTGCTCCTTTGATCCTTTGCCCCTTCTTCCCGGCACGCGCTGAACCGTATTGCCTTTACAATACCTTCGCGTTTTTGAACGCGGCGATCAGTTCATCCCTGGTCAGCTTGTCCGTTTTAATATACCGCCGATCACCGGCCGGGAGTATCACGGTTTTTCCGCCCTGGCCGGAACGGACCTTGATTTCTTTTCCCAGTGTTTCCATCAGGGTAATATCCTTTGCGGCGATGGGCAGTTCGATTTCCCGGTTGCCCGATATGTGCCAGTAAACGGCATAGATGTCTTTGTTGCGTTTGAATGTGAAAGCCCGGATATCCCTGCTTCCGCCCGCGACGTCCATGATCTGGTCGCATGGAGCCAATTCGAACGCATTCTTTTCGTTCAGCAGCAGGATATGCTCCTGCTCCAGATTTCGCAGCATCTGCTTCTGCTGGCCGGTCAGCCAGTGCTGCGCCCGCGCCTCTTCCCACCGCCGTATCACTTCGAGATTGTCGCGCGTTCTGGCATGCGCGGCGAATTTGCCGAGATCGGAATGAAGGGAAATCGGGCAATCCCATGCCGCCGCCCTGCTGGTGACATACTCCAGCATGTCGGGCTGGGTGCCGATTGTATTTTCATCCGGAACCCAATACCCCAGCCAGCCGAAATTTATCCGGGTGAAGTTGTCCCGCATGCGTGGGGCCTCGTCCGCGGGGAATTTACGGATGGATTCTTTCAGAACCTCCGGCCTGAATATGTCGAACGCATTTCCCCCGGTCAGCATGTGCCAACTGAAATGGGTTTTCGCCGCGCCCTCGGCAAAGATGGGCTCCGGTTTCAATTGGCTGTACACTTTCCACTGCGCCAGGGACACATTGTACCAGAACGGCGGATTCACCCCTTCCGAGCCGTCGAAATACAGGAACCGGAATCCCGCGCTGTAAATATCCGCCAGTTTCGCGGCGATCTCTTCCTGAAGATCCGAATTCTGATCGATGTACACGCTTGTCGCGCCGAATTCGCTTACATCCAGTATCCCGAACATGTATCCCGCGGGCTGCGCATTCACCGTCGTTTCATCGATTCCCCGCACACAGCCGGTGAACGCGTAGGGACGGGTCGTGGTATACCCTTTGTACGAAATCAATTCCGTCCCGATTTTCAATACCCGGCGGTTGTCGGCCATGGTCGAATTCGCGGGATTTTGCTCGACATACACCGTGGTGTCGGTTTTGCTCAGAGGCGACGCCAGGGTGAAAGTTCGCAGGAGGTTCAGGCGATGATCGGGCGCGGGAGTGACATATTTGCTGTCCCGCCCGATATGGGAATGGAGAAAATGGAATCCGGGTGTCATTCCCGCCGCTTTGATCTTGTCCAGCATTTTCGCCAGATCGGCCTTGCCGTTCGGGAAATCCGACCGCCGCCAGGTGTAGTCTCCCAGGTTCCGATACCCGCTGCCTTCCAGAAAAGCGGGATAATATATCATGAACGTGCGGAATCCAGCCATTTTCGCGTATTTGAGATGCTCGTCCACATTGCCCGGAACGACATTGGCCGACCAGTAATAGGATGCGTTGTACAGATCGTTCCGACGGCTGTTCACCCCGTGCGGCAGGTTATAGTCGTCCTCGACCCGGGCGATGTTGTCCAACAGGTTGTTCGTGGGGCAGGTGATCAGCGCGGCGCCCACCCCTTTCAACCTGACCTTTTCTTCCACTCCCGCTTTCAGGATGCGATACCCGTCGCCCTCTTCCGAATCGATGCGCGCCCAGGGATCGGTTCCCAATACATTGATCGCCTGGGTATCGTCCCAGATTACATTCAGCCAGTCCCCGTAATGACCCCGGTTGCGAATGGGCAATTGCAAAAACCACATTTCGGATACCGGGGGTTCGGTCATGTTGATTTCGTAGTTCTTCACTTTCAGGTTGAAGTTTTCCAGACGGAATCCGATGTATCCCGGCGCGGTTTTGATATCGATATAGGCTTCCCACGGAATCAGCTCGAAACCGACAATCAACCGGTTGTCTTCCCGTCGTACCGAATTCGCCTTGAATGTGGTCTCCTTGGTGGGATATGCCAGCTTTATCTCGTTCTGATACGGGCGCTCCTGGGTCAGGGTGCTGATGGGGACATTCTTCCCCGGCATCAGACATTCGGTATTGGTGGGTTTATACACCAGGCTTTTTACAATTCCATTTTTCGTGATAACCAGTTTTGCCTGTTCGTTCTCGATGACCACATCTTCCGCGCCGTACGCCGCGTTCCCGCCGGAAGACAGTGTGAAAACGCACGTTACCATTGCCAACAGAATGAAAAGCCGTTTCATCTTCCCGCCTTCCGTTTGGTTGGGAGAGAATTCCGTTTTTGCCGGAGAGAGTTATGATACCGGGTGGGTTCATGACGCAAGGAAAGGGCTTCTCCCTTCAGTATCCCCGGTCGATGGACATCTTGTGGAAGCGGTACATGCGCTCCATGCTGTTTTTCCGCGCCACGTTCGGGAAAACATACGGGATATCCCCGGTGCGGCGGATGGTTTCCTCGATGATCTCCATCACTACCGTCCAGTACATCTGGAGCACGAGGGGGCCGGTGGTGGGGCAGATGCGGCGCTCGAATCCCGGCACGGCGTAGAGGCCCCAGGTATCGCACATGCGCCCGAGGTGGACGTCCGATTCGTGAGGCAGGATGCGGCCCTCCGGGATATGGGGATCGATGGCCCGTTCGCCGCCTTTCAGCGCGGCAACGCTCCGGGTCATGGGACCGATGGTGGCCACTTTCATGCCGTATTTGCGGAATTTGTCCAGATAGGCGAGGTCTTTCGGGTCATCGGGACGGACATGGGACATGATCACCATGTCCCCGGTATGGGGATAATCGTCGAAATTGACCCGCGGCTCATGATCGGGCGTGGCTCCCCGGAAGACCAGCCTGCCCTCCGCCTCGTACACTCCCCGTCCCATCGCCAGACCGCCCCGCCGGGTGTTCGCCTCCTCGGCGATGAACGTGTGGGCGTTGTAGGTGTAGACATCGTGGCCGTTGAGGATGGTGTCCACCGCCAGGGACGCGATCTTGCGCACGCTCCCGTATTCGGCCCCGATGAGTTCGATCTGCTCCAGCACCAGGGTGAGATAGTCGTCCATGACCGGGTCGTGCGGAGCGATCCAGGGGATGTCCTTCCCCGCGAGTTTCGGCTCGTCGCCGGAAACCGGGATGCTTTTGCCGTCCAGGGAGAGCAGACGGCAGGTCTCGGCCATGAGCATCCAGATGGTCACTTCGCCCAGGATCCCGGAGGTCGGCCCCGCCTTGTGCGGCATGCCGGGGATTTTCATCACCGCGCCCTCGACCGTGATCCCGGTATCGATCCAGATGTCGGCATAATCGCGGATACGGTTGGATCGGGCCGATTCCATCTCGATGGTTTCCGAACCGGGGACATCCAGACCCCATGGCGCCGGACCTCCCACCACCACGACGTCCTTCTTCCCGATATCCGCGCGGTCGCCGCCATAGATGTTGGTGAGGATCATGTCGCCCTTTTTCGACCGTTTGGCGTCGTACCCGACAGTGAACATCGAGGGGAGGCCGTCGCGCCCCGTCCACATGTCGCCGTCCAGGAAATGTCCCAGGTCCCATTGGCTCCAGCAGGTCCCGCCCCGGGAGATGGTTCGCGCCATGGTGAACGCGGCGGCCATCAGGTTTTCCATCTGGGTTTCCCGGATGCGGGTGAGCATGCGGGTGACCGTCTCGGCGTACCCGCACGCCAGCGAGGAGGTATATGCCTTGTTGTAGGGCGTCTCCACGGCGCGCGCACGCCCGGGGAGCGCCAGCCCCAGCGCGGCGGCGGGCAGTGTTTTCAATATGTCACGGCGTTTCATGGATCGAATTCCTCCTCTATCCGGGGAAATCAGCGCCCGGACGCCTGAGTTAAAAAAACAAAACCGGTCCGAGAATCAAGCGAGCTCCGTCCCATCCGCATTCCCGGTTTCCCTATGCACGGTCCCCGCCGGGGAGCGCGCAGGCCTCCGCGCTCCCGAACACCCGCATACGGTCCATGACCACATCCCGCACCCGGTTTTTGACCTCCGGAATCAGGTCCTGGAGCAGGCAGTCCTCGGAGCGCACGAGTTCCCGGACCCGGTCGGCCGCGAGCTTGCTCATTTCGGTGAAGAAGTTGATCTTGCGGATGCCCAGCCCGATGGCCTTACGGAAGTCCTCGTCCGGGATTCCCGAGCCGCCGTGGAGCACCAGCGGAATCCCGATCCGGCGATGCAGGGTTTCGATGCGTTCGAAATCCAGTTCCGGTTCGCCGTCGTAGAAGCCGTGGGCGTTCCCCACCGCCACCGCGAGGGCGTCAACCCCGGTCTCCGCCACGAAGCGCTCCGCCTCGTCGGGATTGGTGAAGTACTCGCGACGGGCGCGGGCCTTGCCCCCGTTTTCCGCTCCGCCGACCTGTCCCAGTTCCGCTTCGACGCTCACCCCCACCGCGTGGGCGAGCCGCACCACCAGCTTCGTTTCCGCGATGTTCTCTTCCAGCGTTTTTTTCGAGGCGTCGATCATCACCGCGGAAAAACCGCAGCGTATGGCCCGCATCACCGTCTCCACCGACATGCCGTGGTCCAGGTTCAGCACCACCGGCACCGGGACGCGATCCGCCATGTACCGGATGACCGGGGTGATCTGCTCGATGTCGATATAGGGAAAATGGACCTCGGCGATATTGAGGATCACCGGTGAGTGCATTGTTTTAGCGGCCTCGAGCACACCGTTGAGAAATTCCAGATTGACAATATTGAACGCTCCCACCGCATAGGAATGCCGCTCCGCGTGCGCGAGCAGGTCCACCGTGTTTACCAGGCCCATACCGGTCCCCCAGGAAGAAAGTGCGGGTAGAATTGCGTGCAGCAGATAGTGAGTTGCATGAAAAAATACAACGGATACCGGACTGAGGCAAGGCGCTTCTTTGGCGTGGGGAGACAAGCCGAAATTTCCTGCCATCCGTCGTCGAAATAAGTTGTATATTATTATATAGTCATTATTGTTACGACGAGAAGGAAATAAACCGTACTCCGGGTTCGACCAGAAGATACGGTTGAGAATGACTCGTTCGGGATACATCCGAACGTATGCGATTCATGGGCGCTCACCTCACCCGGTCTGCGACCACCATCTCCTGTGCAGGAAATAGTAAGACTCCGCGATACAGCAAGTTACTTGATTTATGCACCCGCCGCCCGGAATGAGTCACCCTTCTCCTGATCAGGAGAAGGGACGGGGATGAGGTGCGGCCTCGCCCAGTATCGTTCACTGCTCACTCCCCGGAGCAATAAAAAATGAATGTGACGGTGCGTCTTGCGAACCGGGTGAAAAGCGGATCGGGACCGGTATTCGATCAAACCATCATCCCCCCGCAGTATGTGTGCGTTTTTTCCCTTCAATCCATGATTATCCGGGAGGGTCATATATGCGGATGCTCGAGAATACCGCGAGCCGGTTTACGGCGGCGGGAGGATGGGTCCTCCTGTGCGCCCTCTTCCTGTCCGCGGGCGCCCAGGCGCAGAACCAGGTGGAAGTGAATTTCATGGGGATGTATCCCCAGGGAGAGTTCAGCCGTCAGGTGAGCCGCAGTTTCGGAATCTCCGGGGGATACACCCGCGTGTTCCTTCCCTGGTCGCGGATTGCCCTCCAGTTCGGCGGGGATGCCGGATATGTCACCTACGGGAAGGATACCACCACCTTGCCCTACAGCACGGACTATCCGGAATACACGGTCGATGTCCAGATCAACAACAATGTCGCGCAGTTCGGGCTGGTCGGCAAGGCCGCGCTCGAAGGGGGCAGGTTCCGTCCCTACATCGAGGGGAAAGTGGGGTATTCCTATTTTTTCACCGAGACGAAAATCCTGGACAGCAATTCCTCCTCCACGGTCGATACCAGCGGGCTGGGCAATATGACCAACACCACCACGTACCGTGCGCTGGGAGCGGGCCTGCTCATACCGGTCTACACCGGGACGAGCGAGGAGGGCTCTCCGGGGCGGTTTGCCATCAGCATCGATCTGCGGGTCCTCTACTGGTGGGGAAATACCGTTGACTACATGGTTCCGGGGTCCATCACGGTCAATTCCGGCTCCGGCGCGCTGGGCTACAATCCCATCCACACCCGTACGGACATGACCAGTTTCCACGTCGGAGCGGCGGTGGATTTCTGAGACGGGTTCCGGCGCAGCCGATTCGGGCATCGTGGACTGTCAAGTCAATGGAATTGGGTGGTCTGCGTTTCGACACTTCGACAGGCTCAGTATCCGCAGGCTCAGCGCCCGCTGCAAACTGAGCACCCGCCGTTGGCTGAGCGCCTACCGCTGGCTGAGCTTGTCGAAGCCGGCCAACAGCCATCCTCTCATCGGCTTTTTGTCATGTGCGTCACGCGAATCACCGATCGGACCGGCTCTCCGAAATCCTGATCGGGGGAGCGACGGAATGGGCTGATTCCCGAATGCCCCGGATGAGCATCCGGGATTTTTTTGTGGGCGTCTGGCATCTTTTTCGCGCATATGCATATACCCTCGCACATACATTTCTTTTGATTTCCTCCATAGTATGGTTTATATTAACAAATTACAATTGTAATGCATTTCGCGGTACAGGGACGGCCAGTATGGGATCCATTCGGAAGTCGAATCGGGATTCAGGCGCGCCCGGCTCCGGCAAACCCGCCGGAGACCCTCGCGCGGGGATTACGGATGGCGCCCCTCTCACATAACTCCGGAGGTAAGTTCGATGGCGATGGTCAAGTCCGAGAAGATCTGGTTCAACGGTAAACTGGTCAACTTTGAGGATGCCAAGATCCACGTGCTGTCGCATGTGGTCCATTACGGCTCCTCGTTTTTCGAGGGCGCCCGGTGCTACAAGACGGCCAAGGGACCGGCCTGCTTCCGCATCGGCGATCACATCCGGCGTTTGCACGACTCCATGAAAATCTATCGCACGACGCCGCCCTATTCCATCCAGGAACTCGTTGACGCCGTGGCGGATACCATCCGGGCCAACAAACTCGAGGAGTGCTACATCCGTCCGATTGTCTTCCGCGGATATGGCGAACTGGGAGTCAATCCGGTTCACTGCCCGCTCGACACGGTCATCGCGGTCTGGAGCTGGGGCGCGTATCTGGGCGCGGACGCGCTGGAAAAGGGAGTGGATGTCTGCGTGTCCTCCTGGAACCATCTCGCGCCGAACACCATGCCCAGTCTCGCCAAAGTCGGCGCCAATTACATGAACAGTCAGCTCATCAAGCTCGATGCGCTGGCGAACGGTTACAACGAGGGCATCGGGCTCGACACCAACGGCATGGTGAGCGAGGGATCGGGAGAGAATATCTTCCTGGTTCGCGACGGGGTCATCTATACTCCTCCGACCGGCGCGAGCTGCCTGAAAGGCATCACCCGCGATTCGATCATTACCCTGGCGAAAGACATGGACATCCCGGTCGTGGAGCAGTATCTCCCCCGTGAAATGCTGTACATCGCTGACGAGGTTTTCTTCACCGGAACCGCGGCGGAAATCACTCCCGTCGCCTCCATCGACCATGTCAAGGTCGGTGAGGGCGTGCGCGGCCCCATCACCGGAAAGCTCCAGAAGGAATTCTTCCGGGTCGTTTCCGGGGAAACGGACGACCGCCACGGGTGGCTGTCGTATCTGTAAAACGAAGGAAGAAGACGGAAGTCGGAAGTAAATAAAGGAAAGAAGGGCTGAACCGCTGATCCGGATGATTGTGCCTCTGCACGGTCTGATGTCTCGGTGTATTCATCTCTTCCGGCTCCTGACTTCTGTTTTCCGTCTTCCCCCTTTTACAAAAGGAGGCACCATGGCATCCGGAAAGCTTGGCGTTATCGGCGCGGGAAATATGGGGTCCGCAATCATCCGGGGACTCATCGCCGCCGACATTTATGAAGCGCAGAATATCTTGGTGTACGATGTAGACCTCCACAAGGTGGAAGGACTCCGCAAGGAGGGCCTGAATGTGGTCGATACGGTCCACGAAATCGCGGGGAAGGTCGATACGGTCATCGTCGCGGTAAAACCCGCCATCGTGGAGGAAGTGCTGCGTCAGCTCAAGAACGGCTCGGAATCCACCCTGATCATCTCGGTGGCGGCGGGTGTCAATACGCGCTCGCTGGAGAACGCTCTTCCGGGGCATCCGATCGTTCGGGTCATGCCCAATGCTCCCTGCATGATCGGCGAGGGCGCGAGCGCGGTTTCCCGTGGAACGAACGCCAAGGAGGATCATGTTCACCGCGCGGTGGAGATCATGAGCGCGCTCGGATATGTGGCCGAGGTTCCGGAAACGCTGATGGATGCGGTGACCGGGCTTTCCGGCAGCGGACCGGCCTATGTCGCGGTTCTCATCGACGCGCTCGCCCTGGGCGGGCTGCGCATGGGACTCCCCCGCAAAACGGCGTTGCGGCTCGCGGCCCAGACGGTGTACGGTACCGCCAAGATGATTCTCGACAAGGATATGGAACCCGCCACGCTCCGGGATATGGTCACCTCTCCCGGCGGAACCACGGCCGAGGGTCTCATGGCGCTGGAACGGAACGCCTTTCGCTGGACGGTTATGGATGCGGTGGAGGCGGCCACGGTAAAAGCGGAGATGTTGGGGGAATAACGGTAAGGGGCCGGGAACCGGAATAACGGATGAAAGCCGGATACGGAGCGTTGCGTTCTGTTCCTTTCTTCCGGCTTCCGCTTCCCGGCTTTCATCCATTCTTACAAGGCGACAATGATCACAATAATCGATTACGGCATGGCGAATCTGGGGAGCGTCCACAAGGCGTTCGAGGCGGTGGGCGCGCAGGCGCGCATCAGTTCCCGTCCGGAAGACCTCCCGGGGAGTTCCCATGTAGTGCTTCCGGGAGTGGGCGCTTTTGGCGACTCCATGAAGAATATCCGCGCGCTCGGTTTTGACGAGGCCATCCGCGAGGTCATTGCACAGGGGATCCCCTTCCTCGGCATCTGCGTGGGGCTTCAGGCGCTGTTCACCATCGGCGAGGAAAAGGGGATGCACCAGGGACTGAACGTCTTCAGGGGCCGTGTCCCGGTTTTCACCGAGGGACTTGTCCCCCAGATCGGGTGGAACCAGGCGCACATTCGTCGCGATGACCCGCTCATGGAGGGCATTCCGGACCACTCCTATTTCTATTTCGTGCATTCGTACTACGTCCTTCCGGAAGACCGGAGCATTGTCATCGCCGATACCGATTACCATATCGACTACGCCTCCATTGTCGGCAAGGACCGCGTATGGGGCGTCCAGTTCCACCCGGAGAAGAGCCAGGACATGGGCCTGCGCATCCTCCGTAATTTCGCGGGGATCGAATGATGATTGTCATACCGGCGGTGGACATAAAGGACGGCAAATGTGTCCGTCTCCTCCAGGGGCGCATGGAAGACGCCACCATATACTCGGATTCCCCGTGGGAGATGGCTCTCCGCTGGCAGCGCGAAGGCGCGGAAATTCTCCACATTGTCGATCTCAACGGCGCTTTCGAGGGTCGCGGGGTGAACGACAACGCGGTCCGTGAAATTGTCGAACGTGTTGACATGATGACGGAACTTGGCGGCGGCATCCGTGACATGGCCCGCATCGACGCTCTCCTTTCGATGGGCATCGGGCGGGTGATCCTCGGCACCGCCGCGGTGGAAAATCCGGACCTCGTCCGCGCCGCCATCGATGCATACGGCCCGGAGAAGATCGTTGTCGGCATCGACGCCAAGTCCGGGATTGTCGCGACACGCGGCTGGGCTTCCGACGGCGGCCGCCCGGCGGTGGATTTGGGGCGGGAAATGAAGGCGCTCGGCGTGGGGCGCGTCGTCTACACCGACATCGCCCGCGACGGCATGCTCAGCGGCCCGAACATCCCGGAAACGGAGCGCATGGCCCGCGAAACCGGCCTCAGGATCGTCGCATCCGGCGGGGTATCCTCGCTCGACGACATCCGCGCACTGAAACGGATAGAGGATTCGGGCGTCGATTCGGTTATCACCGGCAAGGCGATCTACGAAGGAAAGCTGGACTTGCGGGAAGCGATCGAGGCGGCGGGGTGAGAACGACAAAAATGTTTATGTGATTCCATAATCCCAAAAAATTGCTCTCTGGAAAACGAACCCATGATTACCCTCATCGAGGCGATAAATTTCCGTTGTCTCCGGTATATACGCCAGGAACTTGGTCCGTTCCATGTTCTGGTCGGACCGAACGCCAGCGGGAAAACGACATTTCTCGATGTGGTGGCGTTCATGGGGAGCCTTGTTTCGAATGGATTGGAAACGGCTATTGGCGAGCGGACCCAGAACTTTCAGGATCTTCTCTGGGGTAGATCCGGTTCCGAATTCGAACTGGCGATTGAGGCGGCAATTCCCGAGGAGCGACGTAACAATTTACGAGAAAAAGAAGCTGATACCGTTAGATACGAAGTCGCCATCGGTCTTGATTTGAAAACCGGTGAGATTGCGATTAAAACGGAAAAAGTGCTTATCGGGAGATCAAGTGCAATAACGGAGGAATATCCAACGTTATTTCCCATGACGCGAATACCACCGGAAACTATTATTACAAATACAAAAAGAGCCGTCAAGTGGACAACGGTGATTGATAAAGTCTATGGCGGTAATGATAATTTTTACTCGGAAGTATATCAGGAAAAAGGCAAGGGATGGGTTCTGGCTTTCAAGCTCGGTCCTCATAAATCGGCGCTTGGAAATCTCCCGGAAGATGAATCGAAATTCCCCGTTGCCACTTGGCTCAAACGGCTCTTGACCGAGGGTGTCCAGCAGTTCGTACTCAATAGTTTGCTCATCCGTAAAGCCAGTCCCCCCGGGCAGATACGTGGCTTTAAAACGGATGGTTCCAATCTGCCGTGGGTAATCAGCGCTTTGGAAAAAAACTATCCCGACAAGCTGAATGATTGGATTGAACATTTAAAAACAGCACTTCCCGATCTTGAAAATATTCGCACAATTGAGCGTGCTGACGATAAGCATCGGTATCTGGTACTCTGTTACAAGGGCGGTTTGGAAGTCCCTTCCTGGATGGCTTCGGACGGCACTCTCCGTTTGTTGGCGCTGACTTTGCCCGCATATATTCCCGGCTTTACCGGTGTCTACTTGATTGAGGAACCGGAAAATGGAATCCATCCCCGGGCGATAGAAACCATGTTTCAATCTTTGTCTTCCGTATATGATGCGCAAATATTGCTGGCAACCCACTCGCCGGTTATTCTGAGCATGGTTGACGTTGATAAAGTGCTCTGCTTTGCGAAAACTCCGGAAGGCGCGACGGATATTGTGCTCGGAAGCAGACATCCCGCCTTGAAAGAGTGGCAGGGTGAAACAAGCCTGGGAGTCCTGTTTGCCGGAGGAGTCCTGGGATGACAACCGGTGCGGATTTCGGTGATCTTGTTGTCCTGACCGCTGACAAGAATATGGAGTACGCGGTTAAAGGTATCCTGAGCCGTACTCGTTCCTTACATATTCGAGAAGTATCCCCGCAGTTTTTTGCTCATCCGGAGCATGATCCCGGTTGTTTACGGGGAGGGCATTTGTTTTTAAAGCCCTATTTTAAAGCCCTATGTAAATCAATACGCTCATGCGCTGGTCCTTTTTGATTATGAAGGAAGCGGTAAGGATGGGGCATCCCGAGAAGATTTGGAAACCGAAGTTGAAAACCATCTTGCCGGGAGCGGATGGCAGGATCGCGCGAAGGCAGTTGTGATAGATCCCGAGCTTGAGATGTGGGTATGGAGTGATTCTCCCCACGTTGATTCCGTATTGGGTTGGGAAGGGAAAACGCCATCATTGCGGGAAACCTTGCGGGCCAAGAGATTGTTGTCTGAGGGACAGATAAAACCCTCGCGTCCCAAAGAAGCTATGGAATATGCTTTGCGGTTGATGCGAAAGCAGCGGTCATCGTCACTTTTCCAGCGGATCGCGGAAAAAGTGAGCATCGATCGTTGTACCGATCCGTCATTCGTAAAATTGAAGACGACGTTGCAGAGTTGGTTTCCGATAGAATCCGCTTGACTGGATTTTCGAACAGAATTTCCCGTGCAGGAACGCTGCGTGTGCATATGGATGCGGATTGTGCGTATGGAAGCAGTATCAATCTCCGGTTTGATTTTTCCGTTATTTGCACCGCTGTGAAAGGTAACTCTTTACTTTCTTTTCATACTTTGCGTACTTTGAGAAAGACGTTTTTTTATATTTTTCCTGACTTCAGCCTTCTTTTCTGGATTTTATATGATCGCAAAACGAATCATCCCCTGCATGGACGTGGACAAGGGCCGTGTGGTGAAGGGGATCAACTATGTGAATCTCCGCGACGCCGGTGATCCGGTGGAACAGGCGCGGTTTTATGACTCCGAGGGCGCGGACGAGCTGGTATTTCTCGACATCACCGCATCCTCCGATTCCCGCGACATCGTGCTCGACATGGTGAAGCGCACCGCGGAGCAGGTATTCATCCCCTTCACCGTCGGCGGCGGCGTCCGCACGGTGGAAGACATCCGTCAGATCCTCCGGGCCGGGGCGGACAAGGTCTCCATCAATTCCGCGGCGGTCAAGACTCCCGACATCGTCAACCAGGGATCGGAGCGTTTCGGCAACCAGTGCATCGTGGTGGCCATCGATCCCAAGCGCTCGAAGACGGTAAAACCGGGCGAGAGGGGGTATTTCGAGGTCCACATCAACGGCGGGCGGACTCCGACCGGAATCGACGCGGTGGAATTCGCCCGCGAGGTGGAACAGCGCGGCGCGGGAGAGATCATGCTCACCAGCATGGACCGCGACGGCACCCGCGACGGCTACGATATCGAACTCCTCAGGGCGGTGACCGCTGCGGTGAATATCCCGGTCATCGCCTCCGGAGGAGTGGGCAATCTGGAACACATCTACGAGGCATTTTCCTCGGGGGGTGCAAGCGCGGCTCTCGCCGCGACGATCTTTCACTACCGTGAGTACTCGGTTCGCCATGCGAAGGAGTATCTCACGGAGCGGGGCATAGTGGTGAGAAGATAACAGCGCTCACCCCATCGCATCCCGTGCGAGGGTGGGCCAACCCGCACAGTGAAAGACACACAGGAGATTGTCATGATTATCGTTATGCAGACCGGCGCGCCAAGGGATCAGATCGACCACGTCATCGACCGCATCCGGGAACTCGGCTATACCCCCCATCCCATTTACGGCGAACAGAAGACGGTTATCGGAGCCATCGGCGACGAGCGGGGGAAATTCCGTCTGGAATCCCTGTCGGGAATGCCGGGGGTGGAATCGGTCATGCCCATCCTCACTCCCTACAAACTGGTGGGGAGAAACCTGAAACAGGACCCCTCGATCATTCCGGTCGGCGAACACACGGTGGGCGGGGACCAGTTCATGCTTGTCGCCGGGCCGTGTTCGGTGGAGAGCCGCGATCAGATGATCACGGCGGCGAAAGCGGTCAAGAAGGCCGGGGCGCAGTATCTTCGCGGCGGCGCATTCAAGCCCCGCACTTCGCCCTATGCCTTCCAGGGCATGGAAGAGGAAGGGCTGAAGCTCCTCAGGGAGGCCGCGGATATCACCGGGCTGAAGATTGTCACCGAGGTGATCACCCCCACCGACGTGCTGCTGGTTCACAAATACGCCGATATTCTCCAGGTCGGGGCGCGGAACATGACCAACTATGCCCTTCTCAAGGATCTGGGGAAGATCGACAAGCCGATCATGCTCAAGCGCGGCCTCTCCGCCACGGTTCAGGACCTGCTCATGTCCGCCGAGTACATCGCGAGCGAGGGCAACGAGAACATCATCCTCTGTGCGCGGGGGATACGGACGTTCGAGACCGCGACCCGCAACACGCTCGATTTGTCCGCCGTGCCGTTGCTGAAGGAGAAAACCCATCTCCCGGTGATCGTGGATCCCTCGCACGGCACCGGTATACGGAGCCTGGTGGGACCCATGGCCAAGGCGGCGGTGGCGTGCGGCGCCGACGGTCTCATGATCGAGGTCCATCCGGAGCCGGAAAAAGCGTTCAGCGATGGCGCCCAGAGTCTGGTTCCGGATGATTTCGCCGCGCTGGTCAAGGAACTTTTGAAATATCTGAAACTGGAAGGGAAGAAACTCTGAACGCGCTCGATCGCAAGGCCTGCATCGCGAACGTCCGCCGGGTGGTGGTCAAACTGGGCACGAAAATGATCACCCGTGGGCCCTATACCCTCGACACCGAGGCGCTGGCCCGTCTGGCAATGGATATCGCCGATCTGCGCAGGCAGAATTTTGAAATCATCATTGTCACCTCCGCGGCGATTGCCGCGGGAATGGGCCGGATGGGCATACGCCGCCGGCCCAAATCCATTCCGCAGCTCCAGGCGCTGGCCTCCATCGGGCAGAATCTGGTGCTCAACGCCTACGAAAAGGCGCTCGGGATGTTCGGGCTGCCCATCGGCCAGGTGCTCCTGACCGTGGACGACATCCATGACCGCAAGCGGTATATCAACCTGCAAAACGCCCTCTCCGAACTCCTCCGCATGGGGGTCGTTCCGGTCATCAACGAGAACGACGCCGTGGGGACCGAGGAAGTGAAAGTCGGCGACAACGACAACCTCTCCTCCTACGTGGCCAGCCTGACCGGGGCGGACCTGCTGGTACTGTTCACCGATGTGGACGGCCTCTACGACTGCGACCCCCGCAAGGGAAAGGGCAAGGTCATCAAGACGGTGAGCCGCATTACCCCCGAAATCGAAGAACTGTGCGGCGGGGCGGGCGACCCGGCGGCGGTGGGCGGAATGCGCACCAAGGTCGAGGCCGCGAGCCGCGTGCTCGGCGCGGGGGGCATGATGGTGATCGTGAACGGCAAGAAGGTGCGGCTCCCGGAGATTCTGCGGGGAGAGGATGTGGGGACGCTGTTCTGCCCCGACAGCACCGGCCTCCATGCCCGGTCGCACTGGATCGCCATGACCGCCCCGGTGCGGGGAGTGATCCGCGTGGACGAGGGCGCGGCGAAGGCCATCGAGGAACACAACGCCAGTCTCCTCCCGAAGGGAATAACCGGCTGCGAGGGGAATTTCGACATCGGCGACGTGGTGGCGGTGCACGATCCGGAGGGCGCGGAAATCGCCCGGGGAGTGACCCTCTACGATCATCACGAGGTGGAGAGCATCCGGGGACGCCACTCCGACGAGATTGTCCCGATTCTCGGATATACCAACGGAAACACGGTCATACACCGTAACGACATGGTCTCCGCGAAGAGCCTGACGGAGAAAGGATACCGTAATGGACATGTTGCATAGTCACGTGATGGAAAAGGCGCGTAAGGCCAAGGCCGCCGCCGGGCGGATGGCCGGACTTCCCGCTGCGGTGAAGGACCGGGCGCTTCTGGCCATGGCGGATGCTCTCCTGGAACATCGTGCGGAAATCGCCGAGGCGAACGCGAAGGATCTGGCGCAGGCCGATTCGTACGGTCTCTCCTCTGCTGCGGTGGACCGTCTGACACTCACCGACGCCCGTATCGAGGGCATGGCGAAGGGATTGCGGGAGATCGCCGCGTTCCCCGACCCGGTGGGGATCATCACCAACGTCGTCCAGCGTCCCTCGGGCATACGGGTGGGGAAGATGACCGTTCCCATTGGGCTCATCGGGTTCATCTACGAATCGCGGCCCAATGTCACCGCCGACGCGGCGGGGCTGGCTCTCAAATCCGGAAACGCCATCCTTCTTCGCGGGGGCAAGGAGGCCATCCACTCCAATATAGCCCTTTCCCGCATCCTGAGCGATGCCGCGACCGCACAGGGCATTCCCGAGGGTGCGGTGTCCATTGTCGAGATGACCGACCGCGAGGGGGTCAAACACATGATCGAGGCGGAAGGCATCCTGGACCTCATCATCCCCCGGGGCGGCAAGGGACTCATCAAGGCGGTGGTTGAAGGCGCACGCGTTCCGGTCATCAAGCATTACGAGGGCAACTGCCACGTCTATGTGGACCGCACCGCCGATCAGGACGACGCGCTCGCCATCATCCTCAACGCCAAGACCCAGCGTCCGGGTGTCTGCAACGCCGCCGAAAAGCTGCTGATCCACTCCGAAATCGCCGGGCAATTCCTGCCCCGCGCGGCAAAAGCGCTCATGGACAAAGGCGTGGAACTGCGCGGCGACTCCCGCGCCCGGTCCCTCGTCCCGGAAATGAAGTCCGCCACCGAAGAGGACTGGTATACCGAATACCTCGATCTCATCCTCGGAGTGAAAATTGTGGATTCGGTCGAGCAGGCGGTGGAGCACATCAATACCTACTCCTCGAAACACACCGACGCCATTGTCACCGCGGACATTCCCTCGGCGGACTATTTCGTGGTGCAGGTGGACTCCAGTTCGGTCATGGTCAACGCCTCCACGCGCTTTTCCGACGGCGGCGAGTACGGCCTCGGCGCGGAAGTCGGCATATCCACCGACAAACTCCACGCGCGGGGACCGATGGGCGTCGCGGAACTGACCACGTACAAGTGGGTGGTGTATGGGAAGGGGAGTGTGCGGGGGTAGGAAAACCGATGAGTCTGGGAAATGGAAGCCGCTCGAAAGGGCGGCTTTTCTTTTGTCTTGACTTTTAGTCAAGTACATGATAATGTATGGTTTACAAACTCCATAACTCCTCCCATTTGATCTGCTTCATGGGGCTTGCATATCATTAGTAGCCTGTTGCTGGTTTTACTAAAATGAAATAAGCTATAGTCTAAAAGACCACTTTCATGTAATACCTGCTCACTGGCAAAAAGCGTGCACTGCCTTGCTGAACGATAGGGAGGTTATAGTCTTATGAAGCAGTACCTTATGCCTTCGATTGGTGATTTACGTTTAGAATGTGTTCTCATGCAGGCTTGGAAAAAAACCGCCGCATATCTTCGTTATCACAGCTGGTATGCTGATACATTTGGGCTTGATTATCAATCACTACGATTGCCCCAGTTTATCCGGGAGATTCAGCAGCGACTTAGAAACCCCGAAAGCTGGCAGCCCAAGCCTCTTGAATTAGTACCAGCACCCAAAAGCCAGCGATGGGCTTATCAAGATGGAAAATGGGAACCTCGCGAAAAAAATATTGAACTCAAACTTCGTCCTCTCGCACATGTGGACCTTCTGGATCAGGTAGTGGCAACTGCAATTATGCTTTGTTTGGCTAATCGAGTTGAAACAGCCCTCGGCAATCCGCGT
>CAYRTQ010000013.1:18309-26900 GCA_964426865.1 uncultured bacterium
GGTGGACAAAGAAAAAAATCGCAGAAAAGTTTTGGCTTATGGTCACCGCCTTTTGTGCGATTTTAATAAAGATGAACTTTGCCATCGATGGGGAAGTGCAAAACTTTATCGCCAGTATTTTCAGGATTATCAGACATTTCTTGATAGACCCAAAGTCGTTACAAAAGAGTTGGCGAAAAGTCTTCTGCCGTCTCAAAATTCAGATGCCAAGTACGAAGTTGCCTTTGTTCAAAGTGACCTTGCAAAATTCTACGACAGGGTTCGACCAGCGCTTTTACAGGAGAAACTGGCTAAATTCAAGCGTTCTTCTGAGGAAGAAGCATTTTTCAAATTAGCAGGACGAGTATTCGACTGGCGATGGTCAGATCAAAGACGTTCTGGTCGTTATGCCAAGGATCACAAACTTGAAAACTTCGGTTCTGTCGCTTTACCACAGGGTTTAGTAGCCGCTGGCTTCTTTGCAAATGTTGTGCTGCATGACTTAGATAATGTTCTCCGAGCCTGGATTGGAGATGCATTGCCCGATAGTGACCTTGTTCTGGAGGATGTATGTTTCTATGTGGATGATTTCCGTATTGTACTGAAAATCCCCAAAGGTCTACCGGAAGATGATATAAAAAAACAATCTATAAAATGGTTGCAGGGACTTTTGGACAAACATGCACTGGGTTTACAAGTATCAGAAGGCAAAACAGATGTAACAGTTGAGGGGAGAGAGAAAAAATTTTTAGTTATGCAATCCAGAGAGGCCAAACGAATACAGAGTCAAGTTTCCGACACCTTCGACATGTTGCATGGAACAGAACTGATTTCTGCAATAGAAGGTTTTTTTCATACACAACAGCGCTATTCGACTAATCAAAATTCAGTTGAAGGGAAAGAATCTGGCTTGCTTGTTGGTTTACCTGATATGAGAGATGATACCGCAGCGCGTTTTGCTGCCGGAAAATTTCGAAAAACATTTCGTTCTCTTCGTCCACTGCTGGCTGATGATCCCGAGAAAAGTGAATCTAAAATCCGGGATGGAGATTCTCCTGATTTTGAAGATGATGAGGCTACACTACAAAAGCAGCTTGTACTTACTAAGTCACAATTGGATGAACGAGCGAAGTTCTTTTCTGCTCTTCTAATTGAAGAATGGATAAGGAATCCCGGCAATGTTCGCCTCCTGCGGATCGCTTTTGACCTTTACCCTGATCACTACATTCTCAATCAAGTATTGAATATCTTACGACCTGGATGGGAATCAAATTCTTTCAGAGGAGCTAGGCGAGAAGTTCGAACATATTGTCTTTCAGAACTATTTCGCGCGGGGGCGACGGAAACAGGATTTGTTCAAGAGAACGAAAGCTTGCCTGCGGGAGTATCAATCGATGAATATCATAGAAGGCTTGTGGGAGAGGCACAGAATCTCGTTGAGGCATATATTGACGCAAAAGCACCACGCGCTAGATTCCCTTGGTATTTGATGCAACAAGTGTTGTTATATCTGGCTGCTAGAAATGCTTTCCCAAGACAAATTGTAAAAGAAACAGCCAGAGGAAAGAAATATATATCGCTGTATTGGAAGTACGCTAAGTTCATGTTTGGTGAAATCCCTGAAACTCTTGAACAACGATCTATATTTCTGGTCATTGCAAAGACCGCTTTTGGTATTTCAAGCTTCGACTTTCTCGAATCAAAAACACGGCTCTCCGATAAGTTCCTTACCGAAGTGAATAGGATATCACCCCATGTCGCTCATGATTTATGGTTGCACTATAAAGACAATGCGAGCGAACACCTAACTCATACCGCTCAACGATTGGGGATTGAGAATCAAATAATAGTTCCGAACGAAACTACTATAGCGGATGTTACTTCAGATGAGATAAATCCGTTTTATGAGGAAGAAAACCTCATGGAGTTGGCGTGCTGGCTGCTTTCAAATCATAAATGTCTTAATAATGCCTTAACTCCTTGGAATATCAGTTGTGTTGTTTCGAAAAGCAAGGGATATGATTTCGGAAAAATCAAATATGACTCTTTGAAAATATTAAAATCAAACAGCAAAGCCACTCATTTATTCAGTCCGCCTGATTGGTGTGAAACAAGAGATGAAATTCTAAAATACAAAATTGGATTACTTTTACGATTTGCACTTCGTGGTTCAACAGATTTATTTTGTAATTTTACCTTGAAATATGAACATAGTTGCTTTCGTTATAATAAGCCGATATCGCATTGGGAGCAGCAGAAATGTTCCAGTTTTCAAGGTCGTGATGCTTTCGGTCCACCCTGGTTACCCATCTCTTCGTTTACAGAAGACATCCTCTTTGAGTTGCTTCGATGGCCTGGATCTGGTATCCAGAGAGAGCCGATAGCTATCGATGATTTGCTTGAGAGTATAAAAAAACGTGTAAAGCAGCTTCGCCAACGGAGAGGGAAAGTAACATCAGCAACGTTTTTAGAACAGAAAGCTACATGGCCGGGACCTGAGCCCAAACATTCTTGGTCCCGAAATTTGCGTGTTGGTATTGTACAGTCAATAATACCGGATAGCAATGACTTCAAAAACAACACAAATAATCCTGAATTGTTAAACAACAAGGTTATACGAACTAGGCAGAAAGCTCATTTAGCCGCAATTATGGAAGGTGTTGGGCAGATGTTACGGGTAAGAAACACTCACCGGCATCAATATCCAAACGATGATAAGGTTATCGACCTACTAATTTTTCCGGAGTTAGCAGTCCACCCTCATGATATTGATTCACTTATTCTACCTTTTGTACAAAAGCATAAGTGTATTGTACTGTTTGGCCAAGTTTACCATCCGAAAAATGCTCATCCGAATTCGCCTCTTATTAATAGTTGTCTCTGGATGATACCCGAGTGGAATAAAGCTGAAGGGCTTAAGATACGTCGAATCGAACAAGGAAAGAAGAATCTCGCAAAGTTAGAAGCAACATTTAGTCCCAGACCAGTTGGTTTCAGACCTGTACAATGGTTGATAGAATATCAGTGGCATAGCGATATTAAGAAGCATCGACCGTTGATTCTATCTGCATCTGTGTGCTATGATGCTACTGACTTGGCGCTTGCCTCAGACCTACGTTCAAAAAGCGATCTTTACATTATATGTGCTCTTAATTGTGATGTTGGAACCTTTGATCGTATGTCTGAGGGTCTCCATTATCATATGTATCAAGGAGTTATTGTTGTTAACAATGGACAGTTTGGGGGAAGTAGCTTTTTTATGCCATTCGATGAGCCATACCATCGGCAAATATTTCATCTCCATGGTCAACCCCAAGCATCAATAGCTTTTGCAGAGATATGTCCAAAAAAACTCATAAATAGACATAATACAAGGCTTAAAAAAACTCATATAGAATACTTACCTGTTGGACGATGGAAAACACCTCCAGCAGGATTATTTAAAAAGAGGCATTAACAAAATAGTGTATCAGAGTGATTCCTTGTGGGCTCTTTTGCGGATTTTCTTTTTGCCTTTTTCGACGGTAGGTGTATACTATGGAAAGTACATTGCAATAAAGGTACTATAAAAGCCGTAACATCAGGAGTTATCATGGCTGGCTTTCAATTTGTCACGGATGATAAAGGTCATAAAGTCGCCGTTCAGATTGACCTGAAAAAGCATGGTGAGCTTTGGGAAGATTTGTACGATAGCATCGTAGCCCGTAAGCGCGCCGGTGAGCCCAGAGAGAGCATTGAGGAAGTAAAGCGGCTCCTTGTCAAAGGAAAGAAGTTGGATGGCTGAATATGAGATCACCTTTGTGGAGAGTAGCAAATCTGCACAGGCTTTTCCCCTCATTTTTTCTTCTTCCCATTCCCTGTTTCACTCCACCTCTGTCCACACCCTCCGAAGAATAATCTTGCTGAGGTGTTTTTTCGAGACGCCGAATTCGTCACTGATCTGCTGGTAGGAGCAGCCTTGGCGACGGAGTTCGCGCATGCGCCGTATATCGGTGGCAGTGAATTTACGGTTGGCGTTGCGCTCCCCGCGGAAGTCGCGTGTGCCGAGGACATGGATGGCGTGGAGGATGTTCTCGCGGGAAGTGACGGCCTCGAGGTTGGAAATGCGGTTGTTTGAGCGGTTGCCATCCTTGTGGTTGATTTCGAGATCGTCGGGGATGCCGAAGAGCCATGCGTACATGAGACGGTGGACAAGGCAGGAATGAGAGATGAAATCCCTCTGGTGCTGCACCTTGCGATAGCCGTTGGAACAGGGGATATCGACGCGTTTGTAGACATGGCGGCATTTTTTCTCGTCGAATTCCTTGAACACGCGACCGAACTCGTCGAAACAATACACGTGATCGCACATTTTCCGGACGAAATAGTCCTCACACCGTTTGATACGCTGCATGGGGCCTCCGCTTTTCGAAAAGCTTCCTTGCGTTTGCTGCAATATAATATTAACTAACGATGATGTCAAGTAAATATTTACACTGTATTTGGGAGCGACCCGAATACCAAAATCCCTGCATGACCATCACTGATCAAATCAAACATCCTTTTGCCATTTTTTTTTGTGGGGCGTTATACTACGGAACGTTGGGCTGGCTTCGATACGCTCAGCCAGCGGGAGTGCCGAGCTTGTCGAAGCGTCCTGAAAGCCAAAGTGGATCCTGTTGGATCGAAACGGCTGCTTTTATGACACGTAGACAATCACAACAAATGGAAGACTGCGTGTTGCGGAAAAGAGCCACCACCCCGGAAAGGAACCCATGCTTGACCTGAGCAGCATGACAAGAGCGGCGGACGCGCTTGGAACCGCGCTGGAGGAGTATTCCGCGAACGCCTTGCCGGACGCCGCGCCGGAAAAAACACTCCTGCGCGACGGGGTCATTCAAAGGTTCGAATTCACCTTTGAACTTTCGTGGAAGATGATCAAGCGGTTTCTTGAAATGTACGGACTGGAACGGCCCGATTCACTGACGAACAAGGAATTGTTCCGCGCCGGTTTCGAACAGGGTTTGATAGACGATCCGGAACGATGGTTCCATTATCTCCGGATGAGAAATCAGACCAGCGATGCGTACGATCCCATGAAGGCGCGCGAGGTGTTCGAGGCGGCAAAAGAATTTCTCCCCGATGTACAGCATTTGCTTCTCATGCTGAAGGAAAAAATGACGTGATCGATATTCGCCCCGATCATCTTGCAATCATCAGGGATCTTCTTGCCCGATATGCGCCGGGATGTGAGGTCCGCGTCTTTGGATCGCGGGTTGCCGGAACGGCAAAAAGTCATTCCGACCTGGATTTGGCGGTGATGGACACACGGAAAGCCGGGGGGGAAGGCATCGACCGGCTCAGAGTGGCTTTTGAGGAATCCGATCTGCCATTCCGTGTCGATGTGCTGGATTGGAACGGCATCTCCCCCGAATTCAGGATGATTATCGAACAGAAATATGAGGTTATGCAGGAGGGCGATGGAAAGGATCGGGACATGCCGGCTGATACCAATACCCATTCAAAATCCGTAGAAAGGAATCCTTGTGTTTCCTTTCCCCCATCGGGGGAAAGGTGGCCGAAGGCCGGAAAGGGGGCTGCCTTTGCTACGGAGATTGATTCAAACTTGGTATGATACCGGGTTCAACACCGTCTGAAATTCCCTTTTCCCCGGTATGCATCGATTCCAGTCTCACCCGGTGGAACGCCCTTTGCGATAACTTCCCCCCATCCCAAATCCTCACTTGACCCTACGTCGCAATTCAGCGATATTATATGCGCATATCGTGAAGGCAGCCTTACGGTTCCATCTGTCTGGAGGACCGGGGACCCCAAGGACCGGCGCGAAAGCCCGTGTATGGATATGTTTCCATCTTCAGGGGCGGTCTCCGGGGCCGACCGGCATGCTTTTTTCCCGGCTTCCATCTCCCGTCTTCTTTCCTGTTCCATAAAGGAGTTTCCCGTGACCATAGATGATATCAAGTTCGACGAAAAGGGTCTTGTGCCCGCCATCTGTCAGGACGCCGAAACCGGCGACATCCTCATGTTCGCCTGGATGAACCGTGACAGCCTGCAAAAAACCATCGATACCGGCGTCATGACCTACTGGTCACGCTCGCGGGGCAAGCTCTGGGTCAAGGGCGAGACCTCGGGAAACACCCAGACGGTACGGGAAGTCCGGGTGGATTGCGATGGCGACTGCCTGCTGTTCAAGGTTGATCCCAACGGGACCGGGGCCGCGTGTCATGAGGGATACCGCTCCTGCTTTTTCCGCGGCCTCAATGAGTCCGGGACGGAATTTACGGCGTCCGGCCAGAGATTGTTCAATCCCGATGATGTTTACGGAAAATAATCAGCCGTGATGAGAAACCGTACCGTTCGAAAAAATCGCCGCTCGCCAGGGAGGATCATTCTCTTCGCGGTGCTCGCCGCCGTAGTTTTCGGGCTGTTCAATTCCGGGCGCAGCTTCCTGAAAATACGGGAGCTTTCCCTGATGAAGCAGGAGGAGCAACGGAAGCTCGATGAGTATGTCCGGCGGCGTACGGAACTGCAGAAAGAGGTCGCCCGACTCCAGAGCGATTCCCTCTATATCGAGGAGATCGCGCGGCGGGAGTACGGGATGATGAAAGCGGGAGAGGAACCGCTCCTCATCTCGCTTCCGGATACCACGAAAGGGAGGGCGAATGCCGCCGGAAAGTGAGCATGTCCATCCGGGAAAGCCGCTTTTGAAACTGCGCCGGTATTTCACCACCGGGCTCCTCGTACTCGCTCCGACCGCGGTGACCGTCTGGGTGCTGGTCCTGATTTTCCGGATGTTCGATGGCGTTCTCGGGAGTTTCTACGCCGGGCTTTTCGAATACCTGGGGTTCGAGACGACCCATGTTCCCGGACTCGGAGCGCTCACCCTGGCGGTCATCATCACCCTGTTCGGCTACCTGGTGCGTTTCTATGCGGGCCGCAAGCTCTTCGATCTGTGGGAGAGCGTCATCAACCGTCTGCCGTTCCTGTGCAAGATATATACCGCCACCCGTCAGCTTTCCGATGTGCTCCGGGATGGCGCCAAAATGAATCTGGGGCGTCCGGTATTTGTGGAGTATCCACGCGCCGGTCTTTACACGCTGGCGTATATCGTGAACGAGAAGACGACGCACTTTTCGGAACGGGTGGGGAAACGGGTCATCGGGGTCTATATTCCCACCACTCCCAATCCGACTTCGGGGATGCTCATTTACGTTCCCGAGGACGAACTCATTCCTCTGGATATTTCCTCCGAGGATGTCATGAAACTGATCGTCAGCGCCGGGTTCGTGGGCCCGGACGAACCGACGGTCCAACGTATTACCTGAGGTATCGCGAATATGGGACTCCATGCCACACGCGCTGTGGTTTCCAACACCATGCGGATGTCCAACTCGTCCAAGCTGGTCTCCCTCATCACCGAGCGGTTCGGTCTGGTGAAAGTGGTGGCCAAGGGGGCGCGCCGTCCCACCAGCCGTTTCGGAGCGGCGCTGGAGCCGGCCACGTTCATCGACGCCATCTATTACCAAAAGGAAAACCGCGAACTCCAGACCCTTTCCAGCGCGGATATCATCGAGGATTACCCGCACATCAAGGCGGATGTCCGGGTCTTCTGCACCGCATCGGCCATCCTCGAGGCGGCGCAGATGGCGACCGCGCCCGAGGACCCCGCTTCCGGAACGTTTCCCGTGCTGGTTGGCGCGCTCGACAGCCTGGAACGGAGCGGCGGACGGGAGATGGACAAGCATCTCTGGCGGTTCATGTTGCGCTTGGCGGCGGCCGCGGGATATCGTCCCGCGCTCGACCGGTGCGCGCTCTGCGGAAAGCGTCCCAAGACCAACTCGGTCTTCTTCAGCTATTCGGACGGCGGGTTGATCTGCTCCTGCGCCGAGGCTGGGGAACGGTACGGCTTCTGGATCAGTCCCGGCGCCCTGATGGTCATGAAAACCCTCATGCGCGCCACCGACGAGGAACTTCCGCGTATCGGCATCGGCCCCCGCCAGCGCCGTGAGATCGAACACGCGGTATTCCAGTTCTTCGCCTACCACACCGGCTCCTCTCGTCAGCCGCGGGCGTTGGCGTTTCTGAAGAAGCTGGAGGCGTACGAGAAGGCGGGAGACGGAATGGGAGAAAAGAAAGAAGAGCCGCCCTGTCCGGTATTGCCCGGGTAATGACGGTATCAGATTGTATTCGCTCTGAATGCCATGGGAGCAAATAATGTACGAGATCAAACGAATCAAGATACACGGGTACAGAAAATTGTATGATCTCGATTTCGCGATCCGGCCTCTCAATGTGCTTATCGGAGCGAACGGTGTCGGGAAAACGTCTTTGCTGGACGCGCTTCTGCTTCTTTCATCTTCGGCATCCGGTGCATTGTCCAAAACGCTATCGGATCAGGGCGGCATTGCGAGTATTATCACTCGTGGAAAAGCGGAGAACGTAACGTTCGCGGTGGAGATGGAAGCGGATGGAGAACTGCCGCCGGTTTTTTACCAGCTTCACCTGACTCCGCAAGGAACCGGCCATGCGATTTCCCGTGAGATACTTTCCCGGAAACGTGATGGAGCCGAACCATTTTTGCTTTTCGATTCTCACGATGGTGATATCAATTT
>CAYRTQ010000014.1:0-20241 GCA_964426865.1 uncultured bacterium
AAGCAATCCCGCTCTTCCCCCGGAGGAAAGCCGTCGCCTGCTCCTCGGTGCGATCCGGGAACGGTACGCCGCTCCGGCCTGAAATCAACATGCATTCTTTTCCGGTATATTCGACGCCCTTCCGTGGGGATGGGACGGTCTTGTCCGCTGGCATTTTGCGGAATCGAGGCCCCAAAAGAGTCTTTCCACTGATTGTAACCTGAAGCCTCGGTGGAACCCGATTTCCGAAAAAAAAGACCGTCTCTTCGCGGCCGGCCCGAAATAACTTCTTTCCCGTGTCCTTATCCCTCTCCTCCCATTACCACCCCGAACCCTCCGGTCCGCCCATGCGACCGGAACGAACATCCCACAAGCGGAGAGAGCGGTATAAGAAAAGAATCTCCCTGGCTCCGGCCGGGTGTATGGAGTTTTTTTTCCCCGAACCGGCCCGGAGCCGACGGGTCCGCGCAAGGAGCTTTGAAACAGGAACAACAAACGGGTGAGGTGGATCATGGACAAACATTATCCGGCAGGTGATGGAGCGGTACAGTGGATATCGGCGGAATGGCTGGAAGATCATCTCAGCGACGGAAATCTCCGTATTCTGGATGCCCAACCCGATACGCTCGATTATATCCAGGAGCACATACCCGGCGCGGAATACATGAACGAGGGGATCCTGTACCTGGCGAACAAGGGGATACCCGCCCAGACCGCTCCGGTCGAGGCAATTCAGGCCGATCTGAGGAGGCTGGGGCTGGAAGCCGGAAAACCCGTGGCGGTCTATTCCGGATCGGGTGTCAATTCACGGCGGGGCGATGGACTGGAGCCATATGCGGTCGCCTACCATCTGGTCCGGTTCGGACACGGAAACGTGTACATACTCGATGGGGGTCTCGACCGGTGGAATGCGGAGCGCAAGCCGCTCGCCCAGGAATTTCCGGAGGTGGACGAATCGGACTTCACCTGCCGTATCATTCCCGAGTATTTCATCGCTTACGAGGAATTCCGCACTATCAAGGACAACGAGAATGTGCTGCTTCTCGATGTCCGCGAGAAGGAAATATATGAGGGGCAGGGCCCCTGGATCAAGCCCGGACACATCCCCGGCGCGGTCAACCTTCCCTGGAAACAGCTCATGGATTCAACCGATTCCAGTATCCTGAAGCCGACGGACGAGATACGCGCCATTTTCGAGAATATCGGCGCGAGTCCGGACAAGGTTGTCATCTGTTCCTGCGGAGACGGGCGGTGCGCCGCAAGCGCCTTCCTTATCCTCCGATTCCTCCTGGGATACCCGAATGTCCGCATCTTCGAGGGGTCTTTCACGGAGTGGACCGCCTACCCGGAAAATCCCACGGTCGCCGGAAGCCAGCCCTACGATGAAGCGACCGCGCCGGGATACCGTCCCGCTCTCTCCGGGAAAACAAAATGAAACAAGAGCGGGCCTCCGCGCCTGCATTTCAGATAAAGGGGTTTCCCCCATGCTGTTCGAACGGATAGAATCGGAAGGTCTGGCCCATTATTCCTACCTGGTGGGCCGGAAAGGCGAAGCGGCGGTCATCGACCCGCGCCGGGACTGCGGGATATATCTCGAACGGTCGGTGAAAGCCGGACACCGCATCACGCTCATACTCGAAACGCACCGTAACGAGGACTACCTCTCCGGATCGCTGGAACTCGCCGCCCGCACCGGGGCGGAAATCCGTCACGCCGATTCCCAGTGGGATTACCGGTACGGTCTTCCCGCGCACGACGGGCAGATATGGGAGATCGGCGGCCTTCGGCTGGAAGCGGTGCACTCTCCGGGGCATACCCCCGGCCACATGAGCTACGTGCTCCACGAACCCGAAGGGACGCCCTGGATGCTGTTCTCCGGCGATTCGCTCCTGGCGGGAGAGGTGGGGCGGGTGGATCTCATGGGAGAGGACCGCATGGAGGAAATGGCGGGGATCCTGCACGACACACTTTTCGAGCGCCTCCTGCCCCTGGGCGACGGGGTGATACTTTGCCCGGCGCACGGTCCCGGATCGGTCTGCGGCGCGGTCATCAGCGACCGGTCCTGGACCACCATCGGGCTGGAGCGCCGTCTCAACCCGCGTCTGCGGTATGTATCCCGCGACCTGTTCATCGAAAAGACCGCGGAAAAGCTGGAATACCCGCCCTGGTTCGAGCGGATGGAAACGTTGAATGTTCAGGGGCCGCCGCTCCTTGAAGAACTCCCCGATCCCGTTCCACTCTCGCCGCGCGATTTCCGGGATCAGGCCATCGAGAGCCTGGTGCTCGATATCCGGGGAGAGTTGGGATTCGGAGCGTCGCACATTCCAGGCGCGTTCTCCATCTGGCGCGAGGGTCTGCCCCGGTTCGCCGGATGGTTTCTGCCCCGGGATCGCCCGATCCTGCTGGTGACCGACGACAATGACCCCGGAATGGCGGTGCGGTATCTGGTGCGATTGGGGTATGACGGCATCGAAGGATTCCTCGCGGGTGGAATGCACGCCTGGAACGCGGAAGGGCTGGAAAGCCGTTCGAACGGGATGACGCCGGTGCAGAATCTCTGCCGCCGTATCGACGCGGGCGGGGAGCAGTTCATCCTCGATATCCGGAGTGATCGGGAATTATCCGAGGATGGGATCATCCCCGGCGCCCATCACATTCCCCTCACCCGCCTTCCCCATCGCCTGTCCGAGATATCCCGCGACCTCCCGGTATACATCTTCTGCGACAGCGGACGCCGCTCCAGCATCGCCGCAAGCATTCTTCAACAACGCGGCTGGGATTGCCCCATTGTGGCGCTGGGCGGGATGTCCGGATGGAACTCCCTCCTCTGCCCGGTCGAGAAGAACGAAGAGGAACCGGAATACAGCGGGGCGTGACGCGCTCCCGTCCGGAAACGGACGGATCATCCTCTCTCCACCTGAACGAACGGCGGGACCGCTCCGTTTTGCAACGGAGTCGCTCCCGCCGTTTTTTCGTGTATATCGGCAATCAATACTCATTTTATCGGGTGCGGTGCGGATTGTCTTGCCCGCCCCAGCGCTGTATGCTATGGAACGTGACCGGTGCGTCCCGCCGGTCGGCATCAGCCGCGATTCCGGATGGAACCGGGGATACCCACTCTCCCACTCGTCAGAGGTGAAATTCCATGATGCATAAACGGCCCAGCGAATTCGCGTTCAACGATGACGCCATGACACTCGGGAACCTGCTCCGCGTCTTCCTGCAATACCGTTTTCTCGCCGGATTCACGGTTGCCGCTTTCATCCTGTCGGGCGTCCTGTATCTTCTCGTGTCCGAGCCGGTATACGAGGCTTCCGGAGATCTTCTGGTCGAGTCGTCCGGTTCCCCGCTGTTCGCCGATACAGCCGGAGAAAAATACGATAAACCGGTCCCGGCGGTATCCATCAACGATGTCCTGGTCAAGATAAACGGGGCCGGAATCACCGACTCGGTCATCGTCAAAACCGCCGCGTTCGTCACCATCGGAATCCCGCGGGAATACTATGCAAGAATCAATTCCTTCGCGGCGGTTCCCCCTCCCCGCGCCATGCGGTTCAGCGTGGTTCCCTCCCGGATCGACCGCGGGGGGTTCCTCGTCATTCCGGACCAGGGCGGACCGGCGTTGAAAGGAACGTACAACCGGCCGTTTGTATCGGAGCGTTTTTCGCTCACGCTATCGAACATGCGCCCCCTGAAGAATTTCGACATCGTTCTCGAACCTGTTGTCGAGGTGCGCGCCCGGATGGCCAGGAAAATACGGGTGGCGAACGTGAGGGATTCCAACGTCATCCACATTTCCTGTACCGCACCAGAGCCGGCCAGGGCGAAAACCATCGTGAACGCCTATCTGAATGAGGTTACCTATCGGGATCTCATCGAAAAGAGAGCAGAGGCCACAACCCTGCGGCTGTTTCTGGAAAACCAGTACCGCACGGTCGCATCGTCGATCGAGAGCGCCGAAAACGGGTATCTCACCTCGCGGATATCCACCGGAATCGTCTCCCTGGACGAACAGACCCGGCAGTTTATCGATCTCATGCGCTTTCTGGAGGAGCGCCGCATCGATTACGAAATCAAGCTCGAGGAAGCCACGGTTTCCAAGGAAAAGGCGACCGCGATTCTGAAGGGGGATACCGATCTCCGGGATTATTCCCGGTACGCCTCATCCCCTTTCATGGAGAGCAACCCGATCCTGCAGGAACTGTATTCACGGATCGCCACGCTCCAGGTGGACAACGCCAGGATGAAATCACGCTACAACGCCTCACACCCGCTCGTTCTCCAGAGCAATACCGAACTGGACGCCGCGAAAAAGCAACTCGAACTCGCCATTTCCTCCACCGTGAACAACGCGACCAAAGGGATTGACCCCCTCCTGCGCCCCGTCGTGGAAAGCCAGCTCTCCAGCAACATCAACATCCATGTGTACCGGCAACTCCTTTCCCGCATCAAGGGGGAAATCGCCGGGCTGAACAAAACGCTGGAAAAGTTGCCGAAATCGGAAATCGACAAGGTCCGGTACGATCGCACCATCGGCATCAACAGCCAGATTCACGATCTCCTCCTGACCCGTCTCGAAGAGGCGCGAATCATGGAAGCAAGCACGATCAGCGATATCAAGGTCATCAACTGGGCGGAAATTCCGGACGATCCCGTATCGCCCCGCAAATCGCGGGTGATTCTCCTGGCGCTCTTCGCCGGCATGCTCTTTTCCGGCATGCTCATCATCCTGATCGAACATTTCAAACCGTCGTTCGGCTCGGCAGAGACAGTCGAATCCACCGTGGGCGCCCCCGTTCTCGCCCTGATTCCCCGTCTCTCGGAACGGGGAGGATCCCTGAAGCGTCAAGTCCTCGTCCATGCTCCGGGAAAGGACAGCCTCCACCCGTTCAATGTCATGGAAGTATACAACGCCATGCTGGTCAATCTGCTCTCGTCCGGAAACTGGACGGACCAGAAAACGCTGGTCGTTTCGAGTACGTTTGCCGGAGAAGGCAAATCGGTGATTTCCGCGAACCTGGCGGTCATGATGGCGAAATCGGGGAAGAGAGTGCTGCTCATAGACAGCGATTTCCGTCGCCCGGTTCAGCACACCATTTTCGGAGTCCCGAACACCCACGGGTTTATTGACCTGATCAGGGACGGCTCATCCGCCGGATTCTTCAAAACCCGGTATCCCAACCTGGTTTTCCTTCCCGCCGGGAAAGCCGGGGACTGTGTCATATCGGAGCTGTTTCACAATCCCAACCTGGCCGAATCCATTACCCGGCTCGAAAGCGGTTTCGATACGATCATCATCGATTCCCCGCCCCTGATGCTCTATGCCGATGCCGTGGCGCTCGCCTCCCGTTTCCGTAACGTTCTGCTGGTCATCAAATCCGGAACAGCAGGCGTCGATGTGCTCAAGTCAAAAAAGGCGCTGGACCAGGTGAACGCCAAAATCGCCGGAATCGTGGTCAACGATGTAAAGAAATCCCTCCTGACCGGATATTCCTGTGAGGAATATGAATACGGCTATGGATACGGGTATGGATATGGGTACAAGGAGGCGAAGAAAGAGGCGAGCGGATAGAGCCCGGTCATTCCCCAGCGTATATTTCCCATGAGGCGGGGAAACCGATCTACATGAACCGGATCAGCACGGGTATCATCTGGTCTTTGACGAAAGATTCGTACAGACGTTCGAGATACCGCGAAACCTTGTCGCTCCCTTTGACCCGGGCGCCGTCCGCCATGAATTTCAGGTAGTTGAACACCATGTTCAGATGCTCGGTGAGGATGAGTTCCCGTGGATCCTGATCCGCGGGATTCACTCCGCCGGTATCGGGCGAATCCACGGAAAGGCAGACTATCTCAACCGGATATCCCCTGAGCGCAAGGGAAAGCAGCCGGTACGAACGGTTCATGTGATAGCCGGAGGTTATCAGGATTATGGAATGCGCCCGCTCACGACGTATGATTTCCGCGCAATATGCGGCATTGTCATGGGTGCTGGTGGACCGGGTTTCCAGGGAGCAGGGCACGGGATGGCCGTGATAATATTCCTTTGCCCAGACAGCTATATTTTCCGGAGTCGCGGGAGAAATTATCAGACGCTTTGCCTCTCCGCGGAGGAGAATCCGGAAGGCGGGAGGTATCCGGTCATCGTTTCCGGTGAAAACCACGACGTAATCATACCGTTTCCCATCGGGCGCATACCGGTCGCCCGCGGAAGGATGCGTGCTCCAGAAACGTATGGAGCCGAGAAGGAGATATATTCCGCAGACCGGGACGATAATCCCGAGCAGCGGTTTCAAAAAACGAAAAATGATTCCACGGCTGGACAATGTCATCGGCTTCCTTGTTTACAGCAATGTATCCGGCTGTTTTTTATGGGTATGCGTCCCTTTAATGTAGTAACAGGCCCCTGTATTTCCAAAGCAAAAGGTAACGTTCTCCCCCCGGACTTCTGCAATAGAAAAGGGATGTATTCTCCACCGGCGCGGCCCCTCACCCGGCCTGCGGCCATCCTCTCCCCTGCGAAAAGACGCGCGGGCGAGGGGTAAAGCACTGTTTCCGCAAGGCTTTGGAGAATACACCCGCTCAAAGAAGAGAAATCTTCGTACAGCCTTGCATTTGCTCCCGACCTTCTTTTGAAAAGCCCACCTTTCCCTCTCGCCCGCGCGTCATTTCGCATGGGAGAGCGGACGGGAAGTGAACACAGGCTGTTGCTGCGGTGGAGAGTCTTCAACTTCCTCTGGGCAATACGGCAGCCAGGCGCCCGATTTCAACGCTTCTTCTTACGATAGATAGGCAGTTACCAAAAATACAAGCCATCGGGCGAACGCGCCGGCGGCCTTTCGCGATACTCCGGCGCTACCGGATGAACCGCACGAAGTCATGCCCGTTCTTTTCCCGGATCAGTTCCAGCGCCAGAAGCTTTTCCATGAACGCCTCGACATATTCATCGAGGCGTTTTTCCTGATACCGTGAGGCCATCGCGGTCTCGATATCCCGAACCGTGCGGCGCCCGTCGCAGAGTTCGAATATCTCGAAAGCGGTGGAATTCAGGGTGTGGAGACGGTTCTGGCGCTTGACCCCGGTCCCTCCGGGCATTCCCATGATGTTCACATCGCGCATACGCAGGAAAATGAGATTCTTATCCATGAATCCGATATCCCCCGGAAATCTTACAAAAGGGAATGCGCGGATTTCCGGAGCCTTCGTGCATCCGGAACCGCCGTATCATTCGGCACAAACGAATGAAGGTTCATGATCTCGAAAGTCGTTACGACCGGCGGCGTAAATTTTCCGGAGCCGGATTTCCACCGCACAGCGGGCAAGGCATGCTTCAGGTCGATCTCTTCCATCAGGTCTTCCATGGCTCTTCTCCATAGTACAGCCGGTGATCCGCGGATAATCCGTTCCATCGGCCGAGTTGCCGCCGCGGATGGATAACCCGTGGGGTCACTCGAAAAGTTGCATGATCTTGCCGATATCCTGCCTGGAGATATCCACAAATTTCAGACCGGCGGAGGTTCCGTTATTCATCCTGGCGACCATGGAATCCGCTTTCCAGTCCTCCAGCGGCGGATGATTGGCGCGCAAACGAATGCAGAAAGCGCCATCGGGAATTCTCCGTTTCTTCAATCTGATCTTCGCGATGCCCGCCCCCTCCCGGCTGAGATCGACAATCTGGGCGATGCCGGCGTCATACCGGATGTCGTATACGGGATCCAGAACCTCTATCCTGGCGGTGACATCGAGGGAAACCCTCGGCCATCGTCGCTCTCTCCGGGGCGGACGCCGCCGGTCACTATGAATGCTCGACCGGTACAGGCGTGAATTCAACGTCCGGGTGGCAGTGATTTTATCGAGGCCGTTTATGCTGACAAAGCAGTCCATTCCGCATTCCGGATCGATCCCGTGCGCGCCGGAGGGCAGGGTGCAGAATATCCCGATATCCCGCAATTCGTCCGTCCTTCGAATGGACCGTATGATATCACGGCATGAAACTCCCGTGAGATGATCGTCCAGAACCACGATATCGGGAATATCCCTTGCCACGCAAATCAGCAGATCGCATCCATCGGAAAAGCTTTTGACACTCACCTGGGGATCATCGATGAAAATACCCTTGACCAGCGCAACCAGCTCTTCATCGGAAGACCCGACGACCACTTCCCAGTTCGAATCGGAAACCGCGGAGAAATCGGGCAGGGATTTCCCGTTCTCCGGTCTGACGTTGAGCGTATTTTCCACTTGACCCCCATCGGTGACAGAGTGCAGTGAACCATCGTTCGGTCCGTCCGCCGCGCCGCAACGGCGGAGTGCGCGGAATCATCATAAGTATAAGAGGATGCGGCCCAAGGGAACAATCGGCGCTCCACCCGATTTTTCACGGAAATATCAATGCTTTTACGACCCTCATTCGACGGGGATGGAGCCGATGCCGGTTCCCGCATTATGGAGGCCCATGCCCCCGCGCATCATGGCCCATGCGAATTCCGTACAATCCGGGGAAATGCGAAATGGCGGCCTGAACCGGGTACTGTTTTGTCAGGTCGATAGTATTGGGCAAACGTGTTTCCAATGTGCTGGCTTCGCCAAGCTCAGCCAGCGGCGGGCGCTGAGCTTGGCCCCAATACAGTTCAATTAACCACGAAAGACACGAAAATCACGAAATATCCCCCTGTGAATCACTCAATTTTTGTGTGTTTCGTGTCTTTCGTGGTTGAAAGCTTATTCCTTTTCGGCTAAACAAACCGTATTGAGGTTGGCTGGCTTCGACAGGCTCAGGCAGCGGAGGGCGCACGGCAACGCTCCATATGGATCAGCGCATCAAAAAAAAACCCCGGTGAAATTCCGGGGTTTTTTTTTGATCGCCGTGTGAAGCCTATTTCATAAAAATCATCCTGCGGGCCAGCGCCGTTCCGCCGGATTGCAGACGGGCGAAATAGATTCCGGAGGAAAGAACCCTGCCCCGGTCGTCGGTTCCGTTCCAGATCATCGCGTGTCTCCCGGCGGAAAGATGGCGGTCAAGGAGATCACGCACTTTCTGTCCCGCGATGTTGTAGATGGAAATCCGGGTCTGGTTGTCCGCGGAAAGGGTGACCTGGATGGTGGTGGACATGTTGAAAGGATTGGGAAAACACTCGATCGCGTCTTTCCGGGTCTCATGTCCGAAATCGGCATTCTCCTCACCGGTCGGCGTCATTGAGGCGATCTTCTCCGCTCCGCTCCGGGAGGCGGTGGTGACCTCCAGCCGTTCCAGCGCATATGTGGTCGAGGTTCTTCGCATCCCGGTGAGATTGGGGATGTCCGCCTTGCTCTCGCCGTTCAGCTCATACCAGGTCCCTTGTCCCATGCCGACCCAGGTATGATACCCCCCCTTGACCCCGAGGGATATGATATAGGATCGGGTGGGATCCAGGGGAATCGGCATCCAGTCCGAAAACCGGGTGGTATGCGCGGGTATGATCACGGAAGAACTCCCCCCGTTGAAGGTTATGGGGAGAATGGTGTCCGGATCCATATCGTACGGATCCCCCGTGGCGGCAACCTCACCGATGTACGCGCCGACCACGGTGAGCGGATAGGCGGCAGAAGCCTCCAGATTGATACGGAAGCTGTTGGCGTTGATGGTAAACGAGCCGGAAGGAATGGGTAGGCGGAAATTCTGATTGGATTTGCTGTTGTTATCTCCCTTCGCCCAGTTGCCGTAAGTCTCGGTAACCACCGCGGTATCGGGAGCGACCGTGCCGATCTCTATCCGCTCCATGACATAAACGCTCTTGGAGGCAATGTAGTTTTTCACATCCGGAGCGCCGGTATTCTGGGTATTCCAGTAGTACCAGGACCCGGATCCCGCCCCGTACCAGGCATTGTATCCGCCCGAAACACCGAGCGATACAATGTATTCCTTCTTCCGGTCAAGGGTGAAATCCATCCAGTCGGAAGCCAGTTCGCCCCCGACGGGGACAATGGTGGATGTATTTCCCTTGTTGAAGGTGATCGGGAATATGGATCCCGGAGTCATGTCGTAGGGGTCTCCCGAGGCGGCCTTTTCGCCAATGAACGCCTGGACGACAACAAGGCTGTCAACCAGGGAGGCCGCGACATTGATACGGACCCGGTCTCCATTGAGCGTGAACGATCCCGCCTTGATCGGGATACGGAAATCATGATCGCCGGAACCGCTGTACGGAGAGGCGGCCCACACGCCGTGGGTTTCCGTATCAACCGGGTCCTTCGCTTCCGCGAATACCGCCTGGATGGCGTGGTTGCAGGATACATTTCCGAACGTATATGTGGATACCGGCCCCACGGGAGCGTTGTCCACGATGACGGAAACGATACGGTATCCCTCCTTGGGCTTTATGGTGAAAGTCTGGTCCCCGCCCCAGGGCGCCGTGACCGTTCCGGATGGAGTGATGGTACCGTTCGCACCCGCGGAGGAAGTGATCTTGAACGTGGGGGGAACGCCCTCGGACTCGAATGCGCCGATGTCATATCCCCCTCCGGCGCCCATGGGTTTCCCCTCGTAATCGAAGGCGATGGGTACCGCGGTCCCGGTATTGATGCAGGACGACCCGGGGAGCAGGTGGAAATTTGTGCTGTCCGGATACTGTTTTGTGAAAGTATACCCGTCATGGGTGACGTGATCGGCCCGGATACTCCGAACCGCTTCCCCGAAAGTGGAGAACTTGCCCCCGTTCTTTTTCACCTCGTCCACGAACCAGGTCATCTGCTTGAGATTCATTTCCGCCTCGTTGTGGGTGTAGATGACGAATATGCTTCCGATCTGGGCGGCATGCAGGGCAATGCAGCGGGCGTTGGCGCGCACCGCGGCCTCCGATCCGTTTCCCTTGAGCGTGACAATGCCGGTCCCCGGCAGGCGATACACGTTGGTGCTCGCCAGATAGCTCTCTCTCGGAACGATGGTGCGGCCGCCCAGGAGTCCGGCGGTATCCTTGCTGTACTGGCAGATGGCGTCGTTCACCATCCCGCCCGGATAGGCGATACTGACCGGAGTGATATCGAGCTGCTCCTTGGCCCAGGTCTGGTTGAGGGTGATCTCGTCCCGCCAGTACGCATAGTCCGGGGCGGAAACATCCGGTCGTACCACGCAGGGGAAAGCGACCTGCGCTTCCCTGGTCCCGGCGATGGAGGACAGCCGAACCCGGTCGGAAACATCGGGGTGAACGGTGATCTCCCAATCCTTTTCCGATGCGGCTTCCCGGAGATCCAGGATCGTTTTCGGCTCATCGGCCCAGGACATGACCACGTTCTTCGTGGTATCCTTGCAGGCCAGGGTAATCACCTTGTTTTCCGCATCGATGGTCATCCAGGGATCGAAATTGGATGTGGACACGACAAACAGGGTATCCGCGGTCAGGCTGGAATGTGACCAGCCGTGGCTGGCGATCTCGTTCCCCGCCTTGGCGAGAGCGCGAAGGTCCGCCGTCTTCGTGGGGTGGATCATCGCGCCGTTGACAAAAATGGTAAAATTGACCCCGAGCGGTTTGAGAGTGGCGTTCAGCTTGTTCCAATAGGTATAATTGTAATCATCGGAACAGATGACGAAATACCCTCCGCGTTTGGAAAGGCTGGCCACTTTCGGATCGGCTTTCGGGAGGTTACCCCCCTGGTCCACCAGCCCGGAGCCATAGAGGTTGAACGCCGGGGTATACCCGTTGCCGCTCACCAGATTGTGGTCATAGGTGATGGTGGCCCCGTCGGAGGCGTAAAAGCCGGAGAAGGATACGCTCTCCCCGTTCCCGAAGATGAGCGAGTTCCTGACGGTGACCGTAGTGGAGGCCCCCCGGGCCAGAATACCCTCATACCGGGTCAGGGTGATATTGCAGTTGAGAACGGATATTCCGGAGCTGTTCTCGATATGCATTCCCCGGTCGTTGGAATTCCGAATGATGCAGCAGGCAAATGTCACCTGGTTCGCATCCCGGAGATACACCATCCGATCCCTGAAGCACAGACGCTCGAACCGCAGATTGTTCTGGCCCGCGATGGCCAGCGCAAATGCTTCGCCGCCCGAGATCACCGCCTCGCCGGACAATCCGTACGCGGTATAAACGATGGGCAGGGTGGCAGTGCCGGAGGAAAAGACCGACAGCCCCTCGGCCCACGTGCATCCTCTCTTGAAAAGAATGGTGTCCCCGGCGCTGAATACATTGCTGTTCACCCGGGAGATCGTTTTCCAGGCCGTGCTCGGAGAAAGGCCGGTATTGCTGTCCAGACCGTTGAGAGAATTCACGAAATAGTTTGCGCCATCGGCGCGGCTCGCAAGCACGATGAGGAGCAGGAGCATGATTCGTTTCATGGGCATGCCCTCCCTTTCTAAAATTTATACCCCGCGGACAGGGTCAATTGGTTTACGATTGTTTCAGATGGATAGGGGGGTACAGGAACTGCCCTTTCCATGGACGGTACGGAAACGCCTCAGACATACTGCATTTATTGAGAGGATTCGAGAGCAGACATTTTACGAGGTAGAATGGAGTGCAACAGGAAAGGTGGTTCAGGAATGTCCCTTTATTATATTATAACGATATTATGGTTTAATGCACAATATATTTTTGTGCTCTCCTTTTTCCGGCGCTCGCCGTATCGGCAAAGGCAAGGCTTCGTTTCCGGACAGGCATTGCCGGGAGGGGTAATACGAAATTTCAAATATGCAGGTAAGAATAGTGCGATGCAAATCGGTCTGCACGACTCGTACAGGACGTGGTTCTTTCCCGCTTGACGCACAATTCGTATAAAGCGCCGCGCCCGCGCCGTCCACTGCTTTCGTTCCGGGACCGGGGAGCGCTCCAGAGGGAAACCATGCATCCGCACAGGGGATGTGGAGACGGGAATGGTGAAAGACGGCTGCACACGGTTTCATGCATCGTCCTTTTCCCGCAAGGTATGGGACCACGCGGTCTGACTCGGGGAAACACCGTTGCGTTTCCGTTCCGGGATGCTCTTTACAGGTGGGGCATAGCTGGGGGGAGAAACCCGTATAATGGGGAACGGCGCGGGAAACGGCGGGCCGGTCATTCGGACAGCCACTCACGCCCCGACCTTCGGAACCGTTTGACCCGGGTGATTTCGAATCGTCGATGCTCGTTCAGCCAGGAATGCAGTTCGATACTGATCAGGGGATAATCGACGCGGATGAGGTTGAACGAGTTCAGTTCCCCTCTCCTTCGGGTTGAAGTGGATGTACCCGCCTGAAGAACCAGCGCGGAGTATCCCGGGATGCGGTACCGGGCGGTGACCTGGGCATGGGCGACATGGAGGTGCCCGGCCAGAAAAAGGTCCACTCCGCATTCCGCGAACATATCCATCGCCCCGCGCGATCGTCTCACGATGTGTCCCTTACGGTAGCCTTCCGGTACATCGAACGGATGGTGGGTGACCACGATCTTGGTCTGCTTATCCCGGGGACGGCAAAACGGCTCCGGAATGGCCGCGGTCTGGCTGCGGTCCACCCGGCCTCCGGAAACGATCAGCGCGCGGGCGGTATTGATCCCCAGGACCGCGATCTCATCGTCGATGTACATGGGCGAGAGATCGTTGGTAATATACCGCTGAAACCGTGAATACGGCTGAAGCAATCGGAGCACGGGATTGAGCAGGGGGATGTCGTGGTTTCCGGGAATGACGATCTGGGGCGAGGGAAGCGAATCGAGAAAAGATCGCGCATCCTTGAACTGGCCGACGAGCGCCCTTTGGGTAAGATCCCCGGAAACAGCCACCAGGTCCGGCTTCAGCTCCGATATCCTTCGTATGATCGGCTGCATCAGGGGATGATGAAAGCGTCCGAAATGCAGATCGGACAAGTGGGCGATCGTACGCATCGATATCCGCTCCCGAATTCCGGTTTACACCCGCAAGAAGTTGTCACTTTCCTTTATATAGGAATATACGCAAAAAACAGACGATTTCGCAGAAATAAACCATAACGATGCATCCCTGTCGCAAAAACGGGGAGTTTCCGGGCCAAACCGGGATTGTGTGAAGGCCGTAAAAGAAACAAAATCCCTGATTTTGGGAGCGTATTGGAATTGACACACGGGAAAAGATGGAGTATCATACCTCACCGGAGTGATTCCGGAATCCCGTGCGAACCGGGGGAATACACCGGCGGACCGGGCATGACACGAAAAAGGGCGGATTCGGACCGGGAAACCGGAACGGGATATACGGTGGAATGGAATAACGGCGCAACGCGGGGGAAAGCATGAATCGAGTGTTCTTGGCAGGTGTCCTTGCTCTTTTGCTCGCGGCGGCATGCACCCGCGACCCTAATCCCGGCTCAGCCGGAATACAGACCGACAGCGCCGCGTTCGCAAAGACGGAGGAAATTGTCGGCAAGGATGCCGTCGACAGCACCGGATACATATTCCGCAAGACCCACTGGGGAATGACGCAGAAGGAGGTGGTCGCGTCGGAGGGAATCCGTCCGCGGCTTCTGGATGAAACGGTCATGATCTATGCCACGACCTGGCGGAACCATCCGGCGGAAATCACCTATTATTTCGACAAGGGATTGCTCGGCATGGCGGAGTATTCCATCTCCAAGCCGGGAATGGGCATGGGGGAGTATGCCGAGCTTTACGATGATCTGCGGCTGCAGATGATCGAAAAATACGGAAAGCCCTCGCTCGATGACTTCGGCAAGCGTGGATTCAGCCGTATCAAAGCCGGAAAAAGTTTCGTTTTCAAGAATTCCCCCACGTTCTGGAATCGTCTGGCCAACTGGGAACTGCGTGACCGGAAAACGGAGATACTTCTCTACCTGGGATACTCCACCGCGCGTGACGATTCCACCCAAAGCTGCGATGTGCAGTACAAGAGCGACAGTTTCAATATCGAGAAACTCACCGGGGGATCGTGGTAGAAGCGGCGGCCCCCGGTTACGACCTCTTCAGCGCCGGGCGAGCGTGGCCCCTTCCCCGCGCCGATTATGGGACAAAATCCGGTAAAAGTGCCAACTGCTTGTCTGAACTGGTGATGCGCGTGATGCACATAATACGGACCTGTTTGTATCGGCTTTCCATCATTCGAATCACCGGTTCAGATATCTTCCCCCTTCGCCCTTTCTCCGCTTCGCCCCGCCGGGCGAGAGCGGTGAAACGCGGGGTTCAGAATTCCGCGGACGCGGTCAGCCCGAACGCCACGAGATTCTTGTCAAACTCCTTCCGCATGTCGCCGTTGATGCAGGAAACCCACTGAAAGCGCGGAGTGACCGAGAATTTCTCGCCCAGACCGATGGGCAGACCCGCGCCCAAAGTAAAATCGGTGAACGCCCCGCCCATGCCATCAAGGCCATAGTTGAACCGGTTGTGCATGGACGATCCCCAACCCAGCGACGCGGACATTTCGAGACTGGCGAAGGGAGCCACCGGTAGCGCATGGCTCACCCCGGCCTCGACGTAGGCACCCTCGCCCTTGTCCACATCCTGGTATATCCTGAGAGAGGGACCGCCGGGAAGACTGGATTCCGCGCCGATATAGAGTTCCGTGGTGGCGGTGTTTCCGGGAAGATCCTGGAACTGGTACCGTAACGCTCCGGCGCTCAGGCTCAGGAGCGGCAGTTCCAGGGTGTAATCGAGCGTATAATCGGTTTCGGTGAGATGGAATTTTTTGTCCTGATAATCGGAAAGATCCATGTTTCCCCAGATATTGAAACTCAATCCCCCCACGCCCAGAGTGATGGACGGCTGGAAAACCGGATCCTCGTTCAACGCGACCCCGCGCCAGAGATACTTGCTCATCACCGAAACTTCCGCGCTCACATCCACGGGGCCGACCGCCCCGGCGCTTCCGGCAAATCCGGCGAACGCCAGAAATATCCCCAGCAGAATCCTGCCTCTCATGCTCGTTTCCCTTTCCCTGTAGAGACGTTATGACCGTATCGCAATGCTTTTCTCCGGAGAGAAGCTATACACGTGCCAGAAATCGGGCATGGTTGTAACGTGTGGCGCGGAATGCAGTAAGCCCCCCTGATCCCCGTAATGCGGCAGGCCTTCCCGGTATGAAAAGGAAAAAACGGGACACCCTGTCCATTATTGAACAGGGGCCGCATGCTTCCATCCGGCGGATTTGGGTTGTACTGGAGACCCGGAGAGTATAATTTATGCAATTCACGACGCCGGGAAATGAAAATATGACGCTCCGCCGATTATGCCCCGCACTCGTGCACCGCTTGGGCGCAATGGAATGGACGAAGATTATGTCCGGTCCGGGAGGGGTTCTCATTCCGCTTTGAATTCGGCTGAGCGCCGGATGAATTTCCAGTTCGCAAACATTCACTGATTTTTTTTAAAAGGACGGCACGCTGACATGGGAGAGAATCCAAAAAAATTCGGAGAGATACTGAATCTCATCCGGGAAAAGGATACGTTCGCGAAAAAACTGGGGATTGAAATCCTGGAGGCGGAGGGCGGCCGCTCGAAAGTGGTCATGCCCCTCGGCGAGGATACCGCCAATGCGATGGGAACCGTGCACGGCGGCGCGATTTTCGCTCTCGCGGACATGGCACTGGCCGCGGCCTCCAACTCGGAAGGCGTGGTATCGGTATCGATCCAGACGGATATCCATTACCTGACCGCCGGAGCCTCGGAGGGTCTGCTCTACGCCACCGCCGAGAAAACCGCCGAAACCCGTCGGCTCGGATACTACCATATCCGGATTTTTCAGCCGGACGGCATGGATATCGCCACCTGCCAGGCAATGGTATATCGGAAAGGAACGAAGTGAAGGAGTGACGGGTGGTGAACCGTAGAATGCTGCTGGGGAGATCAGGGGATGGGGTGTTGGGGATTCTTACCCGTTGGATGAGCAGAGTCCATGCCGACCGCGATAAAATGAGCAGCATCCGTTCATTGTCTGAAGACGTTTTGCCCGATCACCAAGGGGGTCTCGCCCGGTTCAGACTTTCGGGGTAAATTTCCCCAGATCGTTGATCCCGAGTGTTTTCTCATATCCGGCAATATCTTCCACAATCTTTTCGAAGCCCTTTTCACCGAACATATCCTTCTCCCGCTTCTCGAACTCATCCCCCATGCGGTCGAATTCCAGGGGACTCACCACGGTCCGGAGCGCGGGAAACAGGACGGTGTCCTCGCGGGCTTTATGGGGACGGTACATCCGGTTGAAATCGAGGAGAAGCGTCGCCAGATCCGACTTCCGGGCATCGTTCAGCGAGGAACTCCCGGCCAGTTGCATAATCCGGTCGGTGACTTTTCTTCCCGCGTCGTGCTGACGATGCAGCAAATCCGCAAGGTCCGCCATGCTCCCGTTTTTCCCGAACCGGGGGAAAACGAATTCCTCCTCCAGCTTCTCATGGTATTCCTCGATGAACCGCCGAACCGTCCGCGCGGATCCGGCCAGGACCTCGCCGAACGTGAACGGGTTCCTGCTTTGCAGCCGCAACGCAGCATTATCGTAGATGAGCAGGATGCGGCTGAGCGCCCCATGCTCGCGCATCAGGTCCTCGGGGGGAGTGACCGCCGCCATGACCGGCGGCTTATTCCCGGATGGGGCCTGCGCCCCGCTCTCGTAAAAATTCCCCAGCAGGGAGGCGGCCAGCAACGCTCCGCTCATCCGGAGGAATTCCTTGCGGGTGGAACCGGCCTGGTGTATATCCTTCATGGAGTACTCCTGTCGTAAAGTGTGCAGCCGAACAAATTCTTTTTGGTTTTATCTTTATATAATAAATATATAATTTATTATCGAGACAGCGTTCACTTTTTCTTGTGGATACATGTCGCATGCGGCTGGGGAAAAAGGAACGCCTGCCCGTGAATACCACCCTGCCGGGCGCACAAAAAAAACAGGGCGGACCATCGAGCCCGCCCTGTTTTCTCCCGTATCGCCATCGCCGGGGTTATTTTCCTTCCAGGAACTTCCTCCCCAGCAGCGCCGCGCCTTTCATGGAGGATTCCTCTTCCGGAATGTACTCGCAGTTCCGCATCCATTTCCGTTTGGCGCGGATGACCGCCTCGTTCGCCGCGCCTCCGGTGACATGGATGACATCGCTCAGGTGGACATCGGCCCCGATCTCCTTGATATGGTCGCGCTGGTATTCGCAGAGGCCGCGGACCAGAGCGGCGAGAAGCTCCTCGCGGGAGGTCTCGTGGGTGAGACCCAGAAACTCCGCCTTGAGCGGCTGTTGCGAGTAGCGCGACCCCATGAGGAAGGGGGTGTATGCCACACCGCTCTCCCGCTCCCGCCAGTCGTCGAGCACACGGGGCAGAAATTCCTCATAGAACCGCCCGGTTTCCATCTCACTGCAAAAGAGGTTGCGGAACCACTCCAGCGCTTTTCCCCCGGCATTCATGACATAGAGGGTGAGCCAGAGGCCCGGAACGGCATGGGCGCGGATATTGTACCGGCTGGAGGGCAGGCAGCGCGGCAGGCAGATGAGGGTGATCTCGCAGGTGCCGTTCACGTTCATGATGTCACCCGGCTCGCGGATGCCCGCGCAGTAGGCGGCCAGCACCGCGTCGTTCCCGCCGATGATCACCGGGGGCTGTTTCTTCAATCCGAGAAGCGCGGCCAGTTCCGGTTTCAGACGGCCCGGACTGCCGTAGGAGGGCAGGACCTCCGGCAGATAATCCAGCGGAATGCCGAACGCCCCGGCGATGTCCGCGTTCCAGGTCAGGTCGTTCCGCACCGTGTTGTAGAGCGCCGTGAGCGAAGCGGAGGAGGGATCGATGGCGGTTCCGCCGGTGAGCCACCTGGCCATGAAGGTATTGGAGTGCCCGAACATGCGCGCCCTTCGGTAGGCGTCCGGCGCGTGCTCCTTTATCCAGAGCAGGCTGGCCAGGGAGCATCCCCCCGCCACCGGCATATTGGCGGTTTCCTCCATGAGCTTTTTCATTCCGATGGTCTGAATGATGCGCTGCGCCTCGAGCCGCGAGCGCTGGTCCAGCATGAGGATGGCCGGGTACACCGGATTGCCGTCCCCATCCATGGCGGTGAACCCCGGCGTGGTCCCGGACAGGGATACGGCGTCCACATCCCCCATCAGGTCCTGCATCTCCCGGCAGCCCTCCACCATCGCCTGCCGCCACTTCTCCGGCTCGATATCGCTGCAGAGCCCGTCGTTGTACGTATTCACCGCATAATGACGGGTGAATTGGCGGACGAGAACCAGGGAGTCTCCCTCGGCACGGAACACCCCCATTTTCATCCCGGTGGTACCCACATCCACCCCCAGGATGGTCAGGGCGGATTGATCCCGTTTCAGCGATGCCTGGGAAACGGTCTGCTCCTGCGGAGAGCGGAAGGCCTGTGCGGGGTTCTCTTCAAGCAGCGCGGCGCTCGTGCCTTCCATTACTTCAGCGCCCGGAAGAACGCCTACCTGACGGGCGGACGGTCCACCCGCCGAAGACGGCGCGGCATCGGTATTCCCGGCGGTTCGTTTCCTATCAGTCAATGGCGAATCCCTCCGCGAGAATTTTCGTACGCATGGTTTCCCGGTCCGTTTCGGGAACGGGACGAAGCGGATGCCGCGGCTCGCCGCCCCGGAAGCCCATGATCTCCATGGAGGCCTTGACTCCCGCGACGCCGTGGGTTCCGGAAACCGCCCCGTTCAGTCGGGCCAGACGGAAATGAAGGTCGCGCGCCCGGTCGTACTCCCCCGCGAGGAAAAGGCGGTACAGTTCGCAACAGGGCTCGGGCAGGGAATTGGCCAGGGAAATGATGCCGCCCACCGCGCCCAGATGCAGCGCGGTGTAAAAGAAATTCGCCGATCCCGCGAGCACGTGGAACTCCCGCGTACGGTCCAGCGCGGTGAGGAAACGGTCCGGACCCGCGGCGGAGGAATCTTTCATCCCCACGATGTTGGGGTGCGCGGCGAGGGCATTCACCGCTTTGGGGGAAAGCTGCACCCCTCCGGCGAATCCCGGGGCGTTGTAGAGCAGAACCGGAATGGGCGAGGCATCCGCCACCGCCTCATAGTAGCCGGTCAGCACGGCGTCGTTCATCTGTTTCGCGAAGTAGCTGGGAGTGAGCACGCTGGCGTAGGGAAAGCCCATTTCCGCCGCGCGCCGGGTCTTCTCGATGGTCTGACGGGTGGACTCGCAGGCGGTCCCGGCCATCACGGTCTTTTCCCCCTTCTCCTCCGCGAAAATCTCGAGAACCCGTACCTGCTCGTGTTCGGAAAGGCTCCGGAACTCGCCGTTGGAGCCCAGCGCGAGATATCCGGCCAGCCCGGTGGCGTTCAGCTTCCGGAGATTGAACCGCAGATCGTCCAGCGCGAGTTCGCCG
>CAYRTQ010000014.1:20270-25891 GCA_964426865.1 uncultured bacterium
ACGGAAAAATATACAGCGGAAGGGAGGGAATGACAAGGGAGAAAGGGAAACCGGTATCCCCCATTTTTTATACGGACGGGAGAGGGTAAACAGGTTGTTCGGATTTCCATAATGGCGCGATAGTCAATACCTTGGGCGCCTCTCTTTTCGCGCCTACGCCGCCTTTATCTTTCTCACATGCAGAATTTCATTCGGAAGCATCGGACGCACATCGTTCTTTTCAAGGGTAACAACCGCCAGAGTCTCACCTTTCCCGGTTACAAATTCCACCTCGTAAGCAGTATCGCCTTTGTAGCAATGTACCACCACGCCAATATCGCCATGGCTCAATCCATATTCGGGGAAATCTCTGGTGAGCACAACGGTGTCAATTTCCTTAATCATCACATACTCCCTGATTTCCGGTATCCGCTGGATAGGCAGTTACAAAACACGGATATTCTTCTCCCGTTTCCAATATCCATATTGTGCGAATCCTTGCCCTGATCCCATATGGCGAAAGATTTCTCCATCAATAATATACTTCATTCCATACGGTGTACCGATTGTCTCCGTAACTTCGTTGAAAACAGCAATCGACACCAACGCATCACATATCTGCCTGATGTTCTCCCGACTATATCCCAACGACTTGAAGAACTTTGCCTTGGCCTTTCCAACCGGATGATCCTCGGAGAGGAGATAGCCGGTTATTTTCCTCTCCGAAACAACAGCTTCCCGATTGTTTGGAAGTTTCATGTCCGGCGCCCTATTTCTGGTCAATAATAGATGCTGTCGATTATGATATATATTGGATAATTTGAGTTACGTCAAGCATAATTGCATTCCATATCTCTTCCGCCCCCTCCCGCGCTTCCCGCCGGATTATTTTCCCCCTCCCCATCATTCCTCATTGATACCGCTCTCCCAACCCCGTATCTTTTCCGGATGAAAGATTCCGGAATTCACCTCAACTTTTCCATAAAGCCCCGCTTTTTTCCTTTTATGGAGGACCCATGCGCTCCCTCGCCGCAATCGCCTGTTTCGTCTGGCTCGCCTTATTCCCCGTCGCGCCCGTTTCCGCCGCGCCGGACGCATCCGGCGGACTCCTCTTCTCCCTCACCGGCGACGGTCCGGGCGACGGGTTCACCGCGGATTACTCCCACGGCGGCCCGGAGGCGGAATACCTCTTCGATTATACGCTCATTCCCGATGGCGCGAAAGGCAGGGCGTTCAGCGGCGCGCACACCGAAAGCAAGCTCATGGCCTATCTCGCGCCGGGCAACATCTACGCCGAGCGGGGAACCATCTCCTTCTTCTGGCGGTCGCGCGACCCGGTGGGCAAGATGCCGTTCAAAATTTTCTACGTCTCCTACAGCGATCATTCCACGCTCGACATGACCTGGGCGCGGGTGGATTATAACGGCAGCGGATTCGAGGGCTTTGTCACCGACGCCAACAAGGCCCGCATCCGGGTATCCTGGAAGCCCCCGGTATTCCCCGCGCCGGACAAGTGGACCCACATTGCCCTGGCCTGGGACGAAACCCAGGGCGTACAGCTCTTCATCAACGGCGCGCTCGTGGCGAAAAAGGACACCACCGCGGTGTTCTCCGCCGGGCTGGGATTCTTCACTCCCCACGGACGGTTCTCCAATCCCGGCACGGTGACCTCCAACTGCGGACACCTCCGGGGCGGCGATATCGACGAAATCAACATTTATGACCGCGCGCTTTCCGGGGAGCAGGTGAAACTGCTCGCTCAGGGACAGGCGCTCGCCCCCCTGGAACCGTTCGACCGCTCGCTCGACAACCCCCGGTTCCGCGATGAATGGCGGATGCGCTACGGCTGGAACCGTCCGGGCGACCTCCCGCTCCCGCTGGATGAAACGAACTATACGGTCCGGAAGGTGGAAATACACGACGCCTACGACCAGAAGAAATGGGCCTGGCGCGCGAACGACGGCATCCGTGAAACCACCTGGTCCGATTCCTACAACCGTTCCTCCATTCTCGGGAGAAACGATTATTTCATCGAGCCGGACTGGTATTGCTATTCCACTTCGGGGAAAGCCATCACGTTCACGCTTCCCAACGAGCCTTGGAACTACTGCGAACTCACCGGTGCGGCATTTGGAACCGCCACCCGCATGTTCCTCGACAAGGAGCGTCAGAAGGAAGCGGAACAACCTCTGTTCACCCGTCCCTCGGGACAGGAGCGCACCTTTCATCCCTCCGGTAAATCCTTCTCCGGTGGTAAAATCCGTTTCGAGAACACGGTGAAGGAAACCCAGCTTGGCGAATTCATGGTCTATAATGTCACGCCCGGTTTCGAACCGGTGGGCGCGCACACCATGACCTATACGATCACCTCCCAGTCCGGACAGCAGAACAAGCTCCTCGACGAACTGGAATCCTTCATCGAGAACCGCTACCCGCCCGATGAGCGCCAGATCATGCTTGCGCTCCCCAACGGATCCAACCGCGCTCCCGGAAAAACCGTCCGCAATCCCCTGCCCTTCGTGCACATCCTCGTTCCCGGCGGATTCCGGGAGGACGGCCCCCGCACGAATGAGAACGCCTACGGCGGATTCGCGTACGAACTGGCCAATCTTCCCTGGGCGCTGGACGGCATTGCCATCGATCTCCCGGCGCTCAACGTGAAACCCACTCACGGCGGGTATTTCCCGCTCAGTATCCAGGTGAAAGACCCCATCTGGCCCAATCGGAACCTGCTCGATTTCTCCTTCAGTGTCAAACCCGGCCAGCCGAAAACGCTCTGGCTCGACACCCGCGACCGTATCATCCCCAACGGCAGGAGCCTCTATCTCACCCTCGCCGGAGCCGGCTCCGATTTCGGGTCCGAGGTTCTGGAAGGGGCGAAACTGCGGCTCATTTTCAAAAAACGGGCGGACGGAATCGCGGAGCAGGAAAAGGACCGTGTCACCCAAATCCGTGACAATTTCGCCGCCAATCTCAGCGAAACTTTCCCCCAGAAGATGAAGCAGGAGTGGTACGCCCGTTTCTATCGCGATGTGGAAGACCTCTTCCGGGTGGCTCCGGACAACAAACTGGGCCGTATTTACTGGAGCCGGTATGATCCCGAGTCCGGCCAGCCCGAGTTCGAGCAGCCGAAAGCCACTCCCGGCGTTCCGCTCTGGGCTTTCCGCCAGACCGAAATTCTCAGGCAATGGAAATCCTTCCTCACCTGGTGGATCGACGAACGCCAGATCGAGAACGGCGAATTCGGCGGCGGGCTTTCCGATGACGGCGATTTCGCGAACTGTCTCCCCGGGCTGGCGCTCATGGGGGTGGACACCGCGAAAATCACCGATTCAATGCACCGTCTCATGGACGCCTATTACAACGACGGCATGTTCACCAACGGGCTCAACACCATTGTGACCGACGCCCTCCATGTGTCCGAGGAGGGGACAAACGTCCAGGCCGAACTGATGCTCCTCGAATACGGCGATCCCAAAATCATGGAACGCATCATGGAGACCTCGGCCCGGTATCCCGATGTCGCGAAGATGAACGCCGCGGGGCATCGCCATTTCCCCTCGCGGTTCTATTCCTCCACGTTCCAGGCAACGGAGAATCCTTGGTGCTGGTCCTCGCCCTATGGGTTCACCATCCTGCACCCGGGCATGGCGCTCGTGGAATTCAACGGCAATCCCGACACGAAGAAGCTCATCGAAGAGGTCGCCGACGGCTATCTCGCCCACAAGAAAAAGGATGCCAACGGGCGGGAGGTCATTCCCTCGGAAATCAATTTCCTCACCGATGAAGACCGCTTTCCCTCCTCCGGCACGGTGTCGGAACTCTTCCAGGTAGCCTCGCGCTGGACCGGCGACGGGAAATACATCGAACACCTTGGCGGAACGCCTTCTCCCGGCGCACGGTATGCAGTGGACAAACAGCGCCGGGAAAATTCCTACGCCGGAACCATCCAGTACAATTCCCAGCGGATGTGGCTGGCTACCGAGGGTTTCCCCTGGGATGACGGGCCCTATATCTCGTACGGCTCCATCCAGGAAGACCGTCTGGGCGGCACGCCCATCAACCGCGGCAACCAGTTCCCGCGCCACTTCGTGAGCTGGACGTTCGAGAAGCCCCACGGCGCGGAGAACATGGCCGTTCTGGTCCCGCAGCCCGCGCGGAATTCCTTGCGGATCATCATGTTCAATATCCTGAACGATCCGCAGCGGGTGAACATGACCGGCTGGGATGTGGAACCGGGCTCATGGGAAGTGACCGAGGGCATCGATTCCAACGGCGACGACACGCCCGATACGGCAATCACCACACGCACCGTGGCGTTCGAGCGCACCGGCGAGATCGCGTTCACCATCCCGCCTCGTAAAAATTACATCATCCAGGCGGAACTCAAGGAGAAGGGAACGCCCTACTGGTCCCGCCCCGATCTCGGCATCGGGAAAGACGATGTGCGGGTGAAAGACGGCAAGGTCGCTGTAACCGTGCACAATCTCGGCTCGGTGGACTCGCCCGCGACGGCCATAGCGCTCGTGGATGCGTCCGGGAACGTCATTTCCCGTTCGCAGGTCCCGGCGCTCAAGGCTCCGCTTGACCTGAAACCGAAGACGGCGACTGTCACGCTGGCGCTTCCGAAAAAAGCCGCTGCCGCGGGCTGCCGGGTGGTGGTAGACCCGGAGAAGAGGATGATGGAGATCACGAGGGTGAACGATACGGTGGCCATCCCAGTAAAGTGAACCGCTCCGGAACGCCGTATTCCGGATGGAACATCACCTGGGAACATAATCAGCCGGGACCGCAGGGGTGAATCGTGTTCCGGAGGCGGGGAGAATACCACCGGGACACCTTCGGATACATGCGCCGTCCCGTGGCCGTATTCTTTCGACAAGGAGATTTCCATGAGCACCGGCCAAACGGTCTGGTCGGAACAGCGCCGGATCGAATCGTACGAAACGGATGTAAAGGGCAGGCTGAAACCGCACATGCTGTTCGCCTATCTGCTCAACAGCGCCTGGAAGCACGCGGAAAACACCCCTCTCGGCTACGGGGAGTTGCATAATCGCAACCTGATGTGGGTGATGTCGAAACTGCAACTGTCCATCACCCGGACGCCGATGTGCGGCGAGCCCATCCGGATCGAGACCTGGGGGAAAGGGGTCGAACGGCTGTTTGCCCTGCGCGACTTCACCATCCACTCTTCGGACGGGGAAAAACTGGCTTCCGCCACGTCCGCCTGGATGGTCCTGGACAGGAACAGCTACCGTCCGCAGAGAATGGACCGCATGCAAGGGGATTTCCCCTGGGAATACGGGAAAAGCGAAATGGAAACGAACCTGGGGAAAATTCCGGAAACCGGAAATGATACGCCGGAAGCGCGCTTCCGGGTCCTTTTCACCGATATCGATGTCAACCGTCATGTTTCGGCGGTGAAATACCTGCAATGGATCGTGGACAGCCACGCTCCCCGGTTCCTGGAGGATAGGATTCTCACATCGGTCGAGATCGCCTACCTGGCGGAGGCGGTGCTGGAGGACGAGGTGTCCGTCTGCCTCGAACCCTCGGACAGCCGGGAACTGTGCAGCATACGGTGCGCCCGGGACGGCAGGGAACTGTGCCGGGCGAGGATGGAATGGCGCGAGGATGACCAG
>CAYRTQ010000015.1:0-5075 GCA_964426865.1 uncultured bacterium
CGTAATCCAGCGAGGAGGAAGCGATCAGGGGAAGCCGGGCCAGTCCCACGCCGAACGTGCCGTTTCCCTCGGAGTATCCCCCGCGGAAAACGAGGATGTCCCGCAGCCAGTATTCGCCCCCGAGATGCATGGTATCGATTCCCTTGACCTCCGGGGAATCGCCGAAATAGAGGATGGAAGCGGCGAGCGTGTATTTCCCGCCGATCCAGGGCAGGACATCCGTCCAGGCGGCCCCGGTGTCGAGCGTGGTCCCGATGCGGTCGCGGGTCTCATGATCGTCGGCGGCGGACACCACATCCCAGACCACCCGGGTCCCGGTGACATCGCGAAGGGCGGCCCCCACCTGCAAATGCGGGCTGAACCGGTACTGGGCGCCGAGATCGATGCCGTAACCGAATGCGGTGTCTTTTCCGATGGAGCGGCGCAGAACCTTGACCGTGGCTCCGAGGAAGAGGTTGTCACGCACCTTTTTCGCACCGCCCAGATACAGGGCGTAATCCGCGGAGTCCGTACGGTACGCCACCTCGACCCGGTTGGAATCGCTCACCGCGCGGGAGGGGTCCCAGAGACGGGTGATCGGGATATCGCCCACCCCCAGGTGCAGCAGGGTGGCTCCCACCGCCGCGGTTTCGGAGAGCGGGGCGGCGATGGAAAGCGTGTTGTAGTTCTGCATGCCGCCGAATTCCTCGGAGTGCATGAGGCTCGCCTCACGCCCCTTCAGGTTCATCAATCCTGCGGGATTGTAATAGGAGGACGCGGCGCCATCGGTGACCGCCACGAAAGCGTTCCCCATGCCATACGCGCGCGCCCCGACTCCGAGATTCAGGTTATCGCCCGTAAAATTCTCCGTGCCGAACGATACACCCGCCCCGAACAGCGTCGCCGCAAACATCGTCATACCGGTAAGGAACTGTCTGTACTTCATATCAGCCCGGCTTTCCCACGAGAAGAATTTGAATATCCATGACATTGGTACCGGTGGGGCCGGTCATGAGCAGGTCGTCCACCGCTTTCAGAAAATGATAGGAGTCATTGTCGGCAAGAGCGGCCTGAATGTCAAGGTGTTTTTCCGCTCCCGAGGCCCGGGTGTTTCCGTCCACCACTCCTCCCGCGGCATCGGTGGGCCCGTCGGTGCCGTCGGTGCCGCCGCTCAGGAAAGCCGTTTCCCTCATGCCGGATATGCGTTCGGCCACTTTCACCGCCATCTCCTGATTGCGCCCGCCCTTGCCCGTGCCGCGGATGGTCACCGTGGTTTCCCCTCCCCCGATGACGCAGGCGGGAGCGGGAACCGGGTTTCCGGAAGCGGAGATTTCGGAGGCGATGGCCGCGAACACGTTTCCGACTTCCCGCGCCTCGCCCTCGATGACCGTGGAGAGAACGAACGTCCGGAATCCCATCTTCTCCGCCCGGTCACGCGCGGCCTCCACCGACATGCGGTTGTTCCCGATGAGCGTGTTGCGCGCGGAAACGAGAAGGGCATCTCCTTCCTTCGCGGTTTCGGGCAGATTCCCCGCCGCGCCGGACCGCAGCCGTTCCAGCGATTTTGGCGGGAGCTTGTCGAGAATCCCGAGACGCCCGCAGATGGCGAGACAATCCCCGAACGTGGTGGAGTCGGCCACCGCCGGGCCGGAGGCGATGGTATCGAGACGATCCCCGATCACATCGGAAAGGATGAGGACGTGCAGCCGCGCGGGGGAAGCGAGCCGCGCCATTCCGCCTCCCTTGAGCAGGGAGAGGTGTTTGCGGATGGCGTTGATCTCCTCGATGGTCGCCCCGGCGGAGAGAAGAAGCCTGGTGACCTCCTGCTTTTCCCGGAGCGTGATCCCGTCCGCGGGAGCGGGCATGAGCGCCGATCCCCCTCCGGAGAGAAGACAGATCACAAGGGTTTCCTCGTCCGCGGACCGGAGCAGTTCGATGATATGACGGGTTCCCTCGATCCCCCGCTCATCCGGCACCGGATGGCCGCACTCGTGAACCGTGATGTGATCGAGCGGAACCCCGTGGCCGTCCTTGGTGTTGATCCAGCCGCCGGCGATACGGTCCCCCAGTACTTCCTCCAGCGCCTGTCCCATGCGCGCCGAGGCTTTCCCGCCGCCGACCACCATGACTTTACGATACCGGTCGGCGGGATACCGTTCCCCGTCGATGACAATGTCCCCATCATCGAGACGCACGAACCGCTTGATTCCCAGATAGGGATCGGCGGCCAGAACCGCCGCGCCGAATATTTCACGGGCTGTTTGCTTCAGGTCCATTGAATCAGGATATCTCCCGTTTTCTATGATCCATTATTTGATGGAATCCCAAAAATCTTTATGATGCAGAGCGATACATATGAAGATCGGCGTCTACCCCGGTTTTCAGCGCATCGCGAACAACCGATGAGGATGTCTTAACCCGGTCAAATTCCTCCGGAGTATAGCAAAGGAAATCCACATGCTTTGGAAACCATATCAGGTTTAAAAGCTCCCCCATGCGATTCACAAAGGGTATTCCCGTGAAAGTCTCGGCGACAACAATGACATCGAGGTCGGATTCTTCTGTAGCACACCCCTTGATACGCGAACCAAAAAGGATTACCCTGGAAGGGTGGAATGCTTCTTCGATGAGGGGCAGAGCTTCATTTTTGAATCTGGTCATCCAAATATCATTCATTGTATCCCTCCCGCGAAATTCCCGAGTATTCCGATTCAAGACGGGAGAAAATTCTCTTTGCAACAGCAACTTTTCCCCGGGCTATTTCATACGTATATTGTTCGTAAGGAACCGTGTCACTGGCATCCGGATAGCGCGAAATCACATAATCTCCGGATATTTTATTGAGATCTATTCGTACCGATTTATCCAGCCCCAGTTTCTTGCCAAGCTCATCAAGGTAATGAATATCTCACCCCGTGCCGCCAAAAGCGCTTTCAGAAGTTTTTCCACCGCTTGATGGGAAAGAAAGGCCGCCACATCATATCCGGAAATGGTCAGATTCTTCTCCGCCATATCCAGATCGTGTAAAGCCTGTAACAGCCATATCCGCGCGGTTATATTCACGGCCATCTTCTTTCCTTACACGCTCAGACTCACGGTAATCTCCCCGCAGTCTTTCTCCGCCTCCAGGATCGGTTCCACCTCGGCTGCGATGAATTCCTCCACCTGCTCCGGGGCGCGCCCCACATACCGGGCGGGATCCAGCACGTCGCGCAGTTCCGACTCGTCCAGATTGAACTTGTCCGACCGGCGGATACGCTCGATGAGATCGTTGTCCGCGCCCTCGGTTTTCACCCGTTTCCCGGCTTCCTGCGCCAGACTGCGTATTTCCTCGTGCAGTTCCTGACGATCCCCGCCCTTTTTCACCGCTTTCATCATGATATCCTCGGAGGCGATGAACGGAAGCTCCTCGTCGATATGTCTGCGGATGACCGCCGGATACACCACCAGACCCTCGGAAACATTGGAGGCGATGCGCAGCACCGCGTCGGTGGCCAGGAACATCTGCGGGATGGAGAGCCGTTTGTTGGCGGAATCGTCCAGCGTGCGCTCGAACCACTGGGTGGCCACGGTAATCGCCGGGCTGGACTCCAGCGACATCACGAACCGGGCGAGAGAGGCGATCCGTTCCGCCCGCATGGGATTCCGTTTGTAGGGCATGGCGGAAGAACCCACCTGGGTCTTCTCGAACGGCTCCTCAACCTCTTTGAGATGGGCGAGGAGACGGATATCGTTGGACATTTTCCCGAGAGACTGGCAGACCGAGGAAAGGAAAGCCGCCACCCGTGAATCGATCTTGCGGGTGTAGGTCTGCCCCGCGATGATGAAGGGATCCTCGAACCCGAACGCCGCGCTCACCATTTTGTCCAACCGTTTCACCTTCTCGTGGTCGCCGTCGAACAGGCCGAGGAAGGACGCCTGGGTGCCGGTGGTTCCTTTCACCCCGCGGAAGCGGATGACGGAAAGGACGTGGAGGAGTTCGTGGTAGTCCATCACCAGGTCCTGCATCCAGAGACAGGCGCGTTTCCCCACTGTGGTGAGCTGGGCGGGCTGGAAATGGGTGAACCCGAGCGTGGGCAGGGCCTTGTATTCCAGGGCGAAAGTCCGCAGGTTCCGGATGACGCTCACCAGGCCGCAGCGGATCACGCCGAGAGCATCGCGCATCTGGATCAGGTCGGTATTGTCTCCGACGAAAGCGGAGGTGGCCCCCAGATGGATGATGGGGCGCGCCGAGGGGCACTGGTCGCCGAACGCGTGGATGTGCGCCATGACATCGTGGCGGAATTTCTTCTCGTACTCCTTCGCCGTCTCCAGGTTGAGATCATCGACATGGGCTTCCATTTCCAGGATTTGCCCATCGGTGACGGGAAGTCCCAGTTCCTTTTCGGCGCGGGCGAGTTCCACCCACAACCGACGCCATGTGGTGAATTTCACCCGGTCGGAGAAGATACGGCTCATCTCCGGCGAGGCGTACCGCGTCGCCAGAGGATTGGTGTACATCTCGTTTTTTTCCATCAGAATAGGCTGATCCTGAATTTCATGTTCTTGGTATATTTCCCGGGGTCACGCTGCAAATCGACGAGAAAGGAATCGATGGAGGCGTTGGTACGGCGCATCTCATCGTACAATTCCCGGGATCGGACGAGTTGGACGAGGGTTCCGTTTCCGGTCCGCATCGAAACGGACACGGTATCCGCCAGAACCGACAGGGGTTGCAACGAAACGGCCAGTTCCGAAAGCCGCTCCGAGGTTTGGTGAAAGCTTTCGATGGCCCGGACCGCGGTAGAGCCGTTCACGTCGACGAACCGTCGGACATCGGCGGTGGTGGATTGCACATTCCCCATGGTTTCCCGGAACGAGTCCCGGTTCTCCAGTGCGACCGTATGGTACACCGCGGTCATTTGCTGCATTTTCGCCAGCGTCCGCTCGAATTCCCCGGCCAGCCGCCGGATATCCAGCCCGCTGTCCACCCGCGCGGCGACACTTTTCAGGCGCAGGAGAACATCCTCGGAATCGGCGAGCATCACCCCGAGTCCCGAGGGCGGTATTCCCTTCTGCACCATATTCCGGCGCAGAGCCCCGGAGGCGGTTCCGGG
>CAYRTQ010000015.1:5105-22482 GCA_964426865.1 uncultured bacterium
ATCATGAGCGCCTTGTCCCCCATGATCCCGGCATCGCGGACCTGGAATACGGCGTCGGGATGCAGATTCACCGTCCGGTTCAGGGAGAAACGCACCAGAGCCTCATTTTCGGGAGTGAGGGAAACATCGGTCACCACCCCGACCCGCACCCCCGCCACTTCCACCGGGTCTCCCGCGCCGATTCCACCGGCGTCCGCGAACAGCACGCGCATCACCGACGTCTTTTCTCCGGGCCGGTACTCCTTGAGCCAGAGAATCCCGCCGAGAAGGATGACAACGCCCAGAAGGAAGGTGATTCCCACTTTCAGCTTTGCGCCCGGACCGGCCATGTTGCTCTCCTCAGATCTGCTCCATGACCTCCGCGCTCTCACGGTCGGGAAGGTCGCGGAAATCGAGCCTGATCCCGGCGGCCCGAAGAGCTTTCAGGCAGACGGAATCCTCGTCGTTCACGAAAACATAGTCCAGAATGCGCCGTTTTCCCCGGGTCGAGTGCATTCCTCCGACATTGACCTCCTCCAGGCGGGCGCCACCCTTCACCACCCGCAGCACGTCGCAGGGGGACTCGAAAAGGACATACGATCCTTCCCTCTCCCCGTGAAGGCCGTTGATGATCCCGGGAGCGTCCTTCACCGAAACCACACGGCCTTTTATGGAACTGGGCAGCGCGGCGAGACACAGATCGCATTCCCACTCCGAACAGGACATGGTGTCGGAAACCACCACGATCCGGTCCGGATGCAGGCGTTTCCCCCACCCCTCGGTCACCTGACCGTGAATGAGGCGATCATCTATGCGGGCAAGAAGTATGGACATGATATTCCCGAAAATAAGGATGAGGACTGAAGTACAAGTATGGAACATGAAGGGTGAAGAATGAAATGAAACCCTCGATGTACGGGCGAAGCGCGGAGGACGAGGGATGGAGTCCGGAACCGGAAACCCGGCTCCTTCTCCCTCCCGCTTCAGCCTTCATGTTTCATACTTCCACCACGATTCCGCGTTTTCCATCCGTTTCCAGAACAGCCGGAAGCTCACTGAACGGCACGGTGTCGCGCTTGGTTACAAACGACAGCAGCATGGGGAGATTGAATCCGGTGAGGATGACCGAGCCGGGTACCCGCGCCATGCGGGCCGCCCGCCAGGGGGAACCCCCGAACGCATCGACGAAGATGCACACTCCATCCCCATCGGAATCGGCGGTCTGACGAATCCGCTCGGTCAATTCCGCCGAGGAGAGACCCTCGTTGGAGATGCCCGACAGACGTTCCACCGCGCCGTACATCCCGGTCAGCGCACCCAGCGCCGCCTCGCTGTAATTACGGTGCGCCACCACGATTCCCTGGATCATTCGATCTCCCTCCTGGCGCGGAGCGCTATCTCGTTCTGCCGTATCTTCTCCATCTGGCGCTCCTCCAAGTCCTTCGCGGCGTTGAATCCACGGGTCTTGAGCAGGTAATTCAGCGCGATGGATTCCACAATGACCGTGATATACTTCCCGGGATAGATGGGTACCTCGATCCGGGGAATGTCCACATCGAGGATGGTGGTGATATTCTCGTCGAGACCGGTGCGGTTAATGGTACGGCTCGGTTCCCAATCCACGAGCTGTACCTCGATCTCGATGCGTTTCTGCACCCGGGTGGCGCGTATCCCGAACATCTTCTGCACGTCCACAATCCCCACGCCGCGTATTTCCAGAAGCGAGCGGGTGAGTTCGTTGCCGGCGCCCACGATGATCCCCCGCGACTTGCGGACGATATACACGATGTCGTCGGCCACCAGACGATGTCCGCGCTCCACCAGGTCCAGCGCCACCTCGCTCTTGCCGATGCCGGGGCGTCCCACGAACAGAAGCCCCATGCCGTAAACATCCACCAGGGTGCCGTGCATGATGGTGGAGGGGGCGAAGATATCCTCCAGATAATAGCTGAAGAGATGGACGAACTGGGTGGTGGCGAGCGAAGAGAGGATGAGCGGGATGTTTCGTTCGTTGCAGATGTCGATCATGTAGTCGAACGGCTTGATCCCGTTGGTGAACAGGATGGACGGTATCTCAAACTGACAGATGATCTGGAAGGCCTCGATCTGCTCCTGGCGGGAAAGCGTGTTGAGATACAGCACTTCCGTATTCCCGAGAAGCTGGATACGGTCATAGGTGAAAAGATCGACAAACCCGGTCAGCGCCAGGCCCGGACGGTTGAGTTCAGGGGAGATGATGACATTGTCGAGCCCCTCCCCTCCGGCAACCAGTTCCAATGCCAGCCGTTCCTTGTTCTGCTCCAGGAACGTGCCGATGGTAATGGTCTTCACGAGACAATCCTTCCATGAACATCAGTTGTCCGTCGTGAAAACGGTTTCTTCCCGGATTCACCCCGGGGGGTGAATCCGGGAACCGGCTGAAACCGCACATCTCCGAACAAACGTTTCTGGTAACCGGAAACGGGTGAATCCCATATCCAGGCGCATCCCGCAATATCTCTGGAAGCCCGGACCGGTCCGCCCCGGACGACGCGGCGCATCGCCCGGGGCTATTTCCTCGCCGCCCAGCGGCTTCCGGATCTACTCGCCTTCGGTCTCGAAAGCGGCCCCGGAAAACGTATCCATCGGGGCGCGACGGTCGATGATCTTTTCCTTGAGCTTCTTTATCTGCGCCCTGGCTTTCTCCACCGCGGCATCGAGGGCGACAGACCGGTTGAAATCATCGTGCACCGCGGTGATCACCGCCCCGGGAATGCGCAGGGAAACCTCGACCCGGACGGAGGGATTCTTGCGATCCACAATAACGCTCCCGTCAAGGATGCGGTTGTGAAAACGGGAGAGTTTCCGAACCTGATCGATCGCCGCGCTCCTGAAATCATCGTCACATTCCTCATGCCTGCACGTGAACGATACCGGAAAGTCGTAGGCTTTGGTCATGGCGTCTCCTTCCTTAGGGAACGGTTGCCCGAGGTGCTTCAGTGTAGCTCCGTCCGCCGTACCCTGTTGTTCGGGCCCGCGCGGAAACAGTGCGCATATCGCCCGCGGCGTCCTTCGCCGACGGGTCCACCATTTTATACGTCGGAAAGGATACGAAGTTGCCGCGCGGGAGACACATTCCTCCCCGTTTTCTTTCTTCACCCCTCCATGTACAGTATAATATCGTCGTTTTGGACGGGATGGACCATGACGGCCATCACGGAAAAGCGCACAATTTGCGGATATTTACCGAAATTCCGTTCTCCGCCTCCCCCCTCTTCCTGGCCGCATGGGCGCTTCGCGACCCGGACAATCAGGCGCTTTCATAGCAAAAATACATAAAAACATACCCGCAATCAATGCCTATGCGCGGTGATACCACAGAAAAGAGCGCGGGTGTTCATCCCGGCGAGGCGGATTCCCCATACCCGTCCACCACTCGTCGCAACGCGGCGATTTCGAGGGCCAGAACGGAAAGTTCGTATCTCTCCGGCTGCATCCCGACGCCCGACGCTCCGCATTCCAGGATTTCACCGGCACTTCCGGCGTCCCCCATGACCACGATGGGCAACGGGAATCGGGCGACATCGTTGCGCAGATTTTCACGGCTCCGTTCATCACCGGCTGTCCCCCGCAGGATGAAATCCGCGCCTTCCGGCTCCCCGCCCCCGGCTTCATCGCCGTGACAGAGCGACAGCCCGATGACGAATCCCCGTCCGGCAACCTCCCGGCAGCGAACGGCGGGAAGATCGAACCTCCCCACCTGAACACCCGAGGCCCCCGAGGCCAGCGCGGCATCGAGACGGTCGTTGATCAGGCAGGTGACATCCCGGTCCCGGCAGGCATCCACCATTCGTGCGGCGTTTTCCCGGAAATTACGGTCGCAGGAGCGCTTGTCGCGGTACACCACCGTTCCGGCTCCGGCATCGGCGGCAGCCGCGGCGATATCCGCCATGCTCAGACCGTTGGCCAGTTCCCGGTCGATGATCACGTAGACCCCCAGCCTGTATGCACCCGCCGCTTCCAGCACCCGCGCCCTGGCGGTGAGTTCCGCCTCGATGTCGTAGAGACGGAAACGCACCGCCTTGCACTGCCCGGACAGGTCCGGAGAAACCAGCTTCACATACTCCTCCAGGGAACGGACCGCCTCCTGGGATCTTCGCGCATTGGCCCGCAGCACCGCGTCCAGCCCGGCGCGACGCCGCTCGGTCGCGGTTTCGCCCTCCCGGAGAACATCGTGCTCGGAATCGCGCGCCAGCACCATTCTCCGCCCGAGATCGCTTTCCGCCCCGAACAGGTGCGTGAGGGTGTGGCGGAGTTCCTTCAACTCCCCGGTAAGACCGCGGTCGTCGAGAAGCATGCGCGCGGTTTCCTCAAGCACCCGTATCCCCTCCGCCGCCCGGTTCAGGTTGGCGTCGAGAACGCGCAGTATGTCACGATTCATTGCCGTATATTCCTCCGTCGCCGGGGCGCTCTCCCCTGAACGCGAAAAAGCTCCCGCGTATCAAGACAATCAGGAGCTTTTTACGGATAACGAAAGTGTATTATTCGCTGGAGAAGTCGCTCAGGTTAAGATTGACATGCCCCTCGCTCTTCTCCTGGACGATCTTCACCATCCAGCCCCGCACTTCTTTCCCGTGCACGATGATGGTCTTCGGAGTCTTTTCCAGAACCTGGGACTGGGGATTCAGTCCGGCGCACTTGCCGTCCACCTCACGGCAGAAAATCCACTCCGTTCCCGGTTCCACATTTTTTCGAGCCATAAAAACCTCGAAAGAAGAATTCGGAATTCAGAAGCCGGAAACCGGGAATGAAGGCCCGGATCGGCCCCTGCCATGAACCATGGCGGGGAATCCCCGCGGGAAGAGAGGAGCGGACTCCCGAACTCACCGGAACACCGGCGGATACACCCGTTTCACTTTCTTGCGGGACATGTATCCCCGGACCAGTTCCATGAAGATGCCGATATCGCGGTCCATGTCACGGCTGACCCCGTCATAGTAGAACACCCGGCAGGGGATGTCGTCGTGATCGCGGGAGAAGGACGGATACACCGCCTCCGAAACGATGCCGTTCATACAGGTGAACGGGCTGATGTCCACGATGCCGTCCACTCCCTTGGAATGGCAATATCCGGAACGTCCGAGACAGAGCGCCATCTCTCCCAGCGCGCCGCGCGCCGGGAGATAGTTCTCGCCGTGGGCGACCACCACATCGGTGTCGGAGGGTTCCTCGTAGCCGATGAAATCATCATGGAACGGAGCCAGGAGTTGATGCTCATCACGTTTCATAATATATCGTTTGATATGGGCGACCGCCATATCTTTCGAGAACCGCTTCCCCTGACGCGACATGTTGTCCATGCGGCTCCAATCGGTGTAGAAGATCCACTCGCCCACATCCGCGAGCCAGGTTTCGGCGCCATATTCTTCCAGTTTGAGAATCATCTCCTCGTTGGCGAAGCGGTTCTGACGGCAGAATATCTCTCCGAGCACCGCAATGAGCGGTTTCCCGGGAATATAATCGGCCTCGACCGCCCGGAAATCATCGCGCGCCGCCTCCATCTCCGACACGAGCAGGGCGCGGCGTTTGCCGAATCCCAGGTCGGAACGCTCCAGAACCCGTTCCACCCTCTGCAGGGAGGACTCGTAAACCCGCTCCGAGGTTCCCTTCACCCGCTCGTAGGGACGGGTCCTCAGAAACATCTTTTTGACGATGTCCGAGGCGATCATGCCGTTCCAGGCTATACGGAAAAGGGTGTTGCCGTTCTTCGCGATATCGCCGTAGCCGGTGGAGGAGGAGGGCGACACAACCATCACGTCCTTCAGCCCTTCCTTCTCCAGCACCTTTTCCAGAAGGGGCCAGTACTGGCCGAACCGGCAGGGCCCGTTGGAGGCGGGCATGAGGAAAGCGGTCTTCGCGGGATCGAATCCCTCCGTACGGGTCACCCGCAGGTAATCCCCCAGGGTGATCTTCTCCGGAAAGCATTCCTCCCCCGAAGTATACATCGCGCCGAGTTCGAGCGTCCGCGCATCCGACGGGGGAAGCACCCGGGCGTCGACGCCTGCCGAGCGGAATGTCGCGGCCACCATGCGGGCGCCGGCCCGGGTCATGGGATGAATGTAGACCGTTCTTCCTTTCAGAGACTTGCCGCCGTTATCGATCACTCTCCACCTCCCGGGCGCTCAGAAATCCTTTTGAATCCAGATATGCCTCACAACGGGTCATCATCCCCGCGTCGTTGGAATGACCGTCGAACTGCAAAACCAGGAACGGCCTCCCGATCGCGTCGCGGATATAATGTTTGACATACGAATCCGGACCGCATTTGAAGTTGGTGATATAGATGAGGTCGAATTCCGGTTTGTTCGAAGCCCAGACCGCGGTCTGGATAATCCGTTTGCCATAATTCCAGAACATGTTCGGATTCACCGGATCGGTGGATATCCCGCTCACATCCAGAAAATCCATGGGAATGACATTGATGCCGTAAATGGAGGCCAGTTTGCCCGCCACCGAGAGGTTGATCGCCCGGTCGAAAACGTTGTACCCTCTCCCGACGAGAATAATGGCTTTCTCTCCGGAGCGGCGGATACTGTCGAGCGCCTGACGGCCCTCATCGAGAACGGCGCGGCGGAAATCATCCTGGGCGCGGTAGGCCGCGTCCACCGCCCGGTCGGACCGCGACCGGGACACTCCATGCTTCCGCACCGCCTCGAACAGCTCCTGCTTCACCCGTTTCGCGCCCTCCCGGAAATGGACGGTGGGGCGGATGATGCTGTCCCGGCGGGAACGGAAGGCGGGAGCGTGCTCCGCGACAAAGGGAAGCGTGGAACCCCACACGCACATGAACGATTCCCGGTGTTCCAGTTCCGTTTCAGAGTTGATGACATTGGGGAGCCAGAGCAGGTCCACTCCCCGATCCAGGAGGGATTTGATATGGCCGTGGGCGACAATGATGGGATGGCAGGGTTCCGCCACCACGCTTTCGATGCCCATGTTGGCGATCTGGGAATTGGTGGGATCGGAAAGAAGGGTGGAGAACCCGCACTCGTTGAGGTACACGGTGTAAAACGGCAGCCGGTCATAGGAATACATGCTCAGGGGAATGCCCACCACCGGACAGGGACGGCCGTTCTCCTCGTAGGTCTTCCGCAGGAGGGTCTCGCGGACCTTGCACAGGTCTCCGATCACCGGGGTGCGGGCGACCTTTTTCCGTTTACGGTAGCGCTCGGAACACTTGTCGCCCCAGTAGGTCTTTTCGCCGTCCACCGTGAATTCCTGGATGGAGCAGTGATTGCTGCATCCCTTGCAGGTGAACTCCTTGAGATCATATTGGATACGGGTGAGATCGAAGCCCTTGAAGGACGAGGGGCGTTTCGACGTCTCCATTGTCCGTCTGGCGAGCAGCGCTTCCCCGATGGCGCCCATCACCCCGTTGAAGGGCGGAACGATGATCTCCTTGCCGGTCACCTGGGAGAACGCCGCCGCAACCGAGTCGTTGTATGCGGTGCCGCCCTGGAAAAAGATGGTGTCCCCCACCTTGCGCCCGCGGACCACCCGGTTCAGGTAATTGTATACCACGGAGTAGGCCAGTCCGGCGATGATGTCCTTTTTCGGCGCGCCCTGCTGCGTGAATCCGTTCACATCGCGCCCCATGAACACCGTGCAGCGCTCGCCGAGACGAATGGGCTGATCGGAGGAGAGGGCAAGCTCGGAGAATTCGCCCCTGATGTTGACCCCCAGGTCTTCCGCCTGTTCCTCCAGGAAGGAGCCGGTGCCCGCCGCGCAGGCGTCGTTCATGGTGAAATCCACCACGATGCCGTCCTCGATGGAAATGTACTTGGAATCCTGGCCGCCGATCTCGAAGATGGTGTCCACCTCACGGTTCAGCATGGATCGGCTGATGTGGAGCGCACCGGTCTTGTGGGCGGTGATCTCGTCGTTGATGGTGTCCGCGCCGACCAGAATGCCGATGAGTTCCCGTCCGGAGCCGGTGGTCCCGACTCCCCTTATCTCGATGCGGTCCCCGATCTCACGCTCGATCTCCCGAAGCCCCTCGCTCACCACCTCGATGGGACGGGCCTGGGTACGGACATAGATGTCCTTGATGACATTGCCTTTGGTGTCGATCACCGCGAGATTGGTGCTCACCGACCCGATGTCGATGCCGAGATACACCGGAACGCGCTCCCCCGAGTCGGGGAACCGGAATGGCCGCACATTTTCGCGCAGGAGCTGCACCCGGTCCATGGACAGCCGTTCCGAGGACGGATACTCCCGCGCGGAAGCGGGAACCGTTTCCCGGAGTTCCACCGTATCACGGTCAAGGGCCTGCACGGCGGCTCCGACCGCCCCCAGCCAGCACAGGGTGTCCGGAACCCGCAGGTCTTCCTCTCCCAGTTCGAAAGCGTCCCGTATGGCGCGAACCATGCCCTCGTTCATCGCCACTCCGCCGATGAACATTACCGGCGGGACGATCTTCTTGCTGCGGCTGATGACGCTCTTGAAATTACGGGCCACCGCGTTGCAGAGACCCAGGAGCACCTCGTCCGGCAGGTATCCCCGCTGCTGGGCGTGGATCATGTCCGACTTGGCGAACACCGAGCACCGCCCCGCGATCTGGGCGGCCTTGGAGGCGCCGGAAACGATTCCGCCCACCTCCTCGATACGGTATTTGAGACGCGAGGCCTGCTGATCCATGAACGCCCCGGTGCCCGCCGCGCAATCGCCGTTGGTGCCGTAGTCGACGATGCCCAGTTTGCCCACGGTTTCATTCTGGCCGAGAAGGATGAACTTGGAGGTCTCGCCGCCCATCTCGAAGATGGTGCGCACCTCCGGGTGCAGCAGATTGACCGCCTCCACGATGGCGGAAAACTCGTTGATCATGGGAACTTCGAGCCGGTTGCGGACCAGTTTTCCACCCGATCCGGTGGCCGCGATGTGGAGGGGGATATCGCCAAGGGTCTCCCGGAGCGTGCGAAGAAGCTCTTCGAGTGTCTCCAGGGGACGACCCCGGGTGCGCCGGTACCGGGAGAGAACGATGGTATATTCCGATGCGGAGGAACGAGATTCGAGGAGAAAGAAATCAGCGTGTCCAGCAAGTTTCCTCAGTGCGCGGTCATTCTCTTTTCCGCCGATCACGGCGATCTTGATGCTTATCGAACCAACATCAATGCCAATTCCTACTGACATGACGCCCCTTGTGCGATGAAAGTGGATGTATGCCATTGGTCAAATAAACGTGAAATAAACATTAAGTTCATCTGCAACGCGTACATTGGCGCGGTTTGCACCGAGCGTAGCAGCCAGCACAAGCCGTGACAATAGTGTTGCCAGACGGAACTAGTGCCTTGTCAACTGGATAGTGTGGGTGGATTGCGCTTCGACACTTCGACACTTCGACAGGCTCAGTGTCCGCAGGCTCAGTGTCCGCAGGCTCAGCGCCCGCCGCTGGCTGAGCTTGTCGAAGCCAGCACATCGGAAACACGTTTCCCCAATACTATCGACTTGACAGAGCACTAGTTGTCAGGCATTTTTTTTGGTCTGTTACATACCCTTCATTGACGATGCATTATATATTACAGGCATCTTGCCCTTCCACTCATTCCATTTAGTCTCATTAACAATTAACTCAGCCATAAAATTTCCCACATTGATTCTACTCGTTGTTCCCGCATCAAATATTGGACTTCGTATTGGCGAATCATAAACTTTATATTCAGATTTATTATCTTCATTAACCAGCGTGTCCGGCCTCACAACAACCCATTCAATTTTTTTGTTATTTTTACCAATACAAGATCGTAAATACTCTGCCGCATGTTCATTATCACTTTGCGGAGGAAGTATTGTTCGAATTAAGGACATAACAATTTCTTCACATGGCGATAATTTTTCCCGTGTGTCTTTGTTTTTATTGGCGGTTGTATTCATTAATACAAATTTTACAGGTTTATATTGATCATGTTTCTGTAATGCAATACATAGTCTTTGAACGGTTTCAGTAACCAATTTTCGCGGCTTGCCAAACACTCCTTTAAATGTCAAATTGTGTCCAAGACATGATCCTATTGCATCTACATCTTTTACCAGTTCAAATAATTTGATATTATCCATTTCTAAAACATTACCCGGGATTACAGTCAAATTATTTTTATCCTTAAAATACGTATCAATCATATCGGTTTTACGTACAACAATAGCAACTTTACTATCATGCGAAAGTAATTGATTTACAAAACACCTGCCTGTTGCGCCAGTACCGCCAACAACTAATACTTTCATACATCCACCTTTTTCCAGCGTTGTCCGGTTGGGATTTTGTATGTGTCGACCTGGCTGAACAGAATAGGTTAAAAATGAAAGTAAGTATGTGATAAATCAGGTGCTGGATTTGAATGGCACGGTATTATCCTCGTGCTCCGGCAACTTCGGATATGCCTGCGAAATACACCATGAAGGCATTTCATACGCGAATATTGCCCTGTGCTGTTTTCTGATAAAGGGGAACAAGGACTACCGGTATAACGTTTTGAACGCCAAAAAACAGCCCTTGATTCGAATTTATCTATCTGTTGCATGTAAACGTATCGCGACATCCCGCTTTTGTGACGGCATGCAATGTCCTAACCAGACAACGCCGGATTATACTGAATGCTTCTGACCAGCTTATAATTGAATGTGACCCTTTCTGAAACGCCCTCCCCCCGGCCTCTCTCCGTCATACCCGGAGAAGGGGTGAGGGCTTTTGAGAAAAGCGGTGATTGATTCAAGTTTTGTGAGTAATCCGGGCGGACAGTGCTATTCCGCAATCGAAAAGAAACACATCCTATTTCCCGTCCACCCGCGCCACGGTGATGGACTGCTGGGCCTGGTACTTTCCCTTGCGGTCGGCGTATGAGACGCTGCAGTCGCCATCGCCGCCCAGGAACAACACCTGCGCGATGCCCTCTTCCGCGTACAGTTTGGCGGGATATGGATTGGTGTTCGTTATGGAGATGGTGACATACCCTTCCCACTCGGGCTCGAACGGGGTGACATTCACCACGATTCCGCATCGGGCATAGGTGGATTTTCCGAACGTGACGGTGATGACATCCCGGGGAATACGGAAATACTCCACCGAACGGGCGAGAGTCGAAGTGTGCGGATCGAGAACGAGTACATCGGTGGTGACATCCCGGAACTGGCCGGGCGTGGCCGCCTTGGGGTCGATGGGACCGGAGCCGGAAAAAATCTTGAAATCACGGGAAATGCGCATATCGTAGCCATAGGACGAAAGACCGTAGGAAATCACCCCGGGGCGTGACACACCCTCCGCGAAGGGATCGATCATGCCGTGTTCCAGGGCCATACGGCGTATCCACGAATCTGGTTTAACCATCATTCCTTTCCACTGCCGAGAATGGTTTCCGCTGCTTCCAGCATGAGGGCGGTCACCCGCTCCAGGTTTCCGGCGAGAGTGGCGCCGGCCGCGCGGGGATGCCCGCCTCCGCCGAGAAGGGACGCGATATCGTTGGCCGGGACGGAGTCGGTGGTCCGGAAGCTCACCTTGAAGAGATCGGGGCCTTCCTGGATGATAAGCGACGCTATCCTGGTATTCTGAATGATCCTGATGTGATCGATGATGCCGTCGGTATGCTCGCGGTGCGCTCCGGTTTTCTCGAACATGTCCTGGGTGATGGAGGCGTAGGCGATCCTCCCTCCCGCGGCCTGACTGAGCCCGGCGAGCACGAAACCCAGGAGTTTCTGACGGCAGAACGGCTGCCCGGTCTCCAGTTCCCGACGTATGGCGCCAACCTTGGCGCCGTGCGCATACAGCGAGGCGGCCACCCGGTGGGTGGTTTCGGTGGTGTTGCTGTACCGGAAATACCCGGTGTCGGTCACAATGGCGGTGAGCGCCGCCAAAGCGATACGCTCGTTCACCAGACCGGGAGCGATGGTGGTGATGAGATCGTATACCAGCGAACCGGTGGATTCCGCACGGGGATTCACCACGATGAGATCGGCGCCCACAGTTTCCGGGCGGTGATGATCGATGACCACCTTTCCGGCGGGATTGTCCACGAGGAACCGTTCCACCTGCCCGGTCCGGTCCAGACGGCCGAGGTCCAGGAAGAGCACCAGATCGTCCTTTCCCGGCCCATCGGCGACAGGCGGATTTTCCGGATACGACTCGATGCGGCCCTCCGGATCGAGGAAACGATAGGTCTCCGGGGTCGTGGACTGGAGAATGATGCGGTACGGCTTCCCCATGCCCGCCAGAACGCCCGCCAGCGCCATCACGCTCCCGATGGCGTCGCCGTCCGGATTGACATGGGTGGAGAGAAAGATGCGGCCGGCCTGCTCCACCATCTGCCCAATTCTTGCCCAGTGTGTCGCATTTTCAGGATAATACGCCATATACTCCTACAGTTTCCCGTACCATTCCTTCATCATCCGCGCGTCAGCTTCCCGATGGGGACTCTCGCAGATGACAAACCCGGAAACACCGTTGTCCTTGAGCACACGGAGCAGGTCCCGGTAGTTGAAATCGGATTCTTCCAGATCGAGATGCTTTTTCTCCCCCTTGGGGCCGTACTCGATTCCCGACACGTGCAGGTGAAAACCGTGCAGCTCTTTTTCGCCGAGCCCATTCCGCACGGTGTCGATCACCCGCTGGAACTCGGCGGCGGTGTTGTACGCCCCGGTCCGGGCATGGAGATGGGACCAGTCGATGCAGGGATGGATTCCCCCGATTTCGGCGGAAAGCCGGACGAGTTCCTCCACCGTGCCGAACTGCGAGGGTTTCCCGGTGGTCTCGGGCCGAACGTCGATATCGTACCCTTCGCGGCGCACCTCTGTCATGACCGTGGAAAGCCCGTCGCGTACCCTCCGGTACACCGTCTCCGGATCGTCCTCATGCATGAACGCGGGGTGAAAGGTGACGCTCTCCGCGCCGCAGAGAGTCCCGATCCGGGCGGTCCTGAGAATACGTTCACGGGAGGCGGTGATTTTCTCCTCCTCCGCGCTGTTCAGGTTGATGAAATAGGGACCGTGCGCGCTGAGCCGTATTCCGGTTTCACGGGAGGCGTCCGCGATGGCGCGGCATTTCTCCTCGCCCGGGAAACTGCCCCGCACGAACTCCAGTTCCATGACATCGAGTCCCAGTTCCCGCAGATACCGGAGCGCGGAAATGGTATCGGTCTTCACCGCCGACTCGGGAACGCCCCCGGTACCGAACAGCAACCCGCTGACAGGCTTCACGCTTTCGCCTTTCGCACGTATACCCGGACTTCCCCGCCGCTCTCGTCCATGCCGAGGCACTCGTTGCCGGTCATGGCGCACCAGTGGGGCATGTCGCTCTTGATTCCGGGATCGTCGGAAATGACGGTCAGGGTTTCCCCGACTTTCATCTGCTTCACTGTATTCGCGGTCTCGATGATGGGAACCGGGCAGAACCGCCCGACCGTATCGAGAATATGATCCGTTTCCATGTCTGTCCTCCCAATGACCGGCTGCCCAATATGTAATATGTTCAAGACATTAGGGTAAATCAACCGGTTTTTCGGGGTTATCCGATAAAGGCGCGGGCGCGGAGCGCGGCTCATCCCCATAACTCCCCGCGACGGAGCCTCTTCCCGCGTCGAACACGCGTTCCGCCCGGATGCCGCGGCCAACCGTATGCAGTGGCGATTCCGGGAGAATTATCCTATATTTACCGGCGCAACCCATTTTCCCGTCTTGACCGTCAGCCGTCAGAAAGGAACGGATCATGGAATGGTTCGATTGTCTGGATGAAAACGGCTCCACCATCGGACGGGCCACCCGGGAGGAGTGCCATCGCGGCAGCTTTCTCCTTCATCCGGTGGTGCATGTCCTGGTGTTCAACCCCGCGGGAATGCTCCTCCTGCAGAAACGCTCGGAATCAAAAGATATCCAGCCGGGACGGTGGGATACCTCGGTCGGGGGACACCTCCATTCCGGCGAAACGGTGGAAGAGGCCCTGCACCGCGAGGCCGGAGAAGAGTTGGGAATCCACGGTGCGGCATACGAGCGTTTATATACATATATCATGGAGAGCGACATCGAGCGGGAGCGGGTGACCACGTTTCGCTGCACCTGGGACCGCCCTGTAAGCTTCCAGGCGGAAGAAATCGACGCGGTGCGATTCTACAGTCCCATGGAAATCGAATCGCTTCTCGGTTCGGGGTTCTTCACCCCGAATTTCGAGGACGAGTGGAACAGGTACCGGGCATTCCTGAAAAAGGGAACCGCCGGTTCCTGAAGTCGCCGTCCGCCGGACGCGCATCGCTCCCGCGATTTGATCTCCGGTTTGCGGAAATCAGGCGAACTGCGTTCCCAGCTTTCCCATCCGCTCCGGGTCGAGCACCCGGACCACTCCCTCCGAACCGGTCAAGCGGACCATCGCCGTCACCGGTGCGGCGTTTCCCCCGACCGGCTCTATCTCGCCGGACGGAAGGGCGCGGATGCCCGTGATGGCATCCACTCTCACTCCGAACAGGGCGTTCTCCGCCCGCAGCACGAGAATCCTTCCCCGCGCTCCGGATTTCCGGACATCCGCCGTTACCGCCCGGTCCCCGGAAGAGGAAACCGCGGCCAGAATGTCGACAACGCGCAATTCCCCTCCCCGATACGGCACGGTTTTCACCGCCAGCCCACCAGCCGGGCCCCGGCCCCGCTCCGCCGTAATGTCGGGGAGAATCTCCCGCACCGACCGTGAGGGAAGCGCGAACTGTCCTCCCCCGCCGGAGAAGAGCACATGCGGTTCAGCGGCGGCCGCCATGAGGGCTTTCCCCGCCGTACGTTCCGGTTTCCCATCATCCGGAGCGAGCAGCCGGTCCACGTCCGGGAGCAGAATGGAGCGTCCCGAATCCGAAGGTTCCGATGCAACCCGGAACCGTTCATCCCCGGCCAGGGGCGCAATCCGCTCCGGAGGCAGGGACGCCATCCCGGAAACACCGTCCGCGAGCAGGCCGATTTCCCCCGTGGACGTTTTCACCAGGACCACCCGGTCTTTCGGGGACACGGGAGACATTCCCCCGCCGGAAAGAGCGCCGGGATCCAGTACGGTCACCGTTCTTCCGCCACGGGCGAGCGTTCCGCGCACCCCCCGTTCCGCGCCGGGCAGGGATGAAATGCCGCCAGCGGCAGCCACGGACGCCACCCGCTCGACCGCGATTCCATATTCCACCCCGCCGCGCTGGAACACGAACACCGGGAGCGGTTGGGGAGCTGGGACGGGCTCCGTCGCAACCGGAACGGAGGTCACGGGCGGTTCGGGGGAAATCGGGGCTGGTTCCGCTTTCACGGGATCAGCCGTATCCGAAGGCGTTTCAGCGTCCGTTGTATTCAGAACCAGCGTTTCCGCAGACGGGGCCAGAGCTTCGTTTACGGAAAGAGCGCCGCTCTCTGAATCCGCGGGAACTTGGTCCCCGGATTCCACCCCGGTATCATCAACGGCCGAAGCGGAGGGAACGGATACCGGCTCCGTGACATCTTCCGGCACTTCCGGGGGCGTGGACAAAACATCGGACGTAACCGGTGAGGACAACGCTTCCGGGGAAACCGGCTCGGGAGCCGGAGGCGCGGATTTCGAGGGCGCGACAGGCTTCGGAACCTCCACGGCCGGGACCGGCGACGGGGCAACCGCTTTCGGCGGCGCGGCAGGGACGGGTTTCGGCGCAAGGGGAGGAACGGCCGACGGGGCAGCCGTTGCCGGTTTCGGCTTTTCCACCGACGGAAGGGGCGCGCGTTCCACGACCGGAACAGCCGGACGCGTCGAAGGCAGGGGTTTGGGCATCTCGCTCATCCGTGCGATGAAACCGTCGCTGACCCGTTTCGGGCAATACTCGATGCTCTGCAGGACGCTCCCCTGCTCCTTGATCATCTTCCCGACCGCGTTGACGAACACCCGCCGCTGGAGCAGCACCGATTCCCCCTGCAGGGGAAGCGGGATGGAGGCGTCCCCGGACACCGGGGGAACGGTTTCCAGAGCGAGCCCGAACAGGCGTCGTCCCAGCCGCACCAGCGCCTCGGAGAACGGAGCCGCGGGCACCGGCTGCTCATGGAAAAGCCAGAGGTGGTAGTGCCCTTTCCCCCCTTCGGTCACCTCGATGAGCCCGGGAATTCCGTATTTCTGGAGCTCGTCGGCATACTGCCGGGCCTTGGAGAAGGGATGGTCCATCTCTTCCGAGAGGTCGAATCGCACCACGGTGAACGCGGTTTCCCCCGAGGGGGAAAGCGGACTCACCAGCAGGGTCGTTTCACCGTCAAGATGACTCTGCAGGGCATCGTCGAGGGGATACTCCCCTTTGTGGAACTTCCCTTTCCCGGTGATCTCGAAACGTTCCACCGTCTTGCAGAAATGCACCCGGAGCAGCGGCGACGGCACGGCGTTCTCCACTCCGCGCCGCTTCGCCTGCTTGGATGACGGCGGTTGCTGCGGTTGCGGCTGCGGCTGCGGTTTGGCCGCGATGACCTGCTCGGCGAGACCGGAGCGCCGCGAGAAGTAATCGTCCTTGCTCTTGAACCGTCCCGCGCTCATAGAATCTCCTCCACCAGGGCGGCATAATCCTGAGCGCCGATGCTGGTGGGATCATAATGGATGACACTCTGCCCCATGGCGGAGCTTTCCCCGATTTTCACGTTGCGGCGAATGACGGTGCGGGCGAGCTTCTCCCCGAAGAACGAGGAGAGCTGTTTCAGCATTTCGTTGGCGAGAACGGTATTGGAATACATCGTGGGTATGACCCGCCCCACCTCGAGATTGGGGTTGTAGTTCTCGCGGATGGCGTCGATGGTCTCCAGGAGCTTGTTGGTGCCGATGACGCTCAGGTGCTCGCAGGCCACCGCGATATATACCTCGTCGCTCGCCACCAGACCGTTCACGGTGAGCGCGCCGAGCGCGGGCGGAGAATCCAGCACGATATGGTCAAACCGCTCCAGCACCGGCTGGAACGCCTTCCGCAGGATGCGCTCGTAGCCGATGGAAGCGAAAATCTCCCGCTCGGTGGAAGCCAGAAGGATGTTGGCGGGAGCGAGCCAGAGATCGTCACGGACATGAACCATGACATCTTCCACCCGCATCCGGTTCTTCAGTATATCAAATACCGTATATTCAAAGGAGTCGGGGTCGAACCCGGCCCAGGAAGTGAGATTCCCCTGGGGATCGGTATCCACCATGAGGACGCTCTTCCCCCGCCGCGCCAGCTCGAATCCCACGTTCAGCGCGCAGGCGGTCTTGCCGACCCCGCCCTTCTGATTGGCAAAAATACAGACTTTCTTCATTACTCCTCCCCACTTCCGGGCAGACGCTCCGGAAGGCGCCGCATGGCCGGGATCATCCGCCGGCGCCGACAGCGTTGATCATATCGAACATGGGCATGTACATGGCGATGATCGTTCCGCCCAGGACAAT
>CAYRTQ010000015.1:22492-24740 GCA_964426865.1 uncultured bacterium
GCGTTCGCCGCCGCCGTCCGTCTCGCCCGCGACGCCGGGTACACCGAGTCGGTCCGGTTTCGAAACCGCCGCGCCGAAGCGGCGCCGCTGCCGGGCTGATCCGGCAATCAGGTCAGGAGTCCCTGGTTCAGGCGCAGCAGCGGCAGGACAATGGCCAGCACAACGATGATGAGCGGCTCCATGAGACTGGTGAGCGTCTCCACCGCCGCATTCACCTCTTCATCGTAAAAATCAGCGATCTTGTTCAGCATCTGGTCCAGCCCGCCCGATTCCTCCCCCACCGCCACCATCTGGATCACCATGGGGGGAAACACCCCGGTGGCTTTCATGGGCTCGGTGATCGTCTTGCCCTCGGAGATTGCCCCGATCATGCTCTGGAGCGCACGGCGCACCACCATGTTCGAGGCGGTCTTGGCGGTGATGTCGAGGGCTTCCAGAATGGAGACGCCGCTGGAGAGCAGGGTTCCGAGCGTACGGGAGAACTGGGCGACAGCGCTTTTCTTCGCCAGATCCCCCATGACCGGAATCTTCAGCAGGAGCCGGTCCGTGTGGAATCGTCCATCGGAGGTATCACGGTACCGTTTGAACGCGAATCCCCCCAGGGCGAATATTCCCACCAGCGGGAGAATCTTCCCCGGAGTTTTCAGAAAATTCGACAGGTCCACCACGAACTGGGTGGGACCGGGAAGCTTGGCGCCGGAATCCATGAACAACTTGGTGAAAACCGGGATCACGAAGATGAGAAGCGCGGAAACCGCCAGAACGGACACGATGGTGATGATGATGGGATACATCATCGCGCCCTTGATCTTGCGATTCAGGGCCGCGGCTTTCTCCAGAAAGGTCGCCAGACGCAGCAGGATGGTATCGAGAATACCGCCCACCTCGCCCGCGGCGATCATGTTGATGAAAAGCTCGGGAAATACCTTGGGATGCTTGGCCATGCTGTCCGCCAGCGAGTTTCCCGACTCCACCCCGGCGGTGACCGAGACGAGGACTTTCTTGAAATTCGGATTCTCGCTCTGCACGGTGAGAATATTCAGGCACTGGATGAGCGGCAGACCGGCGGAGATCATGGCGGCGAACTGACGCGCGAATGCGGTGATGTCCTGCGCTTTCACCCCGGTGCCGATAGTCAGCGAGATCGGCTTGGGCTTCCGTCGAACCGAGGTGACCGCGATGCCGCGCCCCCGAAGATATTTGAATACATCGTCGCGGCTCGCGGCGGAATGCTCGCCTTTCACCGCTTTACCGCCCCTCGCTTTGCCTTCGTACACAAAATCCGGCATGGCTGGTTCTCCTATGAAAACAGGGGCAAAGGAACAAAGGATCAAAGGGGCAAAGGGTAATACGGTTCAGTTTGACCCTTTTATGTTGGTTTCGACAGGCTCAGCCAGCGCGGACGCCGAGCCTGTCGAAGCGCCCCCCGGGCACAATGGACCATATGGGGATAAAAACGCATAACCGCGAACCGGGCATTACAGCAGCGCAATCATCGCACGGGTCCGCTCCTGCCCTTCGCCCCTTTTTCCCTTCCTAATTCATCGTCTCCCGGATGACTTCCTCGTAATCCACGATCCCGTTTTTCATCTTCTGAATGGCGTCCATGCGCAGGGTCAGCATGCCCTCCCGGATGGCCTGATCCCGGATTTCCGTGGTGGAAGCGTTGTTGAGCACGAGCTGGCGCAGCGCGGGAGACATGGCCATGACCTCGTAGGCGCCGATCCGGCCCTTCTTTCCCGTGCCGTTGCACTTGGGGCAGCCCACCGGACCATAGATGACGTCATCTCCGGTGATCTGCAACTGCTCCCAGAGTTCGCGGGGCACGTTCACCGGTCGCTTGCACTCGGTGCAGAGACGGCGGAGGAGACGCTGGGCCTGGATGAGATTGACCGCGGAGGCCACCTGGAAGGGGGCGATCCCCATGTCGATGAGACGGGTCACGGTGCCGGGAGCGTCGTTGGTATGCAGGGTGGAGAGCACGAGATGGCCGGTGAGCGCCGCCTTGATCGCGATGCTGCCGGTCTCCACGTCGCGGATTTCGCCGATCATGATGATGTTGGGGTCCTGACGGAGGAACGCTTTCAGCGCGGCGGCGAATGTCATCCCCACCTCGTTGCGGACCAGCACCTGGTTGATTCCCGCGAGGTTGTACTCCACCGGGTCTTCGGCGGTCATGATGTTGACATCCGGCTTGTTGATGCGGCTGAGGGCGGAATAGAGCGTGGTGGTCTTGCCCGAGCCGGTG
>CAYRTQ010000016.1:0-17376 GCA_964426865.1 uncultured bacterium
GAGCGTTCCGGTATGTCCCGCCTTCCGGACGCCCAGGATCTTCTTCACTTCGCTGTCGGTAAACGAACCCACCGCCACGGTCCCGATCCCCAGCGCTTCCGCCTGGAGATAGACGTTCTCGGAGGCATGCCCCGCTTCCAGGACGGCGAATTTCCATCCGCGTTCCTTGTACTTCGCGATGACACGCGCGGGAACGGCGGCAAAAACTATCATCGCCGCGCCATCTTTCACGCAGGATTGCCCGAGCGATGCGGCGCACAGGTCGGCCCGCAGATCGCCTTTCCGAAGGAAAGCCAACGTATGGTCTCTGGGAGTGTACCGGTAGACCCCCGGTTCGAGTCCCTCCACCCCGGACGACACCAGATAGGTTTCCAGACCATAGATGGCCCCGGCGGAGGGAGCGGTGCGCAGTTCGCGGTCGCCCCGTCTGCCGGTGACTCCCTGCGCCGCCCAGAGAAGCTGGGAGATTTCCGTCAGGGACAGGGGTTCGTTTCGGAAAGTCCGCACGGTTCGGCGATTCTGGAGCGCCCGCTCTACGGAGACCGTGCTTTCCAGACGCGACGCGGGGAGTTTCACGATCTTTTCCTGACTGAAGGAAGAGGGAGAACCGGAAAGAAACAGGAGAACACAGAGGAGAAGCGACGGACGGAGAGTGGATGGTGAACGGCTCATGGCGCATGCCCCTTTCAAATAGATCGGGGACGGCGTCTGCTGAAGGTAAGTCATACCTTTTCTCATGGGGGTGAGTGAGCAGTGCCGTCCCCGTTTATATTCCAGCGTCGGAGAACTCCGGCGTCAGTCGGCCTGACGGCGCAGGAAGGTCGGGAAGCTCAGGCTGCTTCGGGTCTTCTCGAACGCCCGGACCTTTTTGCTCGCCATGATTTCCTGCTCCTGTTCCTCGAAATCGAAGCCGGAACCGTCCTTGGGAGCCTTCGGACGCACCAGTTCGGAGCTTCCTCCCGCGAAGTCCACGATGGCGTTGGACTCCTGGTAGTTGGTCAGCGCATCGCGAAGCGGCCCGGCGTTGAATCCGGTGGCGATGACGGTCACCCGCACCTCGTCGGTGATATTCTCGTCCATCACCGCGCCGAAGATGATGTTGGCTTCCTCGCCCGCTTCCTCGTGGATGAGGGTCGCGGCCTGATCGATATCATAGAGGCACATGTTGGGACCGCCGGTGATGTTGATGAGCACTCCGCGCGCGCCCTGGATGGAGACATTTTCCAGGAGCGGGCTCTTGATGGCCTGCTCGGCGGCCTCGCGGCCACGGTTTTCCCCAACCGCCACACCGGTGCCCATGATGGCGTCGCCCATCTCGCTCATGACCGAGCGGACGTCCATGAAGTCCACATTCACGATTCCCGGGACATTGATGATATCGGAGATGCCCTTCGTGGCCTTGAGGAGCACATCATCCGCCATCCGGAACGCCTCGGTGAACGGCGTGTTACGGTCGGAGATGGCGAGCAGTTTCTGGTTCGGCACGACGATGAGGGTATCCACCACTTCCTTGAGCGCCTTGATTCCCTTGTTGGCGGTGTTCTGACGATTTCCGCCCTCGAACATGAACGGCTTGGTCACCACGCCCACGGTGAGGATGCCCATTTCACGCGCCATCTGGGCAATGACCGGCGCCGCGCCGGTACCGGTTCCGCCGCCCATTCCGGCGGTGATGAAAATCATGTCCGAGCCGGTGAGCGCCTCGGAAATCTGCTCTTTCGATTCCTCGATGGCCTGACGCCCCACCTCGGGATTGCCGCCCGCGCCCAGCCCGCGGGTAAGATTGGAGCCGATCTGAATCTTCGTGCCGGCCTGGTTGATATTCAGTGCCTGCTTGTCCGTATTGACCGCGATGAAATCCACTCCCCGAAGATTGGCGTTGATCATACGGTTTACTGCATTTCCGCCAGCGCCGCCCACTCCCACCACTTTGATGTTCGCGGTCGCATACAGATCGAGATCGATGTCGATGTTCATTATCCTCCCCCCATTTGAGGTTATATAAAGTCCCGGAACCATTTTTTCATATTGTCCGCCACCCGTCCGAACATTCCCTGACGTCCGCCGCCCATGTACTGATCCGAACCGCCGATATTCTGGCCGCTGTACAGAATCAAACCCAAAACCGTGGAATACCCCGGGTTGTCGCTGATATCCATGAGACCGTTGAAGCCCCTCGGATACCCGATTTTCACCGGCATGTCAAACACCTGCTCCGCGAGTTCGGCGCTTCCCCTGAGAAGCGACGCCCCGCCGGTAAGTACAATTCCTCCTCCCAGAAGACCGCTGTACTCGCTCTTTTCGATTTCATGCTTCGCGAGAGTGAATAGCTCTTCCATACGCGGCTCGATAATGGTGCCGAGTATGTCGAGAGACACCGTTCTCGGTTCACGGTCGCCCGGGCCGGGAACTTCGATGGTGGCGTTCTTCGGAATGAGGGAGCGTAACGCATACCCGTGCTTGATCTTGATGGCTTCCGCCTGGTCGATCGGCGTTCTCAGGCCGATGGCGATGTCGGAAGTCACATTTCTCCCCCCCAGACCGATGATGGATGTGTACCGTATTGCATCGTCCTGAAACAGCGCCAGATCGGTAGTGCCGCCGCCGATATCCAGCACCGCGCATCCCAGTTCCTTCTCATCCCGGGTCAGCACCGCATAGGAACTCGCCAGCGGTTGAAGCACCAGGTCTTTCACATCGATATTCGCGCGATTCACACACTTGATGACATTCTGGATGGAGGTCATCGCCCCGGTCACAATATGGACCTCGGCCTCCAGCCGCACCCCGGAGATATCCAGCGGATTCTTGATGCCGTCCTGGTTGTCCACGATGAATCCCTGGGGGATGACGTGGATGATCTCCCGTTCGTCCGGGAGCCGTATGGCCTTGGCGGCTTCGATAACCCGTTCGATATCCTTGTCCGTGATGGTGTTGTCCGCCCGCGAGACCGCAATCACCCCCCGCGAGTTCAGGGATTTGATGTGGTCGCCGGCGATCCCCACGAACGCTTCCCTGATCTGTACATCCGCCATGTGCTCGGCTTCGGTCACCGCCTTGTTGATGGCGCTGACCGTCTTTTCCAGGTCCACCACCACCCCCCGCCGCAAGCCGTCGCACACGCTGGTGCCCACTCCTATGATCGTGGGGGTGCCGTCTTCCTCGATCCGTGCGATGACCGCGGCAATCTTGGTGGTCCCGATATCAAGGCCGACCCGTATGACACTTCTCCCCATATGCACTCCTCAATCTGGTTAAAACTCTTTCCCGAGTGGAGAAAGGATGAAGACCGGGATCAGAAAACGGGAATGCACCCGCTCTCATCGTTTCACTCCGGAATGTCCCGCTCATCCTTCGGTGCGCGTTTCCGTGCGGGGGGCTTGGACTCCGCCACCGTGACCCGCTCTTTTTTCTTCTTTTCCTGCACCAGCTCCTGCACCTGCTCCCGCTCCAATTCCAGCGATTCCTCCGACGGTTCCGCTTTCACCGCCGGTTTCACCGGAGGAGCCTTCCGGATAAATATCTTCTCTCCGAACCGCATATCCACCGACTGAACCGAATCCCCGCGCGAAACCACCTGGCGAATCACCTTCTCCAGGTTGGGCAGTTTCCCGGCCCAGCCGCCATCCCCGATAACCACCTCGATGCCGTTGTCGAGCAGGCTGATTCCCAGAGTGGACGCATTGGCGGCGTTGATTTCCGAAATGCGTTTCTGCACTCCGGGCGCCTGACGGGTTATGGCGTCGAGAAGCCGTAAACCGGCCATCAGCCGTTCTTTCGCACCCGGCTCATTCAGCGTCCGCGCCCCGGTCACCCCGGTGATGATGGGCAGCGAATCCACCATGTCCGCTCCGATATGGGGAAGAAGCACTCCCTGGGCGTCCACTCCCACCAACTCGCCGTCATTGATGAGCGCCACCGGCTCGCGCTCCACCACCCGTATCACGATGGTGTCCGGCAGCCTGCGGAACAGGGTGAAATCCTGGGCGGCGAATTCCTTCCGTAATAACCGGGAAGCTTTCGCCAGGTCCGCCCGGAAAATGTTTTCTCCGGGATGGATCGCGGCGGATTTGAGAATACGGGCCTTGTCCAGATGCTGCGTACCCTCCACTTGGACGGTGCGGATGGTGAACACGGGCAGGGAGACGATACGGTCCAGCAGGGGTTTCCCCGCCACCCAGGCAAGCACGCCGAGAAGCCCGAAGAGGATGAAATACCTCCCCACATGGGATCCCGAGCCGTTGGAACGCCCCCGCGCACGAGTCTGCTTCAATCGCGACTGGGTATTCCTCAGCTTGCTGTTCCGTTTGACCGCCATCGCATACCCTTCTGAAACATGAAAAAGACTGCTGCCGGCCGTTCACCTGGTATTGACGCTGATCGTCCGGGTGTTATGCAAACACCCCTTTTTTCTTCATACGGGCGGACACGGGGTCCGTCCCGGCATTATCCTTCTGATTTCAGTTTTTCGAGAAGCTCCAGCCCGACCTTGTTGATATCGCCGGCGCCGAAGGTAATGACCATGTCACCGGGGCGGACCATCCCGCGGAGCGCCGGGGCGATGTCCTCGCGACGCTCGATGTAGCGGACGTTGCGATGTCCCGCGGCGAGGGCGTCATCCGCCACCAGTTTCCCGGTTATCCCCGGAATGGGGCTCTCGCGCGCCGGGAAAACATCGGTGACCACCAGAACATCGGCGTTCATGAACGCCCGTCCGAACTCCTCGTGGAAATCACGGGTCCGTGAGAAAAGATGGGGCTGGAACACCGCCACGATGCGACGGTCGAACCCGCTCCGCGCGCCTTCGAGAGAAGCCTCTATCTCGGTGGGATGGTGCGCGTAATCGTCCACCACGACAATCCCGCCGGCCTCGCCCTTGATCTCGAAACGGCGGTCAACGGTCCGGAACTCTCCGAGAGACTGCGCGACCACCTCGAACGGAATCCCCATTTCGATAGCCACCGCAATCGTGGCGAGCGCGTTCCGCACATTGTGCAAACCGGGGACCGCGAGACGAATCGAACCCAGCGGAACGCCGTGGGCGACCACATCGAACCGTGAGGTCAGCCCCTCGAACACCACATTTTCCGCCCGTATATCGGCCTGACGGGAGATGCCGTAGGTGACGATCCGACGCTCGACTCCCGGAATGATGTTCCGCACTCCGCGGTCATCGATGCAGAGGATGGCCGATCCGAAGAAAGGGACCTTGTTCACGAACTGAAGGAAAGCCTGCTCGATATCCTGTATGTCCCGGTAACAGTCCAGATGTTCCCGGTCGATGGTGGTGACCACCGCGATGACCGGAGTGAGCCGCAGGAAAGTGCGGTCGTACTCGTCCGCTTCCAGCACCAGGTAGGGGCTCCGCCCGACCTTGGCCCCGCCGCCGAATCCGGCGACCCGTCCGCCCACGATGATGGTGGGATCGATGCCCCCCCGGGTCAGCACCTGACCGGTCATGGAGGTGGTGGTGGTTTTGCCGTGGGTCCCGGCAATGCAGATGCCGTATTTCATCCGCATGATCTCGGCGAGCATCTCCGGCCGTTTGATGACCGGGATTTTCCGTTCGCGGGCGGCTATGATCTCCGGATTGTCCTCATGCACCGCCGAGGAATACACCACCGCATTGCAGGTCCGGACGTTTTCCGGGGAGTGCCCGATGAATATTGTAGCGCCCAGGGAAACCAGCCGTTCGGTCACCGCCGAGGACCGAACGTCCGATCCCGTGATGACGAACCCCAGGTTCAGGAGTATCTCCGCGATGCCGCTCATTCCGGAACCGCCGATACCGATCATGTGAATATTTTTAACCCGCTCTGTCAAAGGTCCTAAAAACATGCGCTCCTCCCGGGATCACTCCGTCCCGTACCGCTCGATTATCCGCTCCGCGATCCGCGCCGCCGCATCCGTACGGCCCAGATTCCGCGACGCTTCGGCCATTCCCCCGCGGCGGGTTTCGGATTCCATGATCGCCGCAACTTCTTTCCCCAGCCGGGAGGGAGCCAGGTCGGCTTCCCGTATCATGACCGCCGCTCCGGCATCCGCGAGCGAGCGGGCGTTGTGCTCCTGGTGATTCTCCGCCGCGGTGGGCAGCGGGATGAAAATCGCGGGCAAGCCGCAGGCGGTGATCTCCGCGATGCTCATGGCTCCCGCCCGCGCCACCACCAGATCGGCCAGCGCATACGCATCCGCCATGACGTCGATATAGGGGACCACTTTCACCCTTCCGCCGAAGCTGCCGTCGTGCTTTTTCCAGGTCTCGAATTCGCGATCGCCAGTCTGCCATAGTATCTGTATTTCATTGGATGCGATGTGATCCAGATCACCGGACACCGCCCGGTTGACCGCTTGCGCACCCTGGCTTCCGCCAAAAACCAGCAGGGTTTTCCGCGCGGGGTCGAGTCCCCAGGTTTCCGCCACCCGCATGCGGTTCCCCGCGCCGATTTCTCCGCGCACCGGGTTGCCGGTGCAGATGACTTCCGCCGGGCCGGAGAAGTATTTGCGCGCGTCCTCGAATCCCAGAAAAACCATGTCCGCGTACCGGGACAGCTTCCGGTTGGTGATGCCGGGAAAGGAATTCTGCTCCTGGATGACCGCGGGGATGCCGAGAAGGTGCGCGGCGATCACCGGCGGTCCCGACACATATCCCCCGGTGGCCATGACCACTTGGGGATGAAACCGTTTCAGAATGCTCCGGGAACGCAGGATTGACATTCCGAGCTTCCACGCGAAGGAGAAAATGGCCGGGGAGGTTTTCCGCGGCATCCCGCACGCCGTGATGGTTTCCACCGGAAATCCGGCGCCGCCCACGATTTTCCGTTCGATTCCCCGGGCGCCGCCGATGAAAAGCACCTCGGTTTCCGGGCGACGGTTCAGGATTTCCCGGGCCACGGCCAGGGCGGGATAGACATGTCCGCCGGTCCCTCCACCCGCGAATGCGATCCTCATGACGGTATCCTCCGGTGTATACGGCTCCCGAATTCCTGCGAGAGCCTGCGCTCCAGGCTGGTGTGCTTGGAGATGTTGAGAAGGATGCCGGTGGTGATGAAGGTCAGGAGCAGCGAAGAACCCCCATAGGAAATGAACGGCAGGGTCACCCCGGTGGTCGGCAGGAGACGGGTCGCCACGCCGATGTTGATGAACACCTGAATGGCGAACATGAACGTGATCCCCGAAGCGAGCAGGAACCCGAACATATCCGGGGCCTCGCGGGCGATCTTGAATCCGCGCCAGATGAAAACGAGCGTCAGCCCGAGCACCAGGGTGGTTCCGACAAATCCCAGTTCCTCGCCCAGAATGGAGAAGATGAAGTCGGTATGACGCTCCGGGAGAAAATTGAACTTCTGGGTGCTGTTCCCGAGACCGACCCCGAAGAGACCGCCGCTGCCGATACCGATGATGGACTGTCCGGCCTGCGACCAGGTTTCGGAACCGTGATTCATGAATCCCACCAGACGGGAGAGCATGTAGGGCTTCTTGATGGCGAGAATCCCGATCGCCGGGATGGCCGGGAGGAAGCACATCAGGATGTGCCCCAGTTTGGCGCGCCCCACGAAAAGCATGTAGAATCCCGCCATGAGCGAAAGGCCCGCCATACTGAGGCTCGGCTCCATGAAGATGAGCGTGAAGGTGGCGAATACAATGCTCACCATCGGAAGGAATCCCTTTTTGAAGTCGCGGATTCGATCCCCCATGGCCGAAATGGCGGCCGCGAGATAGATGACCAGAAACAGCTTCGCGGTTTCCGAGGGCTGGAAATTGATCGGCCCGATGCGTATCCAGCGGTCCACGTCGCTGTGCGCGGAGGGGAGCGCGAGCACCGCGATGAGCAGGAGATACCCGAATGCCAACAGCGCCTTGGCGATAGCGGCGTATCCACGGTAGTTCAGACGGGTGCATACCACCATGGCCACGATGCTCAGCAGGAGATAGGCCATCTGCTTCTGGAAATAATAGGAGCCGTTCCCGATCTTGAGCATGCCGATATACATGCTTGAACTGTAGACCATGACCACTCCCAGCGCGGCGAGAATCAGCGCCGAGGTGAGCAGCCAGAAATCTATGGATTGCGGCTCTTTCATGGAAAACCCCGAAAATACGGAAAACAGGATACAAAAATCAGAATAAAGGATTCACCGCTTGTTTCGGCCAGCGGACATCCGCCGCGCCTCATGCCTCATCGTATCTTGAATGTTGTCAGGGCGATCAGGGCAAACAGCATGCCGATGATCCAGAAGCGAACGACAACCTGTTCCTCCGCCCAGCCTTTCAGTTCGTAATGATGGTGAACCGGGGCCATGCGGAAGATGCGCTTCTTGCGGAGTTTGAACGACACGACCTGGAGAATGACCGAGAGCGCCTCCAGCACGAATACTCCACCGATCACGATGAGCAGGATTTCCGATTTCACCAGAATGGCGATGGTGCCGAGCGCCCCGCCCAGGGCGAGCGCTCCGGTGTCGCCCATGAATACCCGCGCCGGGTGAAAGTTGTACCACAGGAAACCGAGCGCCGCTCCAACCAGAGAAAGGCAGAAGATGGTGAGTTCCCCGGATCCGGGCAGATAGAAAATATTCAGATAATCCGCCGTGGTGGCCCGTCCGGTCACATAGCAAATGAAAGCGAACGTGGTCGCCGCGATGGCCATGAGTCCGATGGCGAGCCCGTCGAGCCCGTCGCTGAGGTTCACCGCGTTGGAGGTCGCGGTGATGACCAGGATGACCATCGGGATGTAGATATACCAGTGCGAATAATTGAGCGCGTAATTTTTCACGAACGGGATCATGGTCATGGTGGCGTACTGGGCATCGCCATAGAAATAGATGGTCCCGCCGACCATGCACCCGAGAAGGATCTGCCCCACGAGCTTGTATTTCGCCACCAGACCCTTGGGCATGTGCCGCTTGGCCTTGAGATAGTCGTCGAGGAATCCGACCGCTCCCATCCAGATGGTGGAGAACAGGGCCAGAAGCACATACATGTTGTCCAGCCGCGCCCAGATGAGGGTCGGGATGATGATGCACCCGAGGATGATCAGTCCGCCCATGGTGACCGTGCCCTTTTTGGCCAGATGGGTCTGAGGCCCGTCATCCCGGACATTCTCCTTCATCTGCCATTTACGCAGCCATTTGATGATGCGCGGCCCCACGATGAAAGAGAGCAGGAGCGCGGTCAGCATGGCGTACCCGGCCCGGAACGTGATATACTTGAAAATGTTCAGGGCGGTGAAATGGTTGACGAGCGGTACAAAAATGTGATAAAACATCAGCAATTCCTTAAAAAGCAGTGCCTGAGCGTCAATGTGCCTGAGTGCCGCGGTCTGAACCATATTCCGCGTGATCGCCAGGATATGGGAGGAAGACCGGATTCATCCCCGGATCAGGCGGCTCACGATTCAGACATTTCCTTCATGCGCCGGTTATCCCGGCGTCTCTCTTCCCTGTTCTATCGGATTATCTTTCAATTCCGTCTTGCCGCTTCATTTTCCCGCCCTCATTCCGAAGGCGTCTCCACAATCGTCTCCATTCCCAGCGCGCGGGACCCTTTCACAAAGATGACATCACCGGGGCGTTTCACTTCCCTCAGGAAATCCCGCGCCTCGTCCGCGTTCCCGAAGAGGCGGACGGCATCCGGGTCCATTCCCGACCGCAGGGCGCCCTCGCGGTACGCCGGAGCCTGCTCGCCGACCAGGCAGAGCAGGGCGGGACGGAGTTCCCCGAACCGGTGTCCGATTTCACGATGCGCCGCCCCGGTCATCTCGCCGAGTTCACGCATGTCACCCAAAACGGCCACCAGCCTTCCCTCTTCCGGAATCCGCATGACGCCGAGCACATCGGCGGCGGCCCGCATGGAAAGGGGATTGGCGTTGTAGCAATCGTTGATATACCGCACGCCGGAAACCTCGATGCTCTGCATGCGCATCTTCGGCGGGGCGAACGATTCGAGCGCCTCGATGATCTCCATGGGCCGTATCCGCATGAGCCGCCCGGTTGACCAGGCCGCCAGGGCGTTGTAGACGTTGTGCACTCCCGGGACCCGCAGCCGTATTGAGTATCCGCCCACCCGGAACGAAGGGCAGCCGTCATCATGCACCACGATCCCTTCCGCCCGGAAATCGCAGAGGGAGTTGACGCCAAACCGGATGACCCGGCAGACGCCCCCGTTCTCACGGGCGCGGAGGAGCGGGTCGTCGTTGTTGAGAATGGCCGTGCCATCGGAAGTGAGCGCGCGCAGGAGTTCGGTCTTGGCATCGGCGACCGCGTCGAGATTCGGGAAGAATTCCATGTGGCCCTCGCCCACGTTCAGAATGATCCCGGTATCCGGCTGGGCGATTTCCGCGAGATACGCGATCTCCCCGGGGGCGCTCATGCCGAGTTCGAAAACCGCGCACTGATGGATGCGGTCAAGTCCGAAGATGGAGAGGGGAAGTCCGATATGGTTGTTGAGATTGCCGATGGTCCCGTGGGTCCGGAACCGGGTGCGGAGCACCGCGAGCAGCATCTCCTTCACCGTGGTCTTGCCGTTGGTTCCGGTAATCGCGATCACCGGTCCCGAAAAACGGGTGCGGTAGTCGCGCGCCACGTCGCCCAGCGCCCGGACGGTATCCTCGACCCGCACCAACGGCCCCCCAGTGACATCCGGAGCGTCACGATTCACCACCGCCAGCGCCGCGCCCGCCGCAAGCGCCTGCCCGGCGAACCGGGAGCCGTCGAATGTCTCCCCGCGAATGCCGAAAAAGACATCGCCGGGCCGCACCGACCGGGTGTCGGTGGATACGCCGGTCACGAGGCGTTTGCGCAGTTCTTTCGGGAGGACGGTATTCCGGAGATCCAGGGCGGCGACGAGCTGCTGCATGGTGTAGGCAATCATCGCTTCTCCTCCAGAATCCGGCGCGCCGTTTCCACGTCGTCGAAATGAATTTTCTCGGTCCCGATAATCTGGTAATCCTCGTGCCCCTTCCCGGCGATAACCACGGCATCGCCCGGTCCGGCCAGTTCCAGCGCCCGACGGATGGCGGCAGCGCGGTCGGGAATGACCTCGTAATTCACGGCGTCGTTCATGCCCCCGGTGATTTCGGCGATGATGGCCCGCGGGTCCTCCGTGCGGGGATTGTCCGAGGTGACCACGCTAAAGTCCGCCAGACGGGCCGAAATGCCGCCCATGAGGGGGCGTTTGCCGCGGTCGCGGTCTCCGCCGCACCCGAATACCGAGATGATGCGTCCCCGGGTGATCTCGCGGGCGGAGGAAAGTATCCGTTCCAGCGCATCCGGGGTGTGGGCGTAATCGACAATGACCGCGAATTCCTGGCCCGCCTCCACGGTCTGAAAACGGCCGTCCACCGCCCGCATGGCCGCCACCCCCCCGGAAACGACCTCCCCGGAGATGCCGGAGCCCAGCGCGATGCCCGCCGCGGTCATGGCGTTCATGACATTGAACCGACCGGGCAGGGAAAGGGAAACCGGAATGGTCCCGAACGGAGAACGAATGTCGAAGCGCGATCCCCGGGCGTCCATTTCCAGGTTCACGGGCCGCAGATCGTTGGTCTCGCCGAATCCATAGGTGAGAATCCGTCCGCTCCGCGAAACGGCCCGGATATGCCCGGATGCCGGATCGTCGCCATTGACAACCGCGGTGGAGTCTTCGGAAAGACCGCTGAAGAGAATGCTCTTGGCATCCAGATAGGTGTCGAAATCGCCGTGGAAATCAAGATGGTCGCGGGTGAGATTGGTGAATGCCGCCGCGCGGAACCGTATGCCGTATACACGGGAAAGGGCGAGGGCGTGCGAGCTCACCTCCATGACACAGGCGCGCTGTCCCGCGGCGGTCATGCGGGCGAGGAAGGAATGGATGTCCGGAGCTTCCGGGGTGGTGTTGTTCGACTGGAGCGTTTCGTTCCCGACGATGTGGCGGATGGTGCCGATGAGACCGCAGCCCATGCCGCTGGCCTCGAAGATGGATTTGACCAGGTAGGAGGTGGTGGTTTTCCCGTTGGTGCCGGTGACCGCGGTCATGATCAGGGAGGACTGCGGGCTGCCGTTGAAGCGGTCCGCGGCCAGGGACATGGCCTTGCGGGCGTCGGGGACGAGCAGGACGGGGATCTCGCAGCGCTCCGGCATCTCATCGGTGAGCACCGCGGAGGCGCCATTCGACAGCGCCTGGGCGATATAGGCGTTTCCGTCGCTCTTGAATCCCCGTATGGCGAGGAACAGCGTTCCGGATTTCACCTTGCGGGAATCATACTCGATGGAGCGGATTTCCGCCGCGCTTGCACCGACAATCCGGGCGCCCGGTATGGCGTCCGCCAGTTGATCGAGATTCATTTCACCTCTTCCTGCACGCAATTTGGCAAACCGTGCCACATGCCACCAGCGTCCCCGGCTCGGGGATTTGCGCTTCGACAACTCCGGAGCCGGATACTTTCACTTTCAGATTCGCCTGCACCAGATTCTGCACCGCTTCCCGGAGGGAAACCCCGGTCAGATCGGGAACCGGAACGCTGTCCCCGCGAACCGCGGTGAATGAGTTCGTGTACAGCGTGACGTTCGACCCGCGATTCAGTTCCGCTCCCGCGAGCGGAAACTGCTTCATCACCGTGGAGGGATCGCCGACCACCTGGGGATTGAGCCCCATCGCCCGGAGCTTCTCCGTCGCCTTAATCGCGGTCATCCCCCGCATGCTCGGAAGAACCACGGTCCTTGCGGGCGGCGCAACCGTTCCCCTGGCCACCACACCCTCCACTGGACTGCCCCCCATGTTCACGACGCGATTGATGATGTTCTTGAACACCGGCGCCGATATCTGGGCGCCGTAATAGACGCCCACCGGGCTGTCGATCATGACAACGCAGACCAGCCGCGGGTTATGATCGGCGATGAACCCGATAAAGGAGGCGACATATTTCCCGCCGGCATATCCCTTGCTGCCCTCCGAAATGCGCTGGGCGGTCCCGGTCTTTCCCGCGATGCGGATTCCCGGGACAGCGGCGTTCTTGCCCGTACCCACCTCCACCACCTCGCAGAGAAGTTCCGTGAGACGGGCGGCGGTCTGGACCGACATGACACGCCGTATCTTGCGCACCGGGCAGGGACGAACCACTTCGCCGCTCTTGTTCCGGAATTCCCGGATGATGCGGGGGCTCAGATACTCGCCGCCGTTGGCGATGGCGCCGTAGGCCGCGGCGAGCTGCAAGGGGGATACCGCCACTCCCTGACCGAACGCGATGGTGGGCAGGGAAAGGTTCGACCAGGTGATGGGATTGGGGAGCCGTCCCCGCGTCTCGCTCGGAAAATCGCTCCCGGTGACCTCGCCGAACCCGAAAAGCCGCGCCCGCTGGTAGAGCCGCTGTTTCCCGAACCGCTCCGCGATCTTGACCGTGCCAATGTTCGAGGAATGGATGAGTACATCCCGCGCGGGAACCACCCCCAGCTTGTGCGAATCACCGATGGTGTGATTGCCGATACGGTAGCTCCCCCCCATGCAGTTGACCGGATCGTCCTCCTTGATCAACCCGGTTTCCAGCGCCTCGGCGAATGTAACCACCTTGAAGGTCGAGCCGGGCTCCAGCATGTCGGTGACCAGACGGTTTCTCCGGCAGTTCGGGTCCAGGGCGTTGAACGAGGCCGGATCGTTGGGATCGAAACGGGGCACGTTGGCCATGGCGAGGATTTCGCCCGTTCCTGCGTCCATCACGATCACTCCGCCGTATTTCGCCTGCGACTTGGTAACCGCCGCTTCCAGCTCCTCCTCGGCGATCTCCTGGATGCGCCAGTCGATGGTGAGGCACATGTCCAGCCCGTTCCGCGCCTCGACGATGGGATCGGAGAGAAACTTGTCGGTGCGCTGCATGGCGTCCCGGAGTTGCAGAGTGCGCCCGTCGCTGCCCGAAAGATCGCGGTCGAAGAACTTCTCCAGCCCCTCGATCCCCTTGCTGTCAATGTCGGTGTATCCGATCACGTGCGCTCCGATCCGCCCGAGGGGATAATACCGCTTGTATTCCGGAACCCGTTCGAACGCCCTGACTTTCACCCGCAGGGGACTGTCCAGGGTATCCAGCACCGCGTCCAGCTTCCGCATGGTCCCGATATCGGCGTGACGGAGAAGGTACTGGTATTTCTTGCTGGACGTGAGCATGTTCATCACCGCTTCCTCGCTCATGCCGGTGGCCCCGGAAAGAGCGTGCGCCGCGGTTTCACGATCCTTGACCTTGCGCGGCCAGACCCCATAGGAAGCCGAGGTCATGGTCACCGCCAACTGCATGCCGTTGCGATCCAGGATGCTCCCGCGGGTGGCCTTGAGCGTCATGGCCTCGGTGCTCTGATGGACCGACTTCTGATAGAGGAGGTCGTGGCGCAGAACCTGGATGATCCCGGTATTTATCGCCAGCACGCCCCACATGCAGATGATCAGATACAGCACGAATTTCTGACGGGTGATATGTGACCCGGACTGCATGCCCATGTCTCCCCCTCAGAAGAGTTTCTTCGGCGCCCCAACCGGCAGGGTCATTCCGAGTTGTTCGAGTGCGATCTGCTTGATGCGTGACCCCCGGCTGAGATCCGCAACCTGCAATTCCAGCCCGGATATCTCCGCCTGGAGGTGTATATTGGTCTTGCGTATCTTCTGGATGTCGGTCCCCATCGAGAGAATGTACATACGCGCCCCCACATGCAGAACCAGGAGCGTGGTGACTGTCACGATGAGCAGATAGACGAAGAGACGGCGACGGCTGCCCGCGGATTTTTCCCAGGAGTGCGAGGAAGCGTACGTCATATGACCGCCACCTTTTCCGCCGTGCGCAAAAGAGCGCTCCGGGCCCGCTCGTTCGCGGCGATCTCCGTTCCGGAGGCGGTCACCGGTTTACGGGTGACGAGCTTCAACTCCGGCGTTTTCCCGCACCGGCAGACCGGAAAATCGGGCGGGCAGGTGCAGGGATTGGATTTTTCCCGCATGAATGATTTGACCATGCGGTCTTCGAGGGAATGGTAGGAAATGACGCAGAGACGCCCTCCGGTTTTCAGGATTTCGAGAGCGCCGTCGAGCCCTTCCCGCAGTTCCTCAAGCTCATTGTTCACATATATGCGCAAGGCCTGGAAGACTCTCGCCTTGCTTTTCTGGGGCATTTTCGGCCCGACCACATCTTCGATGATACGGGAAAGCTCTCCGGTGGTGGTCACCGGATGCACGGCGCGGGCCCGGACAATGGAATCGGCGATGCGTCCGGCGTGACGCTCTTCGCCGTACTCGTGGAAGATATCGGCAAGCTCGCGGGCGCTCCTGCGGTTCACCACGTCGAGAGCGGTTTCATCCGCGCCGCCCATGTCCATGAGCAGGGGGCCGTCGAAACGGTAGCTGAAACCTTTGGAAGGGTCATCGATCATACGGGAGCTGATCCCCAAGTCCATCAGGACGCCATCGAAACGGCCCGCGCGATCCCCGGCGATCTCGCGGATGCGGGAAAACCGGGACAGGTGCGCGCTGAACCGTGCGCCATAGGACAAGAGCCGCTGCAGGGACCATGCGATGGCTTCGGGATCACGGTCGATGGCGACAACCGTTCCACCCGCTTCGAGAATGGCCCGGGAATGCCCTCCCCCGCCGAGCGTACAGTCCATATACAGACCGTCCGGACGGACCTGAAGAGCCGCCAGTGTCTCGGAAAGCATTACCGGAATGTGATAGTGTTCGGACATCTCATCTCGACGCGGGAAAAGCGCTAAAAGAGCCCAATTTCTGCAATGGTGCCGTCTATGTCGCTTTCGCTATCGTTTATCCAGGATTCGTACCGGTGGGGCGCCCAGACCGATACACGGTCAAACGCGCCGATCACGACAGCATCGTCGGTGATTCCGGACTTTTCGAGCAGTCGATGCGGGATGGTGATGCGGCCTTGGCTGTCAACAGTGGACATATGAGAGTTTTCACTGAGCCGATGGATGGCGCGCCAGACGTTCTGCTGTCCGATAGCGCCCTGCTGGTCGATGATGGACTGCTGGATCGTGTCGCTCCAGTATTCACGGTTGAAGAGGAGAAGGTGTCCCGAGGGCACCAGGACCACGACAACCTCGTCATACTCCGCAGGGGCGAGCACTTTCCGCATGGAAGCGGGAATATTCAGTCTCCCCTTGGAATCGACCTTGTTGTCGCTACGCCCTGTCAGACCTGCGCTCTTCAGCATTACGGAATCCTGGTCGCCGGGTACGGACCCTTGCGCCGGCAGTTTGAACGGTACGGAAGACAGCGCCGCCGCACCGGGAATGATATATAATGGAAACGAGATGGCTCGGGATGAATTTCAGCACCAGAAGACCCCACTTTCCCCCACTTTAACCCACACGCATAAAATATACCCCGTCCGCAATCCTTGTCAAGCATAAAAACACTTGATTGACTCTCCGGAACAACAAAATGGAAGCCGACGCGGACACCACATCTAAATAATTGCAACATATTTGTTTATAATATAGCCGGAACCACTTGCGAAAGCTCCCGGCACGGCTTCGGCGCGATTTATTTTCACATAAACGGCTATAATTAACAATAAATAATACAAACTCTCTATTTTTTGGCCTTTCTCACAGCCGGAATTCTCGTCGCAAAGAAAAAGGACGTTCGATTCCGGGAAACGGCCTCCGGGGGATCCCGGTTTCCCCTTGATCTATATACCCCCGCGGGTTACCTTACCGAAAACTGAACCATGAAGGCTGACGCGGGGACGGCCTTCCGCGCACCTCGGCGGAAAGAGATCGCGCCTTTCCTTTTCAGTTCCTTTCTATTCTCCGTACACGCGGGGTTCTCCGCGCCTCAATAATTCTCTTTCCCCGCGCCTTTCTTTTCCGTGGTATTCCATACCTCTGTGGTGAATGTTGTATCTTTTTCGATAGGAAAAAACAAATGGGAAAGAACCCGGTCAAGACCAATGCGGTACGCCTGCTCGAAAAGCAGGGCATACAGTACGAACTGCGTGAATACGAAGTGGACGAAAGCGATCTGGGCGGCATGCATGTGGCGCAGACCATCGGACTCCCGCCCTCGCAGGTGTTCAAGACTCTTGTCGCGAAAGGCGACCGCACCGGCGTCCTCGTCGCCTGCGTCCCGGTGGATTCCGAACTCGACCTGAAGGAACTCTAAGTCATGCCAGAGGAGTTGACGGTCAATGCTTCAAATCGGCCTGACGCCCGGACAGGCCAAATCTCCGAGCTACTGAAGAGGCTGTACGATATCGTAGCTGACCTGGAGGCGCTCTATCCCGGCCGCAAGTTCACCCCCGACGGACATCTCGTCGGCAGTCTCGGCGAGGTGATCGCCGCCCACAACTACGGCCTCGTTTTGCTGGACGCGTCCGCGAAGACCCACGACGCGCGCAAAGGCAACAAGCTC
>CAYRTQ010000016.1:17386-24109 GCA_964426865.1 uncultured bacterium
GGTTCAGCCGCTCACCGGTTACATCCGTGGCGGGGTTTCGCCGGTGGGAATGAAAAAGCGTTTCCCGACCTTTCTCGACGAAAGCGCCGGGGAGTATCCGGTAATTTCGGTAAGCGCGGGAATGCGGGGCATCCAGATGCTGGTAAACCCGGAGGATCTAGAGAAGATGACCGGGGCGAAACGGGAAAGGATTGCCAGGCCGGCGGAGTAAAGGAGACGCTTTTCACGGACAGCATGGTTCGCAACGCCCAATACCGCTGGTTTCGCCTCGACACAATGGGATCCCTTTCGCTCCCGGACGCCTTTCGCGGGTTCGAGGCCAAAGAGACGGCTTTTCAGGCAAACTGTGCGGGAAACCCGAACGGGAACCGGCGCTATTCGCTCAGCCCCAGGAACTCCAGCGTACTTTCCAGCGTACGGTTGACCAGGCGGAAGTTGTCGATGCCATAGGGTTCCAGGAATTCCAGCGCGCGTTCGTACTCCCCCATCTCGGAGAACACGTGGCCATCGGAATTGACCATGAGCGGGACATTCTTGTCGAGCATCAGTTCGAGCATGACCGGAATGCTGTCGTTACGGGCCTTGTTGTTGCGGATATGGGAGTTGTTGACTTCCAGGGCGACCCCGTGTTCCGCGGCGGCGTCGGTGAGCGCATCCAGGTCCACCGGAAGGGACATGTAATTGGGGTGGGTGATGCCGCGTATCCGGGAATCTTTCCGCATGGCGTTGATGAGGGCGTCGGTGTTCTCGCGAACGCCGCGGCTTTCGGCGAAATCGGCATGGGGATGAAGGCCGGCGATGATGATGTCGTAGGGCGCGCCCTCGAACTCCGGGAGATCGATCTCGCCGCCCACGGTCAGCACGGAGGATTCGATGCCTTTCAGCACCCGTATGCCGTCGATCACCCTCGGAAGACGCCGGAGGAGAACCGAGAAATGGCTGCGGGGAGTCCCCAGGGTGGGACCGTGATCGGTGAGGGCGAACGCCCGCTGTCCCTTGCCGCGCATGATGGAAACGATTTCGAGAAGAGTATGGAACCCGCAGGTGCTCCGCAGGGAGTGGACATGAAGGTCGCAATCTATCATGGAAGGAATGCTCCTCTATTGAATGGTCAAATTCCGCAGGGCCGAAGATAGATAATATAATACCGGAGCGCCCGGATTCATAGGGATTATCGGGGTAATATCTCCATTTGACAACGGGAAAGGGGGCGTGCATTTTACGAAGAGGCCAAAAAAGTACTTTACTCCAAATATCACACGTATTATATTACGTGTCTCTAATGTGAATAATGTGATTTCCTTCAGGAGGGGTATAGATAATGTCACGTCAATGCGAAATTTGCGGAAAAAAACGCATGCTCGGCAACACGGTCAGCCATGCGAACAACAAGCACGTACGCGAATTCAGGCCCAATCTGGTGACCGTCAACGCCAAAATTGGCGGCAAAACCCAGCGGGTGAGACTCTGCACCCGGTGCCTCCGCAGCGGAAAGATCGAAAAAGCCTGAGCAGTGCGAATGATGCATTGAACGCCCCGTTTCCATATGGAAGCGGGGCGTTTTTTGTTCGTGAAAGAATTGCGGGGCGAACGTCTCTTGTCAGACGGATAATGCGCTTCGACAAGCTCAGCGCCCGCCGTTGGCTGAGCGCCCATCGCTGGCTGAGCGCTTACCGCTGGCTGAGCTTGTCGAAGCCAGCCAACCCACGCCTTGCATTCTCCGGCTGACAGAGCAGTATGGGGAGTCGGGAATCCTTTCCCCCTCCCCCGCGTTCCTCCTGCCTTTACACCTTCCTCCGCTGCCGTAGCTGGTCGAACAGCACGGCGAGGAGAAGGATGACTCCCCGGGCGACATACTGGTAGAAGGTCGGGATATTCAGGAGGTTCATGGCGTTCTGGACGGTCCCCATGATGAGGACGCCCACGATGGTCCCGAGGATGGTTCCCACGCCGCCGGTGAGGGAGACGCCGCCGAGCACGCAGGCCGCGATGACATCGAGCGACAGCCCCGCCGAGGTATTGGGCTGGCCGCTGGTCATGCGCGAGGCGAGCACGATTCCCGCCAGTCCGGCCATGAATCCCTGCAGGGTGAAAATGAGGATTTTGATACGGTCGACCCGTATGCCCGCGAGACGCGCGGCCTCTTTGTTTCCGCCGATGGCGAGCGTGTTGCGTCCGAATGTGGTGCGGTTGAGCAGGAAACCGAACACCGCGAAGGAGACGATGGTGATCCAGACCGGGTTCGGGATGCCGAGAACGCTGCCGTTGCCGAAAACGAAGAATGCGGGTTCCCGTATGCCCACCGCGGTGCCGTTGGAGACGATGAATCCCAGCCCGCGCATGATCTGGAGCGTGGCGAGCGTGGTGATGAGCGCGTTGATGCGGAGCTTGGCGATGACCACGCCATTGAACGCCCCGGCCAGGCTGGAGGCCAGAAGCGCCGCCGCGATGCCGGTCAGGACGCTCCCGGTGGAGTTGATCACCACCGCCGCGAGCACCCCGGCGAACGCCACGATGGCCTCCACCGAAATATCGAAATCCCCGGAGGCGAGGCAGAAGAGCATGGTGCAGGAGATGATCCCCACGGTGGAGACCGAGAGCGCCAGCCCGATCATGTTCTGCCAGGAGAAAAAGAAGGGGACGAACAGGGACAGCGCCGCAAAGAGAAGCGCGAAGATCACGAGCAGACCGGAGTTGTCCCACAATCCCCGGATCAGTTTTTTCGGTTGATTCATTGCTGCCGCGGTGTGCACCCGGTATCCCTCCCTCATCCTTCCGGCAACGCCAGTTTCAAGAGTTTTTCTTCGGTGGCCCCCGCGCGGGAAAGCGCGGCGACGATTTTACCCTGACGCATCACGAGGATACGATCGGAGATGCCCATGACCTCCGGCAATTCGCTGGAAACCACCACCACGCCCATGCCGTTCCGGGCGAGACGGCCGATGACCCCATAAATCTCGCTTTTCGCGCCCACATCCACTCCGCGGGTGGGCTCGTCGAGAAGCATCACCCGGACATTCTCGGAGAGGGAGCGGGCGAATACCGCCTTCTGCTGGTTGCCGCCGGAAAGGTCCATGATGGGAGTGGAGAGCGAGGAGGTTTTGATGCCGAGTTCCCGCACATGCCGCCCGGAGTTTTCCCGCTCACGCCGATCGTCGATCAGCCCGAAACGGGAGAACGTGCGCCGTACGCTCAGGTTGATGTTCTCGTGGACAGAGCGGATGGGAATGATTCCCTCCTTCTTGCGGTCCTCCGGGAGAAACGCGATGCCGCCCCGGAACGCCGAATCGGGGTCCTTCACCCGGACCGCGCGGCCATGCACCCGGACCGTTCCCCCGGTCGGACGCGCCGCGCCGTAGATGAGCCGGAGCAGTTCCGTCCTCCCCGCGCCCACCAGCCCGAAAATACCGAGAATCTCCCCCTGTTTCACCTCCAGGCTCGCCGGGCCGTCAAGACCGGGGCCGGTGACGTTCTCCACCTCCAACGCGCTCTCCCCCGTGGGGCGGGGCGCATAGCCATAGACATTATGAATGGTCCTCCCCACCATGCGCTGCACCAGGTAGTCCTGGTCGATGCATGAAAGATCCTCGCAGGTCTCCACCACCCGTCCATCGCGAAATACGGTGGCGGAATCGCAGATTTCGAAGATTTCCCTCAGACGGTGGGAGACATAGATGATGACCTTGCCCCTATTTCTCAGCTCACGGATGACCGAGAAAAGCCGGGTCGTCTCACGGTCGGTGAGGCTGCTGGTGGGCTCGTCGAACGCGATGACCCCGGCGTCGCGGATGAGCGCCTTGGCGATCTCCACCATCTGACGCTGGGCGATGGGGAGCGATCCGACCCTGGCCAAAGGGGAAATGTCCTCTCCCAGGAGAGCCAGCTGACGGAGGGCCGCCTCGCGCATCCCGCGATGGTCCACCATGCCGAAGCGTACGGGCATGTGACCGAGGAGGAGATTCTCCGCCACGGTCATCTCCGGAACGAGGTGCAGTTCCTGATAGATGACCGCCACACCCGCCCGTATGGCCTCCACCGGCGAGCGGAACGTCCGCGGAACGCCGTCGAGGCGCACCTGTCCCGCATCGGGCGCGTACACGCCGGAGAGCACCTTGAGAAGCGTGGACTTCCCCGCGCCGTTCTCGCCGATGAGCGCCCGCACGGAGCCTTTCTCCACCCCGAAGGAAACGCCGTCGAGAGCGCGGACTCCGGGAAAGGTTTTCGTGATGGAGTCGAACTGGAGGTAAGGCGGAATATCTTTCGAACTCACACTGTTCATTTGGTTTTTGCCGATAATGTATCGAGACATTGCCGATAAAGTGCCGATAATTCGCAAGAGCGATTTCTCAACGAAGGGTCAGCCACAATAATCACTCCAGAAATCCGGCGTCGGTCATCACCTTTTTATAGGTTTCGCGGGTGACAATGGTCCCCGCGGTACGGGTATCCATGGGTGGTTGCGTCCCGTCCTTGATCCACTGGTAGAGCATTTCGGCGGTGCGGTAGCCCTCCCCGATACAGTCGACGAAGCAGGTGCCGACAAACCCGGTGGGTTCCGTCTTCTGGAGTTCGGCCAGGCAGGTGCTCCCGCCGATGCCCACCGCGATGATGTCCTCCGGCTTGAACTTGCGGTTTTCCAGGGCGCGGACGCTCCCCAGCACCGCCTCGTCGTTGACCGAGTACACCAGCCATTTCTTCACATCCGGATGTTGGGTAAGGATGACATTGGCGGCGGCGAACGCCCCGTTCTGGTCGATGACCGCTTCCGGGGCGCGATAGATGCGTTCGATGGGGAATCCCGCGCCGGTCAAAGCCTCGGTCCCGCCCTCGGTGCGCTCCCGTACCGTGTCGAGCTGGTCGTAGGTCACCACGCAGGCCCCGGTTTCCCCGATCTTCCATTCCCGCTTCCGCATTTCGTCCCAGAGGAACCGGCCGATGCTCCTCCCGATATCCCGAGCGGCCATTCCCATGTAGGGCACCGCCATGAATTTGCCATCGGCGCCCACGAACTGATCGTCCACGGTGACCACTTTCATGTTGTAAGTCCCGGCTTTGGCCATGATGGCCGGGCCGAGCCGCACATCCGGAGCGCAGATGACAAACCCTTTCGCCCCTTGCGCGGCCAGATTGTCGATTCCCGAAAGCACCGCGTCGCCATCACGCACCCCGATATCCACCACCCGGAAGCCGTACTTTTCGCCGCATTTGCGGGCGCCCTTGATCTCGTTCTGGAACCAGGGCTCCTCCGGGAACTTGACCAGAAAACCGATGGTTATCCCCCCATTGATATTCCGCTCGCCCTCTTTCCTGGCGCACCCTCCGGAAAGCAGCAAACCGGCGGCCCAAAGCGGCAAGGATGTGCGAATGAATGTACTGCGATTCATGGAGATGCGCCCTTTCGATGATGTCATGCCCCGATGAGGAAAACCACGGAATATCGCGCGGCCGGTAATGCAGCAGTATAGCACACGCCCTCATGCGTTTCAACTGGAAAATATGGAGTCCATCGGACGGGAAATTTGGGGGAGAAAAAGGGACAAAAGCACAGAGGGGCAAAGGGGAAAGACACCGAATCCGGGGGCTGGCGGAACAATGGAGATTGGAGCAGGCTTCCGTGCACGCCCTTGTCCCCGGACCCACCCCACGGCTTTTCCATCAGGACTGTTCGGATCGGCGGGAACATGCGGGAAAGAAGACAGGAAAGATAGTGACTTGTCAACTGGATCGTGTTGTGTGGATTGCGCTTCGACACTTCGACACTTCGACACTTCGACACTTCGACAGGCTCAGTGTCCGCAGGCGCAGCGCCCGATGCTGGCCGAGCGCCTAACGCTGGCTGAGCGTGTCGAAGCCAGCCAACCGAAGATTACACCCTTTCCGGTTGACAGCCCAGTAGTAGTCCCCCCGGGGGAGGGAGCCGCACGATGCGGTCGGTTATCCGATTTCGCGCTTGATGGCGGCGAGCAGCGTGGGTTTGGAGATTGGTTTCACCAGAAAGCCCTGGACCCCGAGAAGCTTCGCCTTGCGCACCACGGAGATTTCTCCCCGGGCAGTGCAGACAATAATTGGAATGTGGACACGATTCAGTTCGAGCCGCAGGATGCGAATCAGTTCGAGCCCGTCCATCACCGGCATGGAAACATCGGTGATGATCATGTCGATATGGGGATCCTTGCCGATGAGTTCGAGCGCTTTTTCCCCGTCTTCCGCCTCCAGCACCCAATAACCGGCCTCCTCCAACTGCGATCGCAACCGGAGGCGCATCACCGCGACATCGTCCACGATCAGAATGGTTCTATGCAGGGAAGAAGGAGCGTTACCAGCGGCGGTCCCTTCCCCGGCCCGCGATCCGGTCTCCCCGGGTTGGCCGAAATCCGTACATTGCTCATTTTCGCCCGGCTTGTTCGCCGGCGTATCATGTGCCATTCCTGTTTCCTCGCAGTCCTGTATGTGAGAAAAAGCCCATCGGGGGCCGAACCAGCGTAATCACGATTATTCAGGCAAGAAATTCGGGATAACGGGATAAGATATACTTTACCCCGTGTATTTGAAAGAAGAATCATTGACAAGGTTCCTTTTGGCGTCACTTTCCCCCCGAGCCGGATTCTCTCCGCCCACCCCATGAAAAGACCCGACCCGACGGAGAAGCCATGTATTGACGGGGAAGACACCTGTCATGGAAAGGTTTTCGGAGACACGCTCTCATTGTTTTGAAAACCGCGA
>CAYRTQ010000017.1:0-23927 GCA_964426865.1 uncultured bacterium
GTTCTTCGCCCCAGGGAATCCGCAGGAACATTTCCGGGGGCAGCAGCAGAAACAGGATGAGCAGCGCCCAGAAAAAGATATTCCAGGGCGGGGCGAACCCGGCGGGCACGATGAGACGCCATCCCACATAGCTGTAGGCCAAAGTGACAATGGTGAATGCGATGAGGAAGAATGCGGCCATGGAGTTTCCGGGAAGAGGGGAGTGGAGGGCCGGGAGCAAGGGCAACGACTCCCGGAATGCGGGAATAGGGAAACGGAGATCCCGAATCCGAAGTCTCTTGTAAGATACGCATCATTTCCCCGGAGAGCAATGGGGGGAAATGAAAGGGGCGAGTGGAAAAGGCGACGGGGGAAATACGGAAAAGCATGGCGGGCATGTGTGATATGCATTATAATAATATTATATAGTGTATAAAAAACTATGCTGCCGCGCCGGGATCCATCCGCGATCCCTGGAAACGCGCCGACCTCCCCCAACCGGCTTCGACCCCGCCGGAACATTCCCGGTTCCGCTCATCTCGCCCCACGCCGCGGCGCTCCCTGAAAAGGAGGAATCCGTATGAACCGGTATATCTGCATCCACGGCCATTTCTATCAGCCGCCCCGGGAAAATCCCTGGCTGGAAACCATCGAACTGCAGGATTCCGCCTACCCCTATCACGACTGGAACGAGCGGATCAATACGGAAAGCTACGCTCCCAATGCGTTTGCCCGTATTCTGGATGAAAACAAAAAGATCGCGGATATCATCAATAATTTCTCCCGTATCAGTTATGACGTGGGACCCACCCTGTTCAACTGGCTCAAAAATTATGCGGGGAATGTATACAGCCGGTTACGGGAAGGGGACATGAAAAGCATGGAGCGCTTCTCCGGTCACGGCTCCGCCATCGCCCAGGCCTACAGCCATCTTATCATGCCCTTGGCCAATTCACGCGACAAGCGCACCCAGGTGCTCTGGGGCATGCGGGATTTCGAACACCGGTACGGCCGCAAACCGGAGGGGATGTGGCTCCCGGAAACCGCGGTGGACCTGGAATCCCTGGATATCATGGCCGAACAGGGAATCACGTTCACCGTTCTTTCCCCCCACCAGGCGCAGAAGATGCGGAAAATCGGCGAAGAAAAATGGCATGATGTGAGCGGGGGGAAAGTGGACTGTCAGCGCGTTTACCAGTGCAATCTTCCCTCGGGGAGGACTATCGCGCTCTTCTTCTATGATGGCCTGTTGTCCCACGAAATCGCGTTCGGCAATCTCCTCCGGGACGGCGGAGAATTCGCGCGAAGGCTCATCGATGCTTTTCCCCATCCCGCGGACGATTCGGCGAAAGATAATGAACTGGAGGATGAGCCCCGTCTGGTGCATGTGGCCACCGACGGGGAAACCTACGGTCATCACAACCATTTCGCGGACATGGCGCTGGCGTACTGCCTCCATATGATGGAGCGTCATCCCGAGGTCGATCTGACCGTGTACGGGGAATTTCTCGAAAAGTTTCCCCCCGTCTGGGAGGCGGTTCCATTCGAGAATACCTCCTGGAGCTGCGCGCACGGGGTGGAACGGTGGCGGAACGACTGCGGGGACAACACGGGCGGTCATCCCGGCTGGAATCAGAAATGGCGCGCCCCCCTGCGCGAAACCATGAACTGGCTCCGGGACGAACTGATTTCCGTTTTCGAACAGGAAGGCGGGAAATACCTCAAGGATCCCTGGCGGACCCGGGATGCGTACATCGATGTGATTCTCGACCGTTCTCCGGAAAACGTGGACAAATTCATTTCCGAACATGCTGCGGGGGACCTCGACCACCGGGGCAGAACCCGGTTTCTCCGGTTCCTGGAGATGCAGCGTCACGCCATGCTCATGTTCACGAGTTGCGGATGGTTCTTCGACGACATCTCCGGCATCGAGACCACCCAGGTCATGCTCTACGCCCTTCGCGCCATGCGGATCGTACGGGATATCACCAAACGCGACCTGGAGCCGGAATTCATGCGCCGTCTGGAAACCGCACCGTCCAATATCCCGGAGTATGGGAACGGCGCCCGGGTATACGATATGTTCGTCCGGCCTTCCATGGTCGATCTGCACCGGGTCGGGGCCCACTACGCCATATCCTCGCTGTTCCAGAATTACGGGGACAGGGTGAAAATCGACTCCTACACCATAACCCGCCGGGTATACGCCTGTTACGATACGGGAGTGGAACGGCTGGTCATCGCCCTGGCCCGTGTTCGCTCCGATATCACCGGGGAGGAGAGCACGGTCGATCTGGCTGTCCTGCATCTCGGAGCGCAGAATTTCTATGGTGGAGTGAGGAATCATGCCGACATGCAGAATTTTTCCCGGATGCGCCGCGAGATTCGGGACGCCTTCCAGCAGAGCGACATCCCGCAGACCATCGCGCTCATCAGCGAACGGTTCGAAAACAAGAATTATTCCCTGTGGCATTTGTTCCGGGATGAGCAGCGGCGGGTTTTTACGGCTGTTCTGAATCAAACGGTCAAGGAACTGGAGACCAGTTTCCGCCAGATCGCGGATCATAATTATCAGATGATGCTCACCATGCGGAAACTGCGTATCCCCGCTCCCCAAATTCTGTCCGCTCCGGTGGAATATATTGTGAATGCCGATATGCGGGCGGCGCTGGAAAATCAGATCGACAATTTTGTTCAATTGAATATGGCTACCGCAAATTTTGCCAAATACTCCGTGGAGCCGGATCGTCCCACCCTGAGCGTTTTCGCCAGCCGCTGGATCACCCGTCTCATGGGGGAAATCCATGAGGACCCGAATGACACCCTGCGCATCGTGAAGCTGGATTCCCTGTTTTCCATCCTGGCGCCGCTCAACCTGACACTCAACATCTGGGAATCGCAGAATTGCTATCTGGAGACCGGCAAACAGTATTATCGGGAAGTGCGGGAGAAGGCGGAAAACGGGGATTTGCTTGCCCAGGAATGGATACAGGCATTCGAAAACCTGAAGGAACATCTCAATATCGGCGAGGTCGAATATGCTCTGGCCCCGGTCAACGTATAGAATACAATTCACCCCGGAATTCGGATTTCGCCATGCCGCCGGGGTGGCGCCTTACCTGGCGGAACTGGGAATCACCGGTCTCTACGCTTCCCCCATATTCAAGGCGGTCAAGGGGAGCCTGCACGGGTACGACGTGGTCGATCCCAACGAACTGAATCCCGAACTCGGAACACCGGAAGAGTTCGCGGAACTCATGACGGAGGTGGAGAATCACGGGCTGGCCTGGATACAGGACATCGTTCCCAACCACATGGCGCTCAACAGCGGGAACCGCATGCTCATGGATGTGCTGGAGAACGGACAGAGTTCGGAATTCCGCTCTTTCTTCGATGTGGACTGGAATTCTCCGCAACCCGGACTGCGGGGAAAGCTCCTGATTCCGTTCCTGGGGAAATTCTATGGCGAATCCCTGGAATCGGGAGAGATACAGCTCCGGTACGACGAGAGCGGGTTCAGCGTGAATTATTACGATTATCGTTTTCCTCTGAAAATTGAATCCTATCCCACCGTGATCACCTTCCGTCTCGACCGGCTCCGGAAACGGCTGGGGCGTGACAATCCCGATCTCATCGAGCTTCAGGGCGTTCTCTATGTGCTCCAGGGGATACCTCCCGGCGCGTCGCCGCGCGAGCGCGGCGACCAACTGGCTTTTGTCAAGCACATGCTCTGGGAACTCTACAACCGGTCCCCGGATATCCGGAAATACATCTCCGACAACCTTGTTTTTCTCAACGGAGTCGCGGGGAAACCGGCGAGTTTCAACGAACTGGACCACCTGCTCAATGAACAGCGCTTCCGGCTCGCTTTCTGGAAAGTCGCCGCCGAGGAGATCAACTACAAGCGTTTTTTCACCATCAACGAACTGATATCGGTGCGTGTGGATATCGGGGAAGTCTTCGACTACACCCATTCCCTGCTCCTGCGCCTGCTGGACGAAAAAAAATTCCACGGGTTTCGGGTGGATCACGTCGATGGTCTCTATGACCCCGCCGGCTATCTGAAACGTCTGCGGGACCGGGCGGGCGGGGACTGCTACATCGTCATCGAGAAAATTCTGGAACTCGAAGAGAATATTCCCCTTGATTGGCCGGTGCAGGGCGCCACCGGCTACGATTTTATGAATTTCGTGAACGGCCTGTTCTGCGACGGGGAAAACGAGGCGGCATTCGACCGCATCTACGCCGATTTCACCGGCATTCGGGAATCCTACCGCGATCTCGAATACGAGAAAAAGCGGCTGATTATCGAAAGCCACCTCTACGGCGACATCGACAATCTGGCCGGTCTCATGCGTGAGGTTTCGGCGGGATATCGTCACGGGAACGACATCACCCTGCCCCTGCTGCGGTCCGCCCTGATCGAGGTCATGGCCCGTTTCCCGGTGTACCGTACGTATGTGGGGAGTGAGGTGGACCGGACCGCGGACGCGGAATACATCCGGACCGCGGTGCGGGAAGCGGTCCGCAGCCGCCCGGATCTCACCAACGAACTGCGGTATATCGAGACGTTTCTCCTCATCGCGTTCGGGATTTCACTCTCCGACGAGGCGAAACGGAAATGGATGCACGCGCTCCGGAGATTCCAGCAGTATACGGTCCCGCTCATGGCCAAAGGGGTGGAGGATACCGTGCTTTACAATTACAACCGGCTGCTCTCGTTGAATGAGGTGGGGGGGAACCCCTACCGTTTCGGGATAACCCCGGACGAATTTCACGCTTTCAACCTGACACGAGCGGAATTCTGGCCCGCCGCGCTCAACGCCACCGCCACCCACGATACCAAGCGGGGAGAGGATGTCCGCGCCCGTATCAACGTCCTCTCCGAAATCCCGGAGGAGTGGGCCGAAAACGTCCGGCAGTGGAGCCGTCTGAACAGCAAGGTCCGCAAGCGGGTGCGGGGAAAGGTGGTCCCGGACGCCAACGAGGAATACTTCCTCTACCAGACCCTGATCGGCGCGTTCCCCTTCAATCCGGATGAATACCCCTCGTTCCGCGACCGCGTGCGGGAGTACATCCGCAAATCTTCCCGTGAGGCCAAGGTGCACAGCGCCTGGTTCGATCCGGACACCGCTTTCGAGGAGGCGTTCATCTCTTTCGTGGAAGCCGTCCTTCGTCCCGGGGAGGACAACCGTTTCCTGAAAGAGTTTCTCCCCTTCCAGAAGAAGATCGCCGGATACGGTGTCTGGAATTCCCTTTCCCAGACACTGCTCAAGATAACCGCTCCGGGAGTGCCGGATTTCTATCGGGGAACGGAGCTTTGGGACCTGAATCTGGTGGACCCGGACAACCGCCGTCCGGTGGATTTCGAGCGGCGGAAATTCTTTCTCGGCGATATCCGGATAAAAGGGGAGCGTGACATGAACGGGCTCATCGGGGAACTCCTCGGCGCACATGAGGACGGGCGGGTGAAGGCGTTCCTGATCCAGCGGGCGCTCCGGGCGCGCAACGACCAGCCGGACCTCTTCCTGAAAGGCGCATACCTTCCGCTGCAGACCGGTGGATCCCACGGCGGCAATCTCGTGGCGTTCGCCCGCCGTCTCGATACTCACTGGGCGGTGGTCATCGTCCCCCGCCTGCTTACCGGGCTGGTGGGGGAGGGCGCGTTCCCCCTCGGGCGTGAGATATGGGAAAATACCCGGATCATACTCCCCGGGGAATCTCCGGAATTCTGGCGGAACGCGGTCACCGGAGAGGAATTCGGGGCCGGGAAGTCAATCTCAGCCGCCACCACGCTGAAACGATTTCCCGGTGCGCTGCTTCTGGGCGAGGGCAAAAAAAATATGAAGGGTCTTCAACGAAAGGGGACCACAGGGGAAAGCGGAGAATAGCACAATTCCGGAAAATGATGAAAAGGAAAATCAGGGACATCCTCCCGTCGGACGAGCGCTGAAACCCGTCCCCGCTTCAGACGTTACACTTCATATTCCAAACTTTCTTCAAAAGGCAGCGGGCATTCCAGAAATATCCCCTCCGGAGTCACTCTCGCCCGCCAGGCGATAATCTCCACACCCGCTCCGCGCGCCTCCCGCAGACGCGCCGCATACACCGGATCGATGTGTCCGGCTGTTCCCACCCGGTCGGCGTCATGACGCTGGACCAGGAAGAACATCGCCGCGCGGTTCCCCGCGCGCACCACGGCGGCCAGCTCGTCCAGGTGTTTCGACCCCCGCGCGGTCACTGCGTCCGGGAAGCGCGCACAGCCCTCCTCCACCAGCGTGACATTCTTCGCCTCCACATAAAACTGGCTCCCCGGACGGTACAGGACCGCATCCACTCGCGACCGCTCGCCATAGGGTACTTCCATCCGTATCGATTCGTACTCCCGGAATTCCGGAATCGCGCCGGTCTCGAATCCCTCCCGCAGGAGGATGTTCGGCGCCGCGGTGTTGACGCCCGCCCAATCGCCGTTCACCTCGATCATCTGCCAGTCCCATCGGGTCCGACGCGCGGGATTCGCTGCCGGGCTGAGCATGACCGCGCTCCCCGGATCACTCACCTGGAGCATGGCCCCGGAATTCGCGCAGTGGGCGGTCACCACCGAACCGTCCGCGAGCCGTACATCGGCCAAAAACCGCTTGTATCGCCGCAGGAGCGTGCCGGGTATGAGAGGAGAGGGAAAGCGCATGGGTGAATTCCGGAGGGTGAAGGATGGAATGGTTGGACCGGAGATCATCGCCGTGATACCGGGTATTAATATAGGCGCTTTGAAGGGGAATGCCAAGAACGCTTCGGCATTTCACGATCCCGGCTCGCTAAATATAGTAAAGACGTAAAAAGGATTGACGGCGGGTAAAAAGTATGGTATATAATGGTAAAGCGTGTACAGATGTATGGTCGACAACCCAGGGAGAGGAGCGCGCCATGTTGGGGAAAAAGTTGCTGCTGATCGCGATCCTGTGCATTGCCACCCATGTACCGGCATCCGGAGAGGGGCGGTGGGATACCTTTACGAATACCATTTATATCCGCTGCATGGCGCAGCAGGGGGAGTATATCTGGTGCGGGACGGGCGGGGGCGTGGTCAGGGTGGACCGGCGCGACGGCTCAAGAGCGGTGTACACCACGCGCGACGGCTTGATTTGCAACAACATTCAATCCATCGCAGTGGGACTGGATGGAGTGGTTTGGGTGAGCACATTTCTCGGCGTGTCCAGCTTTGATGGCAAGACATGGAAGCGGTACACCACCGCGGATGGACTCGCGGAAGACAATGTGGAATCGATCGCGATCGACAGTGATAACGTGAAGTGGTTTGGAACTTCGAGTAGCGGGATCACCACCTTTGATGGAACCGTCTGGAAAACATACGACCTGAAAGATCTGGTCCAGTTTCCCCATGCGCGGAAAATTGTTGTCGATCAGCGGAACAACAAGTGGATTGCTTCCTATGATTACCTGATCTCGTTCGATGGCGCGAACTGGAACAAGATATACTGTAATGGAATCAAAAATGTAACAGTTGCTCCGGATGGGAAAATATGGGTGGTGCAAAGCTCGGATAGCGGAGATGGGGATACCATCTACCGCCTGGACGACGGTAATCTTACGAAAATACTGTCGCATGGGGATGGGAACGGCCTTCTTTATCTTTTTGACCTGCTCGTTGACCGAAATGGCCGCATCTGGTTCGGAAATGAATCATATCAGGATGATACGGAGGGCCGTTCCCTTGTCATGTACGATAACGGAACGATAACCAAATTCACCGCCGCTGACGGTTTGCCGGATGCGATCGTGTACAGCTTGGCGCTGGATGAGAATAATACCCTCTGGGTGGGTACTCTCGCGGGATTGTTACGGTATGATGGATCGGCTTTCAAAAATTATCCCGGGTCACCGGGATGCACCGACAATTACTATACCGATGCCGCGGTTTCCCGGGATGGGACGCTGTGGCTGGCAACTTCTGCCGCGGGAGTGGACAGGCGCGACGCGGCGGGCGGTTGGCAAAATCTGAAAGAGAAGGATGGCCTGTGCCATTCGAACGTGATATCCATCGCTCCCGACGTCCGGGGGGGATTCTGGGCGGGAACCCTGGCGGGGGTGTCCCATTTCGATGGCGCAACCTGGAAAACCTACCCCAAGGAGCCGGGCCAGGAAAGCACTATTGTCAATGCAATCGCCGTCGACCGGGATGGTGTGGCCTGGGGCGGAGCGATGAGCCGCATCGTCCGGATCGAGGGAGATTCCCTTGCCGTATTCCCGGACAGCGAGGTGAAGGATGTCGTGGTGGACGCCAACAACGTGAAATGGTTCGCCACCAATGCCGGGGTGAAACGGTTCGATGGAACGACCTGGACAACCTTCAACATCACGAACGGACTGAATATGGCCGGGGTGCGGGCGATCGCCATCGGTCCCGACGGGAGCGTCTGGGCCGGAGCAAAGGGGAAAATCGCCCGTTTCGACGGCGAGAACTGGACCACCTGGGGTATGGCCGACGGGCTATGCCACAATGATGTGCGCTGCATCGCGGTCGATCGGGACGGCGTGGCCTGGATCGGCACATTTTTTGGCGGTGTTTCTGCGTTCGATGGAACTCATTGGCGCACTTACACCACCGCGGACGGCCTCGCGGACAGCCGGGTCATGTCCATTGCGGTCGACCTGGATAACGCCAAATGGTTCGCCACGTGGGGCGGCGGCCTTTCCCGGTATGACGGCCTGATCATTCGGGTGGAGAATGCACCGAAACCGGGCGGGTTTGCGATTCTTGCCAACCGTCCCAATCCGTTCAATCCCTCCACCGAGATCGGCTTCACGATGCCGAAATCGGGAAAAGCAACACTGGCCGTATACGACATTACCGGACGCAAGGTGCGCGATCTGGTGTCCGGCGTCCTCTCCTCCGGAGTGCATACCGTGGTGTGGGACGGCGCGGACAACCGGGGACATTCGGTTTCTTCCGGGGTCTATATTTCTCGCCTGATCTCCGGGAATCAGTCCGTTTCCGGCAAGATGACGCTGATTCGGTGAGATTCGCCTCGTGCTTTTTCCACGGGAAGCGGGTTTTCCGCATGTATCGCAAAAGGAGTAAGAGCCTATCCGTAAAAAAGGATATAGCCTTCTGTGGGAAAGCAGCCCCCTACAACGCACCCCGGTCGTACTCCGTACGAGCGGGGACCCCGCGCCCTCCGGGCCACCTTCCCCCGGAGGGGGCAGGAAAAGCATGGGGCGCTGCGGCTTCCCTTGCCCCCTCCGGGGGAAAGGGACCAAGGGATAGGGGGCCCGAAGCTCACGAATTATACGATTTCATTATTTATGGATAGGCTCTAACTGATTTCATCGCCCGTTGAAGGGAGTGGGTGCCATGAGAATTCTGATGTCCGTCGTCTGGCTGGCGTTACTTTCGATGGGTTTTGCCCTGCCCTTGTCCGCCGAACTGGTGTGGAACTATTACAAGCCTTCCGATTACGGGAAGCTCAGCAATCTCCTGACCTCCTGCGCCGTGGACCTTGACGGCGTGGTGTGGTTCGGGTCCTCGGAAGGGGGAGTGCTCAGCTTCGATGGAACGGCCTGGAAGGAATACAACGAAATAGACGGGCTTTCCGATAACTCCGTTCTGGATATCGCCGTCGATGGACAGAACTGCAAATGGTTCGCCACCACGAATGGGGTTTCCACCTTCAAGGACGGGAAATGGGACAACTACTTCCCGTTCAAGTACACCCGGAACATCACCATCGGTCCGGGCGGGACGGTGTGGATAGTGGGATATGACGGCCTGGCGAGGTATGATGGGAAGACCTGGAAACTGTACGGCGAGAGCGACGGTCTGGCGAGCGTTCGCGTTTCGTGCGCCGCGGTAGACAGCGCCGGAGTGCTCTGGGTTGGATACTACGACCAGGGAATCTCCTCCTACGACGGTGTCTCATGGAAACACTACACCAAGGCGAACAGCGCTCTCCCGAGTGACAGGGTCAATGAAATCGCGGTGGACCGCTGCAATGTGAAATGGATCGCTCTCGGGAACGACGGCTCCTGGAACGGCGGAGTGATGGAGATCGACGGCGATACATGGAAGGAGTATACTCCGCGGGAAGGGTTTCCACAGCCGGACGCATACAGCGTGTATGTCGCCCGTGACGATACAAAATGGTTCGGGGTGTCGGACACGGCGGTCACGTTCAACGGATCGGTCTGGGAGAGCTATCCTCTGAAACTCAGCATCTACAACGATACTGTCTACGGGTTCTCGGAGGGTCAGGACGGCTCTCTTTGGATGGCGACCGGAAATGGAATCGCCCATCTTTCGAACTCCACGATCCAGCTCTCGTTTCCCAACGGACGTGAGAACATTGTTGCCGGAACCGTGGCCGATATTGCCTGGTCCTCGTTCGGCGTGCGGGAAGTCGGACTTGAGTATTCGCTTGATAACGGTGCAACATGGCGGATAATTACGGACCGGGTTCCCTCACCCCCGGGGAGATACTCCTGGACCGTTCCTGGCCTCGATCCCGCGTCGGGGAAATGGGAGAACGCCAGAATACGCATCGGAGCTCTTCCGAGCCGGGTTCAGGCCGATACCAGTGCCGCACCGTTCACAATTCTCGACCCCGGTCTGCGGATGCAATGGACGACCTACACCTGCGACGAGGGCCTTGCGGACAGCGTCATCACCGCGGTCGCCGCTGATGTTGACGGCAGTGTGTGGGTGGGGACGAACAATGGCGTTTCGCATTTCGACGGAGCGATCTGGACCACGTATCAGACCTCCAACAGCGGTTTGGGAAACAATGGGATCATACGAATATTCATCGATGAAAACGGGGTCAAGTATTTCGCCACCCGCTCCGGAGCATACCGTTTCGACGGCGTGGCCTGGGATACCGTTCTCCCCTCGCCGGGAGTCGGCTTCATCGAGAAGGACCGCGCCGGGGGACTGGTCCTCCAGACCTTTACGGAATCCGAATACTATACCCACTATGCGCTGAAACGGTTCGACGGCGTGAACTGGACCACGCTTCTCGACCGTGCGCCGTCCGCGGTTTGCCGGGGCCTGGACGGAAATCTCTGGTTCACCGCTGACAAGCTTATGAAGTATGACGGCGTATCCTGGAAGGAAATCGCATATCCGGAGGAATTGATGTTCCCGTGCTCCCTGGCGGTCGATTCTTCCGGAGCGGTGTGGGTCGGGACGAAAACTCACGGAATCTGGAAATATGAAGGCGTCGGGTGGAGTGTCTTCGTTGAACGGGACGGGATCATATCGGGGTACAATTGTGTAATGAAAACGGGGGAAGACGGCTCCCTGTGGACCGGAACCAGGGGCGGGGAAGGCGGGGTAAATCTCTACCGGACGGGCTTGTTCACGATTCTGTAACCGGCTTGGTGGTCGATACTCGCGGAGCGGTATGGATTGGGACATCCCGCAATCTTTCGAAGCTGGAATTCGGCGATACCCCGGTATCCGTTGCAGAGACCGCTTCGATACCGTTGGGGCGGCCATACATCTCGAATCGCCCCAACCCGTTCAATCCCTCCACCGTGATCGAATTCACCCTCGTCCAGCCGGGAAGGGCGGCCCTGGTCATATACGACATCACCGGGCGCAGGGTATGTACGCCGGCGTCCGGGAATTTCGCCGCGGGAAAGCATTCGGTGATATGGAACGGCAGGGATGATCGCGGACGGGCGGTATCCTCCGGGGTATATTTTTCACGCCTGAACGCGGGGAAGCATGTCACGGTTGGAAAGATGATCCTGTTGCGGTGAGAAAAATGGGGGGAATTCGATAAACAGAAAGGCGCCCTGTTTCCGGAGCGCCTTTCTGTTGCTGTATCCAATCAGAAACCGCAGTTGCGGGAATATGGACCCTACACGGTCATGATTTCCTTTTCCTTGACCGCGATGACCCGATCCACTTCCTTTATGTATTCGGCGGTGAGATCCTGGGCGTCCTTTTCCCCGCGACGGAGGTCGTCTTCCGTGATTTTGCCGCCTTTTTCGGATGCCTTCATCTTTTCGATGGCGTCACGGCGGATATTACGGATGGCGATTCTGGTGTCCTCGCCCAGCTTCTTGACCACTTTCATGAGGTCCTTGCGGCGGTCCTCGGTGAGCGCGGGTATGGGCAGGCGGATCATTTTGCCGTCGTTGCTGGGATTCAGGCCCAGATCGCTTACCCGTATCGCCTTCTCGATCGCGGGAAGCATGTTCTGCTGGAAGGGCTGAACCACGATGGTTTTTGCGTCCGGAACCGTGACCGTGGCCACCTGCTTCAGGGGAGACGCGGAGCCGTAATAGTCCACCTTGATGCCGTCGAGAAGAGCGGTGGAGGCGCGTCCGGTGCGGATTGTGGAAAGCTCGTGGCTCAGATGCTCGATAGCTTTCTTCATGTGCTCGATCGTGACTTTCTTCAGCTCAGTTTCCATTATCGTTCTCCTTTACCGTCGTCCCCACGGATTCTCCGTTGACCACCCGGAGGAGGGTTCCTTCCCTGGTGAGATTGAACACCACGATGGGAATGCGATTCTCCCGGCACATGGCGATGGATGTGGCGTCCATCACCTTCAGCCCGCGCCGGAGCACTTCATCGAAGGAAATGACATCGAACTTGCGGAAAGCGGGATTCACCACCGGATCGCCCTCGTACACCCCATCCACCTTGGTTCCCTTGAGCAGCACATCGGCCCGTATCTGGACCGCGCGAAGGGAGGCGGCGGTATCGGTGGAAAAGAAGGGATTCCCCGTTCCACCGGCGAAGATCACCACGTGTCCGTTCTCCAGGTGCTTGACCGCCCGGTCTCGCACAAACGTCTCCGCGATGGCTTCCATGGGAATGGCGGACATGAGCCGAGTGGAAAGGCCCTGCTGAATCAGGGCGTCCTGGAGCGCCAGACCGTTGATGATGGTGGCGAGCATTCCCATGTGATCGGCGTTGACCCGGTCCATTCCTTCCGCCGAGGCCTTGAGTCCCCGGAAGATGTTTCCACCGCCGACAACAATGGCGATCTCCACGCCCGCTTCGTGGACTTCCCGTATCTGACCGCAGAAGGAAGCGATCGACTCGGGTTCCAGCCCGACGCCTTTCTTTCCCCCCAGCGCCTCCCCGGAAAGTTTCAGGAGTATCCGCTTATACACCGCCATGCAGGGCATCCTCAAAAAAAAGCCATCGGCAAGCCTCGGGAAGGACGCCGGTTCTCAGAGGACATATTCCCCGCGAGGGGAATTGTCCGCAAACGGCGGCGGTTCGGGGCGCCGATGGCTCGATGATTCGTCAGGCTCCCACCTGGAACCGGCAGAACCGTCCAATGGAGAGATTCTCGCCAATCGAAGCGATCAGGTCGTTCAGCATATCCTTGATGGTGAGCTTCTTGGCCTCGTCGCGGACATAGATCTGGTTCAGGAGGCAGTTCTCGGCGTAGTATTTCTTCATACGGCCATCCACGATCTTGTCCACGAATTCCTCTTTCTTGCCCTCGTTGAGCGCCTGGCAGCGATAAATTTCGCGTTCCTTGGCGACAACTTCGGGATCGACGTCTTCCTCGGAGATGGAGACGGGGTTGGTGGCCGCGATGTGCATGGCGAGATTGCGGGCGAATTCCTGAAACTTCTCGTTACGGGCGACGAAATCGGTCTCGCAGTTCACTTCCACCATGGCGGCAAGCTTGGAGCCGGGGTGAACGTATACGGCGATGTACCCCTGGTTCGTGGCGCGGCCCGCGCGCTTCTGCGCGGTGGCGATGCCTTTTTCACGGAGGAGGGTGAGGGCTTTCTCGAAATCGCCGCCGGACTCGGCCAGCGCCTTCTTGCAGTCCATCATGCCCGCGCCGGAGCGCTGACGGAGCTCCATGACATCTTTTGCGGTAATTTCCATTCCATTATCCTTTCTTGCTATATGGTAACAGAGAAGTCGGAGACGCGTCCACCGGAAATATCCGCGCCGGCTCCTACTTCTGCATGCCGGGATGACATACGAAAAGTTCGGGAGCCAGAGGCCGGGAACCGGAACAATGACCGGGAGAAGACATATCGCCGGGCAAACCCGACACGATCCTCCCCGCATCCGTTACGGTTTCTGACTTCTGACTCCCGTGCTTCTTCAGATACCCGGACCCTTCGGCCGGTTGTCGCCTTCCCTGCGTTTCGGCGGACGGGGACGCTGGGGAGCGCGGGCGGCCTTGGCGGAGGATTCGGCTTCCGCCGCTTCGCGTGCTTTCCGTCTGCGGCGCTTGCGGTCCTCTTCCGATTCTCCGGGGATGATGTCTTCGGCATCGATTCCGGAGCCTTTGCGATGGCCTCTGGTCTCATCGGATTCGCCCTCGCCGCCTTCTTTCTGTGCGTGGACCTCCTGGTCCACCCGCAACTGCATGCCCTCGATGATGCCCTCGGTGACATGGGAGAGGATGAGCTTGATGGAACGGATGGCGTCATCATTGCCGGGAATGGGGTATGTGATGGGGTCGGGATCGCAATTGGTGTCCAGAACGGCGCAAACCGGGATGCCGAGGCGTTCCGCCTCGCTGACCGCGATCTTTTCCTTCTTGGTGTCAACAACGATCAGGAGTCCGGGGAGCCGGTTCATGGTGCGGATGCCCTCGAGCACGGAGGTGAGATGCTCGCGCTGCTTTTCGAGGGTGAGCACTTCCTTCTTGGTGAGATGCTCGTAGGAGCCGTCGGTGGCCATTTTGTCCAGATGATCGAGCCGCTTCACACTCTGACGGATGGTGCGGAAGTTGGTGAGCATTCCGCCCAGCCAGCGGTTGGTGATGAAGAACTGCCCGCTCCGCTGCGCTTCTTCCCTGACAATCGTGGCGGCCTGAGGCTTCGTCCCGACGAAAAGGATGGACTCGCCTTTCGCGGACATTTCGCGAACGGCGTCGGCGGCTTTCTGGAGATTGGCGAGAGTTTTCTGGAGATCGATGATGTAGATGCCGTTACGCTCGGTAAAGATGAATTTCTTCATCTTGGGGTTCCAGCGCCGGGTCTGGTGACCGAAATGGACGCCGGATTCGAGGAGGTCCTTGATGGTGACCTGATTCACAATAAACCTCGTATGTGAGAATGTTTTAAGCCTCCGCCCCGATCGTACTCCCGGGGAACCGCCGCGGCGGCACACCCCCGGATGTCACGGGACGTGCGTAATGGTAAACCGGAAAGCGGGAAGCCATTGCCGCCCGCCGCCGATTACCGCTTCGAGAACTGGTACGCCCTGCGCGCTCCGGCGAGACCGTACTTCTTGCGCTCCTTGACCCGGGGGTCGCGGGTGAGCAGTCCGGCGCGTTTCAGCACGGGACGAAGGGTCGTGTCCATGAGCGCCAGTGCGCGGGTGATGCCGTGACGGAGCGCTCCGGCCTGACCGGTAAGTCCGCCGCCGTTCACGGTGGCGCTAACGTCGAACCGTCCCATGGTGGCGGTCAGTTCCATCGGCTGCTCGATGAGCAGGATGGAGGTCATGCGGTGGAAATACTCCGGGGCTTCTCTCCCGTTCACCACAATTTTGCCCGAACCGGGTTTGATTCGGACGCGGGCAATGGCGTTCTTGCGTTTTCCGGTAGCTACGAATACATCTGCCATGTTTTGCCTCCTTTCCTTCAGAGATATTGGCGCCTCTTCCCCGAACCCCGCGTGTCACATGACAGGGGCGGAGAAATCGACCGGGCGCGATACGGGTTAGATGGTGTAAACCTCGGGCTGCTGCGCCTGATGTTCGTGGGTCGGTCCCACATATACGCGCAGTTTACGGTACATCTGGCGTCCCAGGACATTGTGCGGAAGCATGCCCTTGATCGCTTTTTCGATGATGCGTTCGGGATGCTTCTCCATCATTTCGCGATACGAGACAAGGCGGGAGTGTCCGACCATGCCGGTGGTGAACTTGAAGTAATCCTTCTGGTCGCTCTTCGCTCCGGTGAGCAGGATCTTCTCCGCGTTTACCACGATGACATAATCCCCGGCGTCCGTATTGGGCTGAAAGATCGGCTTCTTCTTGCCGCTGAGGATGCTCGCGACCTCGGTGGCCAATCTTCCCAGCACCTTGCCCGAAGCGTCGATGACATACCACTTGCGCTCGACTTCGGCGGGTTTGGTTACAAAGGTTTTCATGTGCGTTTCACTCCTTCGCTGGATATTCTCTTACAGAGAGATTGCAAATATAATAAATATCGCGAAAGACGTCAAGAAAATTTCCGGACATACACAAAAATGGAAAGGCTTTCCCGGAGATGAGCGCTCCGGTTTCCAGGTGAGAATGCATCCGTCGTTCCCTCCCCTTTTCACGGACTTCCGGGAGTGCGGAAACTATTCGGGTGTGCAGGTATGTTCCGGGGCGAGCGTGAAACATGTCGGCGCGGCGCGGCGGGTGCGGTATTCAAGTAACTTGCTGTGTTACAGGCGCTGTTTACCTTCACTCCCCGCCCCTCTCCCACGCAGGAAGACGCGCGGGCGAGAGGGAAAGGTGGGCTTTTCAAAAACAGGCCGGGAGCCGACTCAAAGCTGTAAGAAAAATCTCATCCTTGCGCGGGCATATTCTTCACATGCCTTGCCGGAAGCATTCCTTCTCCCCGCGCCAGCGCGTCTTCTTGCCGGGGAGAGAGGGCGGGGAGTGAGGGAATCGGCGCCCATGAATCCCATACGTTCCAATGTATACCGAACGAGTCGTTCTCAACCGTATCTTCTGGTCGGACCCCGGAGATACGTTCGTCGGAGCAGTAACGTTTGTATGATATGAGATGCTGAAAAACCATCCGCTTCCGGTCATCCCCGCACGATCTTCCGCACCGCCCGCGCGATCTCCCCGGCGTCCGGGATTACCGCCTGTTCCAGAGTGGAATTGTAGGGAATGGGGGTGACTTTCCCGCAGACCCGCAGAATGGGGGCTTTCAGGGAGGAGAACGCTTCCTCCGCCGCCAGCGCGGCGATGTCCGAGGCCACGGAACCCCGTTTCACAGCCTCGGCGGCCACCACCAGACGTCCGGTCTTCCGCACCGATCCGAGGATGGCGGCGCGGTCCAGGGGGACGATGGTGCGGAGGTCGAGGACATCGCAGGAAATCCCCTCCGCGGCGAGCAGTTCCGCGGCTTCCATGCTCCTCAACGCCATGCGCGACCAGGAGACGATGGTGCAGTCGCCTCCCTCCGCGCGGAGAGCGGCTTTCCCGAAGGGGATGGCGTATTCCTCCTCCGGGACCTCTCCGGTGGTCTCATAGAGGAGCTTGTGCTCGATGAACACCACGGGGGTGTCATCGCGGACGGCGGTCTTGAGCAGTCCCTTGGCGTCATACGGAGTGGCGGGCATGACCACTTTCAGCCCGGGAACGTGGGCGAAGAACGCCTCCAGCGACTGGCTGTGCTGGATGGAGTATCCCTTTCCCGCGCCGCCCTGTGTGCGGAGAACCATCGGAACCCGCCCGCCGGTGATGAAAGGGTATTTCGCCGCCTGGTTGACCATTATGTCCAGGGCGAGCGTGGAAAAATCCACGGACATGATTTCCACTATCGGCCGCTTGCCCTGGATGGCCGCGCCGACCGCCATTCCGGCCATGGATGCTTCCGCGATGGGCGTGTCCAGCACCCGGTCCGGGCCGAATTCGGTCAGCAGGCTCCGGGTAACCCCATAGGAGCCGCCGCGCTCCGCGATGCCCTGCCCGAAAATGAATACCCGGCTGTCACGGCGCATCTCCTCGCGGAGAGCCTCATTGAGCGCTTCACGATATGTCAGAACTCTCGGCACGGTAATGTCTCTTTCAATGGTGGCGGGCCGCGGGCCTCTTACGGGAAACGGGCCGCGGCGCCGGAGGTGAAAAAAACTGGGCGCCGCTGGCGGCAATCCCATGCGGGATGAAGCTTTCAATAATACGCTCTCAGACCCGCGAACACAAACGGGTTTTCCGTCACGGTCACTCGGAATACATCTCGTCCACCTCGCCCAGGAATTCCTCCACCGAGGGTTCGGGAGAGCTTTCCGCGAATTCCACCGCCTCCGCGATCTCGCGGTCCACTTCCCCGCGGATACCTTCGAGGACTGCTTCACTCACTCCGGCTTCCAGCAGTCGTCCGGCGGTGATGTCCAGCGGATCGCGGGATTTCCAGTATTCCAGGTCCCCGCGGTCCATGTAGGCCCCCATGTCGCGCACATGGTGGCCGTAAAAACGGTAGGTGCGGGCCTCGATGAGCATGGGGCCTCCGCCGGACCGGGCTCTCTCCGCCGCTTCACCGACCGCATGGTACACCTCCACCGGATCGTTGCCGAAGATGCTCTTCCCGGGGACGCCGTACCCGCATCCCCGTTCGGAGAGATCCTCGCAGAGGGCGGTGCGGCGAACGGGCGTGGTGGCGGCGTAGCAATTGTTCTCCAGCAGGAAGATGACCGGAAGACGGTAAATGGCCGCCAGATTCAGGGATTCCGCGAACACTCCGTTGTTGGAGGCGCCGTCGCCGAAAAAACACGCCACCACCCGGTCCGATCCTTCCTGCCGTATTCCCATCCCCACTCCCACAGCGAGGGGAATTCCCGCGCCCACGATGCCGTTTGCGCCGATATTTCCGGTCACCCGGTCGGAGATGTGCATGGAGCCGCCCCGTCCCCGGGCATACCCGCTGACCTTGCCGTAGAGTTCGGCCATCATGCGCCGTATGTCCGCGCCTTTTGCGATGCAATGGCCGTGGCCGCGGTGGGTGGAAGTGATGTAATCCTCGGGATGCAGCGCGCCGCACGCTCCCGCCGCCACCGCTTCCTGGCCGATATAGGTGTGGAAATAGCCGTGGACGAATCCCTCATGATATTTCTGCATCCCGGTTTCTTCGAAGCGTCGGATGAGGAGAATCTTGTGATACATGGAAAGCAGAAGTTCGGTGTCGGGGGTCATGAATGTTCCTTGAAAAACAATTGCGTACGAGTTTCAGTCCAAAAAAGGAAGAGATAATGCCTGAACCGGGTTTCGAGCCGGAGCGTCCGGAATGTGTTACAGTTTTTCATCGGCGCCCAATTCCTGGATCAGTTCGACCGGTGCGCCGTTTTCCTCGATGAATGCCACGAGAATTCCCCCGGATGGGCTGTTTGGCGCGATAATGACTTTTTTCCCCTTGAGCGCCTCCTCAAGATTGTCCACCAGAAAGGCCACATGCGGCGTCGTCTTCACGATCTCCGGGAGAGGGCAGTCCTTCTCGTACCGCATCCATTCCACTCCATAATCGCTTTCATCGTATCCCGCATGATACAGTTTGTACTCGGGGAGATACACTTCCCCGGGTATCGGGGCGCTGGTCGGAATTCCCATGTGATGGTAGTGTAAGCCGGTTTTCTTCACGTTCATTCTCCAGGCCGGAGTTTGTATGGTATCATTGCATCCGCTCAAAGACCTTTCCCGGTTTCTGACGGATGAGGCCGTCCATTTCCAGCAGGGTCAACTCGGTCAGGATGACATGGATCGGCTGGCCGAGCTTCACACAGAGCGCTTCCACCTGAAGCGGCATGTTTTCCAACGCCCTGAGAATCTCGCCTCCCAGACCGGGGGGAAGCGGACGCGGTTCCGGACGCGGCGGGATCGTCGAGTCCGACAATCCCGCCGCAGATGGTAAATGCCGTCCCAGGACGGCAAGCACCTGCTCGAACCGTGAGATCGGCAGCGCACCGGCCCCCAGCAGGGCGTTGGTTCCCTCGCTCGATGGGGAATCGGCGTTTCCGGGCACGGCGAACAGGGGATGTTTCGCCCGCAGGGTGAGGTTCGCGGTGATGAGCGCTCCGCTTTTCCGCGGGGCCTCCACCACGATGGCGCCCCGGGTGAGTCCCACCACCACGGCGTTGCGCGCCGGAAAATGCCCCGGCGTGCCTTTGGTCCCCATGGGGAAATGGCTCACCAGGCATCCGGACCGCCGTATCTCATCGGCGAGCCGCTGGTTTTCCGAAGGGTAGATGATGTCCACCCCGCAGCCGAATACCGCCGCGGTCTTTCCCCCCTCGTCGAGGACGGCGCGGTGCGCCGCGGTATCGATGCCCGCCGCCATGCCGCTCACCACGCTGAATCCGGCATGCACCGCCCCTGCCGCCAGTTTCGCGGTCATGGACACGCCCCAGGACGTGGGGTGACGCGTCCCGACATAGGCGAGCGACGGGAGACTCAGCACGGAGACATCGCCCCGCACGAACAGCACCGGCGGCGCGGAAGGAAAAGCGTTGAGCTGCGGCGGATATTCCGGGTCCAGACGGGTAACCGGGACCGAATCGTACGTGTCCATGAGCCGCTGCTGCTCCCGCAGGAACGCGGTACGGTCAAAACCTCGTATATTCCCGATCAGAGCGGGTCCGACGCCCTCGACCTCCAGCAATTCCCGATCCGGAGCCTCGAGCGCCGCTCCCGCACACCCGAACCGTGCGACAAGCCGGGCGAAAGTCTTCGCTCCCACTCCGGGAACGCCATACAGGGCGAGAGTATCCCGCTGTTCGTCAGTCATGGAAGAATACCCGGGAGCCGGAAGTCAGAATATAAAAAACCATCTTGCGCAAAGGTCGAAAAGGGCGCAAGGAAAGGATGCCATATCCGAGCTTGTATTCAATTTTTGGTATCAGGCGCTTTTCATTCCATCGGCCGACGGGTGTGTTCGACCACTTCTCCCAGACGGTAAACCAGCCCGGGAATTCCCTCGCCGGATACCGCCGAAAAGGTGAACGTCCCGACTCCCTCCCCGAAATCCGGAATGGAGGGGCGCTCTCCGGGCGGCAGGAGGTCGGTCTTGGTCAGCGCAGCCAGACGGGGCTTCTCCAGAAGACGCGGGCTGTACAATTCCAGTTCCCGAAGGATCTTGCGGTATTCTCCCACCGGGTCCTCATGGGTGCATTCGATGAGAAAGAGGAGGACCTTGGTCCGCTCGATGTGACGGAGGAACCGTAATCCCAGCCCCTTGCCCTCGTGGGCGCCCTCGATGATACCGGGAATGTCCGCCATGACGAAGCTCCGGTCCTGGTTGTACCGCACGATGCCGAGAATGGGTTCCAGCGTGGTGAACGGGTAATCCGCGATCTTGGGGTGAGCCGAGGAAACCCGTGAAAGCAGGGTGGATTTTCCCGCGTTGGGGAAGCCCACCAGACCCACATCCGCCATCAGTTTCAGTTCCAGCAGAATGGTGCGTTCCTCGCCCGGCATGCCGGAGTCGAAACGGCGGGGACTCTGGTTGGTCGCGGAGACGAAGCGGGCGTTGCCCCTTCCCCCCCGTCCGCCCTTGGCGATCACCACGCGGTCGCCCGGCGAGGAGAGATCGGCGATGATCTCCCCGGTGGCCTCGTCGCGGGCGACGGTTCCCAGCGGTACGGTGACAATCACCGGCTCCCCGTTACGTCCGTGTTTGCGTGCGCCCTCGCCCTGCTTTCCGTTTTCCGCCCGGAAGCGCTGGCTGTACTTGAACTTGATCAGGGTGTTCTCGTTGGTGTCCACGACGAATACCACATCGCCGCCGTCGCCGCCGTCGCCGCCGTCCGGCCCCCCGTGGGGAACAAACTTCTCGCGGCGAAACGACACCACGCCGCTTCCCCCCGCTCCCGCCTGTACAAATATCCGTGCCTCGTCTACAAACATAAAAGCTCCTGAAAAGAAGAAGACAGAAGTCGGGAGCCGGAAGCCGGAATCAGAAAAAGTCGCTTTCCGCGAAATCCGCGCCCGGAGAGCGGCCCCGCTCCCGCCCATGTGCTGGCTGCGGGCTTGCGGGGAAACGATTTCCCTGATTCCGGCTTTCCGCCTTCTGTTTTACATCCTGTCGATGATGGCCTGGGCGAAGTCGCTCGAACTGAGCTTGGTCGCGCCGGGCATGAGACGTTCCAGATCGTAGGTGACCTTCTTGTCCGCGATGGCCCGTTCCAGGCCCCGGAATACCCGGTCCGAAGCCTCGGTCCAGCCCAGATAGTTGAACATCATGCATCCGGAAAGGATGAGCGAAGAAGGGTTGGCGCAGTTCTGCCCGGCGTATTTCGGTGCGGTGCCGTGCGTGGCCTCGAATACCGCCACGTAATCGCCGATGTTCGCCCCCGGAGCCATGCCGATGCCGCCGACCTGCGCCGCGCAGGCGTCGGAGAGATAATCGCCGTTCAGGTTGGGCGTGGCGAGCACACTGTATTCCGCGGGGCGGAGCAGGATCTGCTGGAACATGGAATCCGCGATGCGGTCCTTGATGACAATCTTGCCCTCGGGAACCTTTCCGCCGTGGTTCTGGAATACCTCGGCCTCGGTGATGGTCTCGTCGGGGAACTCGTCGTGGGCCAGTTCGTATCCCCAATCCCGGAAAGCGCCTTCCGTGTACTTCATGATGTTGCCCTTGTGCACCAGGGTGACCGAGGGAAGCTTGTGGTCGATGGCGTACTGGATGGCCTTCCGCACCAGGCGCTTGGAGCCGGTGGCGCTGATGGGCTTGATCCCGATTCCCGAATCCGGACGGATGCGGACCTTGAAATCGTCGCGCAGGAACGCCAGGAGTTTCATCGCCTCCGAGGAGCCGCGCGGCCACTCGATACCGGCATACACGTCCTCGGTGTTCTCACGGAAGATGACCACGTTCACCTTTTCCGGCTCACGGACCGGCGAGGGCGTCCCGGCGAAATACCGCACCGGCCGTACGCAGGCATAGAGGTCCAGACGCTGACGGATGGTGACGTTCAGGCTGCGGATGCCGCCGCCCACCGGTGTGGTGAGCGGGCCCTTGATGGCCACGATATAATGGTTGATGGCTTCGAGCGTCTCCTCGGGGAGCCACTCCCCGGTGAGATCGTACGCTTTCTGCCCGGCGAGGATTTCCATCCAGGCGATGCGCTTCTGTCCGCCATAGGTTTTTTCCACCGCGGCGTCCATGACCATGCGGGAGGCTTTCCAGATGTCCGGGCCGATGCCGTCGCCCTCGATGAACGGGATGATGGGATTGTCCGGAATGGACAAAATTTCGTTCAGGACGGTTATCCTGCTTCCTTCGGGAAGCTGGTTGAATGTCGGTTCCAAGTGAACTCCTTTGTAAAGAAAAGAAGACGGGAGACAGAAGTCAGAAGACGAAATGGAAAATCAACGCGCCGGGTGTTGCCGATTATGCGGGATCGAGGTATTGTTCGATGCCGGAGATGACAATTTCCGCCTTGTCGATACTTTCCCGCGCGGCCTGTTCGTCGATGATGGTGTCGACATCATAGTCGCCGGCTTGTCTGTCTTCGAACAGATCCTGAATGATTTGAGAGTATTCTTTTGGAAACACGCCGGATTTTACGAATTCACGGTTGAAAACTCCGATAGTCTGGGCGTGGGAGGAAAACGATAGTCCCCTTGAAATCAGCACCGCGTTCATGGCATGGAATACAGCGTAATAGGCTCGGGAAACGGCATCATCGAACCAGTTGTCTTTATAAAGGTCTTTCGCCGCTTCCAGTTTGTGACGCGATTTGGTAAGCAGGGAACGGACCTCATCCGGACTGGCCATCATATCCGAATCCCTTCCCGCTGAATGTTCCTCCCGAGAGAATAGCGCTTTTTCCTCTCCCATTCCCGTGTATCGTAAATAATATTCCCAACCAGACGATCATGTTCATCGAGAATCTGGACAGCCATTTTTCTGATCGCTTTTACGATTTCACGATCGCGTTTATCGACGATAATCAGCACATCGTAATCGGACCATTCCCTATAGTCCCCCCTAGCCCGGGAGCCGAACAGGATAATATCCCGTACTCGCGAGCCCAGGGCGGAGCGTACCTTCTTCGAGTACTCCTGTGCGATGGCATCCGGTTTCATGAAATTATTCCGTTCGGCATCATTTCTTTGTATCGAGCGCCAGGGGACCGTCTTTTCCACTCTGCATGCCCGATGACCCGGCAAAGAGCTTGGGGCGAAGGAAAAATGTGCTCACTTTACAGTACGCATTGCCCATTGGCTGAACGGAGTCGAAGTCAGCCGCAAAGAACGGTGACCGCACAAGCCA
>CAYRTQ010000018.1:0-6474 GCA_964426865.1 uncultured bacterium
GTTCAGCCCCCTGGCGCTCGCCATCATCGCCGTATGCCTGGCGCTGATGGTCTACCTGCTCTTTTTCACCGAATAACCGAACCGGGCTTCGGGTCGCCCCCGGGGAACACTTCCCCGCCCGCGGAGAACACGCGCATGCAGATGAAACCGGCAGGACTTACCGATACGGGCCGGGTGCGGTCCAACAACGAGGACACGTTCACCATCCGGGGGCCTCTGCTCATCGTGGCCGATGGCATGGGGGGAGCGGCGGCGGGAGAGGTGGCGAGCACCATGGCGGTCAACATAATCTCCGCCGCACTCGACGGTCCCCGTCCGGATTCGGAAGAGGACATGGCGAGCCTGGCGCGCCGCGCCATTCGGAAAGCCGACTCCCAGATTCGCTCCGCAGCGATACAGAACCGCGAAATGTCCGGCATGGGCGCCACCGTGGTGGGCGCGTTCCAGGCCGGGAACCGGCTTCTTCTCTTTCATGTGGGCGACTCGCGCGCATACATCATCTCCGGTGGAGGCGATACATCCGCCCGCTCCGCGCCATCACCGGTCGATTCCGGCGCCGCCACGATCATGCTGAAGAAGTTCGATCCCTCCGCGGAGAACCCCTTTTCCGGCGGCATACGCCGGCTCACCGAGGACCACAGCGTGGTGATGGGACTGGTCCGCGCGGGGGTCATCACCGAAGAGGATATCCGCTCCCACCCTCTCCGTAACCGCATCACCCGCTGCATCGGCTGCCTCGGCACGCTGGAACCGGATTTCCAGTGGTACGACCTTCAGAGCGGCGATGTGCTCATTCTCTGTTCCGATGGCCTGTGGGAGATGGTGCACGAGGACATCATTCTCGCCGTGGTGAAATCCTCCCGCACCCCGGAGGAAATCTGCGCCAAACTCATCAGCGCCGCGAACGACGCGGGAGGCCAGGACAATATCACGGTGATCGCGGCGATGTTCGCGGGGTGAGGTGAGTGACACGGGCACTGAGTGTCAGAGTACCAAAGCCAAATCGATAACTCCCCGAATCCCGTTCCGGTATTTCCCCTTTGCCCCTCTGCTCCTTTGCCCCTCAATACCCTTCTTTCCTCATCCCCCCCTGCCGCCCCGCGCGATGCGGAATCCGATGTGCGGCGCACGGGTGGCGGGATCGTTGCCCCCCCGCATGGCGACCCGCACGGCGGTTTCTCCGGAGTTCCACGCTCCGCCGCGCACGATTCGTTTGCTCCCGCTGACACTCCCTTTCGGATTGATCGTTTCCGACGCGGAATAAGCGCCATCACGGTCCGCGCACCATTCCCAGACATTCCCGGCCATGTCGTTCAGCCCGAACCCGTTGGCGGAAAACATGCCCGGACTTCCCAGAAATTTCTTCCAGCCCGCGCCGCCCTCGAAGGGATGGCGGCAGTTCGCCCGCCCGCCCGCCGATTCGTCGCCCCAAGGATATTTCTTCCCTTCCGCACCACCGCGCGCCGCGTACTCCCATTCCGCCTCGGTCGGGAGGCGCGCTCCCGCCCAGATGGCGAACGTGACCGCGTCATGCCAGGAAACATACACCACGGGGTGTTCTGGATTCTCCATCTGGGCCTCCCACTCCGGCGGGGGAGAGTACCCGGTGGCCTGGAGAAAAACGGCGTATTGACGGACAGTCACCTCATCCCGGGAGAGTTCGAAGGTGGATATGGTTACCGTATGGACCGGACGGCAGGTTTCCATCAGGTCTCCCACCGTATCGCCCATGGTGAACGTGCCGCCCGTGATTTTCATCCAGGCGATGCTGGCGGTGAGTTTCCCGGGTTTCTGAACGGGCGCGGGAGTTCCGGGAGACGCGGTCTGCGGCGTCCGGAGCGGAGATTGGGCGCGCTCCTCCGGCGTGGACGCGACCCGTGGTGCAGACGCCTCGATCCGGCTGTCACGGGGAGACGCGGCGGGCAGGGACTCCGCCCGGTTTCCCGGGGCGGGAGACGTGGGCGTCGCGGACGGACTCCCCGCGTCGGTGCGGCTCCCGGACGGAGCGGCCGGTACAGTCCCGCTTCCGGGATTCGACGGATTCCCCGCGCCGGATGGAGCGGAGCCAACCCTTTGCGGCGTCTCTACGGTCGGGGGAGAAGGCGTTTCCTCCGGCGAAGAAGACTCGGGAGCGGTTTCCGCCGAGGGCGTCACGGTCATGGTTTCCTCCCCGGAACCGGGAACCTGTCCCGGCGCGCCCAGCATCCGGAACAGCCCATACCCGGTCAGCCCGAGAGCAAGCAGCGCCGCCGCACCGAGAGCCAGCCATTTCCTCCCCTTTTTTCCCGAGGATTCCTCCCCCGCCCGGTCACGGGAAACTTCCGGCACGGACGCGTGATTCTCCTCGCGCCGGGGTTTCAGGATCACGGTCTTGTCCCCACCCTCCCCGTGCGGCGCGGACGGTTCGTCCGGATTACGGGGAGACTCCGGAGCGGACGATTCCGACATCACCGCCGTTTCCCCTATTTCCGGAGGCGGGGCCTGACGGGGGGCAGCGGACGGGGGATTTTCGGCTTCCCGGGCCGGTTTCGAGGGTTTCGCGGCATCCTCCGGCTTCGGGGACACGGCGGCTTTCTCTCCGGTGAAGGCCTCATGGAGCAGTTTTGCCAGCCCGGCGGCGCTCTGCGGACGGTGTTCCGGCTCTTTGGACAGGGCGAGCATGATGATATCGGAGAGGGCCTTGGGGACCGATGGCTGAACGGTGTCCGGCGCGGGCGGCGTGACATGCACCTGATTGTAGAGCAGCGCGGTGTGTTCCAGATCGCGGAACGGGGGCGTCCCGACCGCCATTTCATAGAGCAGGCAGCCCAGGCTGTAGATATCGGAACGACCGTCCAGGTCCCTTCCCCGTATCTGCTCCGGACTCATGTAAAGCGGGGTGCCGATAAACATACCGGTCTGGGAGAGCGTGCTGTCCCGCATGGCTTTGGCGATGCCGAAATCCACCACGACCGGCTGGCGTTTCTTGTTGATGAGGATATTTTCCGGTTTGATATCGCGGTGCACGATGCCCTTGTCGTGGGCGTGCTGCAAGGCGAAACAGACCTGAATGCCGAGACGGGCAATGACTTTGGGATTGATGGCCCCGCTCTGACGGATGATCTGCGCCAGCGACACGCCATCCACGAAGGCCATGGTATAATAGTAGAACCCCCCGGTATGGTCCACGTCGAAAATCGGGACGATGTTCGGATGGGCCAGGCTGGCGGAAATCTTCGCCTCACGGAGGAACCGCAGGGCGAAATTTTCATCGTGGGTGAATTCCTGCGGGAGGAGCTTCAGGGCCACTTCCCGCTCCAGCCGCTTGTCCCGGGCCAGGAACACGATGGCCATGCCCCCGCGTCCGAGCTGGCGGATGATGTCATACCGCCCGGAAACCGCTTCCCGGAACCGGGCCAGATAGGAAGCGTGAGCCGGGGAGGACGAATCCCCCGCCGCCGCGCTCACCGTCCCCGCATCCGGGGAAACGGTCGTGCTCCGGGGAATTCTCGTGATGCGGGCGCCGCAGCCGGAGCAGAATTCCGCCTCGTCCCTGTTTTCCACGCCGCAACGGTCGCAGAACATTCCATCCTCATCGATATGAATTGTACCGGAATCAGCCAAAGGGGGAAAATTACGCCTATTATATGCATGACCGGAGCGGGTGAAGTCAACAGATTTTTACGGGGAGGGAAATGGATCGGCCCGCGGGAAAGAGCCTCAATACCGGGAGAATTCAAGAATGGATAATGGATGCTGTAAACGTAAACTCATACTCTTGTTAATGTTTGTTCATATCTGACAATTATTCAGTAAAATATTCTTGACATCATACTTTTATATTACTATGGTTACGAGTGATGATACCTGTGATAATCGATCAAAACGAGGATCACATGCAAAGAGATCCCCTGTCTCATTTACCGAACGGTCACCCCACAAGAACGCTCCATACTGGAATGCACGATAGAGCCCCCATCCAATAAGGAGTACGCCGGGATACCGCATATCGATATCGAAACCGTCCACTGTTATCCGCTCAAACATGATGAAGGCAATGTCATACAAAAAGAGTTTTCTTATCGTAACAGCATTGTTGCTGTTGTTTTCCTGCGATGCGGACAAAAACCCGACAAGCGATGTATCGCACTACGGTATTGACATATCCTTAAACTGGTTGGGCAGCATTATTGACGAGTCTCAAGTGATTCATCTTCACATACAAGGGAGCGGAATCGATCAGGAATACACGACGAACAAAACCGCCGGACTCATTACCGGAATCCAAATCCCGGATATCCCCCGCGGGAAGTATCAGCTCAAACCGGTATTGGAAAATTATGTTTTTGTTCCCGACAGCCTGTGTGTTTCCGTTCCGGATTGCAGATCGGCGCAATTCTGGGGAATACCTGCCGGAACCTACCATGCCCTCCAGCGAATCAATTGTTTTATTGTATTTGGCGCCGTTCTCAATGATGCGGGAGAACCCGTCGCGGGAGTTGTGATTACCCTGAAAAACAACGATTCAGGGAACGAGATGAAAGCGGTATCGGATGATCGAGGACATTTTTCGATCAATGCGACGAGAGAATCGGGCCAGTATACCGTCACACCTTCCAAAGCACATTACCAATATGCCTTCACTCCTCCGCAGGCGTCTTTCCCCTCGCCGGAAACCCTGGCCCTCTGCAATTTCACCGCCCGTAATACCGGCGCGGCGCTCCATCCCGTTCAGGGGAGAGTGGTCGATGCATCGGGAAAGGGTGCAATAGTTGACATGCGGTTGTACGGATTCGGGGAAACGCTGCGTACACGTACTGATTCGCTCGGAACATTCCGCTTTTCCGGACTATCGGACGGCGATTATTCATTGACATACTACAGTGAGTTTTATCACCTGAATCCCGATTCCCTGCGCGTCACCATCAAAGGCGCCGATGTCATCCTGCCGGATTTCATTGCCGCCTACATCGGACCAACATGGTATAAGATTACGGGAAGGGTGATCTCACGGACCGGCGAGGGGGTTCCGGATGTGCGGATGCATATCATCGATACTTCCGGCAACGATTTTACCCAGCGGACCGATATGGAAGGCAAGTATGTGTACGAGGACAATTACTCTTTAACCAGCGATTCCCAAGGAAGAATTACCTCCATCTTTCCGGAGAAAGATGGGTTTGCATTCTCTCCGGAGAAATCCTCCTTGAATCTTTCCCGTCAAGAGGGTATCCGGCGAGTCACTCTGACCATCCCAGATTTCATCGGCGCAGATTTCAGCCTCTCCACCCCGGACGGCTATTTTCCTCTCCGCCCCGGTGTATCCCGGACCTATGCGCGCACGGTCAACTCCGGAACCGCCGCCGATTTCACCGTCAGCATCACCGGGCCTTCGATGAATAATGGATACAGCTATTTCCAGTTCCGCCCCGCCGGTCCCGCCGGATTCGAGTATTTCCGCATCGACGGTAACTCCGTCCGGGCGATGTACGCGAACAAAGATGTGGAACTGTTCCGCTTCGGCACGGCGCCGGGAACGAATTGGGAAGTGAGCCGGGTATCCGGCGGATACCCGGTAACCGGGACATTCCTCGGGCTGGAAACGGTAACCGTTCCCGCGGGAACGTATCCGGAGTGCCTGAAATACGAAGTGCGGACCACCTACGGCGAAACATCCCACGTGACATACACGCTCTGGTTCGCCAAAGATACCGGAATGGTGAAACCGGAGAAAACGCTGGTGAATTACGGCGCGGTGACAGAAAAAGTTGTGGATGAGTTGAAATGACGCCGAGAATCCGCATCTGTTTCCCCCTCGCCGGAACAGGGCATGGGAATGCCATACCGGCCTGAACCTGCGGCTTTCCCTCAGTTGCACCCGGGTCTGCGTGGTACGGCAATCATTCGTATTTCCTTCCCCTCCCCCGCCCCGCTTCGAAAAAACCTCTCTTTCCCCTCTCATCCCCCTTTGGCACGCATATTGCGTTTCTCTATGCCGGATCATGACCTGTTGTCTGCTTTTCACGGGGAGCGCGCCGAAGGTGAGAACATTTTTTCCGGGCATCTTTTTCCTCATGGCCGTTCTTTTCTGCCGGGGGCCGATCCATGCCCAGGACGCACCCTCCTACGGGAAAATTCTGGACCTTTCCGTCCGCACCGTAACCGTGCAGTTCGACCGTCAGGAAATCGCGGTGGGTGACGAGGTCGAGTTCTGGCGGTTCAAAACCATCGTGGACCCGGTGAGCGGCTCGGAGCGCGGGAGCGCGAAGAACCTCATGGGACGGGGAGTCGTGGAGGAAATCGGGCTGGGAAAAGCCTCGGTCAGCATCACGGAACTATCCGGCCCGGGAAAGCTGGACCGTAACGACCGCGTGCTCGTCACCGGATCGAAGAAGAAAATGGCCTACAAGACCGGAAAAATTCAGGAAATCTCCGCCGATAAAAAGGAAGTGACCATCGACCTGTTTATGGAAGATTTGTCGTTAACATTCTTAA
>CAYRTQ010000018.1:6484-23750 GCA_964426865.1 uncultured bacterium
CGAAGGCGATGAATTTCTCATACAGCGCACCGAGAACATCTACGATCCCAAGACGAACAAGGTGGTCGGCGCCAATCAGGTGGATGTGGGAAAGGGAACGGTGAGCACGGTGAACGCCTCGTCGAGCATGGCCCGGGTGACCCAGATGCAGCCGGGAATGCAGGTGCTCAAAACGGATACCGTGATTTTCCCCAACGAACCGAAGGATGACGCGCCGTCCGGTCCCGCCGGGCCTGCCGCTCCAAGTCCCGGGGAGTCCGCGGCATACCGCGCCGAAATCGATGACCTGCGCGGGGAAATTGTCATGCTCAAGGCCACGGTGGACAGCCTGGGTCGCGATCTCCTGCTGCACCGCGAGGAATTCCAGGCGCTCAGAAACGAAATCGAACGCATCGTTCCCCTGCTCCGGACCGGGGATGTCGAGGGCGCGCGGATTGTCATCAAGAACGCGGAGCCCATTACCCGTCAGAATTCGGAGACGCTTTTCGCCTCCTATCGTCAGGCGCTGGAGGATTGCCTCGGGCACCGTCTGGCGCGGGCGAAAGCGGAATTCAAGGCGGTGATGGACCGCTATCCCGATTCACGGCTGGTGGAGAACTGCCGGTACTGGATCGCCCAGAGCGATTACAGCGCCGGGGACTATTCCGCCGCGCTCGCGGGGTTTCAGGCGGTTCTCGACGACGCCCGGTTCTCCCACAAGGACGACGACGCCTCCATCATGCTGGGCATCAGCTATTTCCAGACGGGACGGCTCAAGGAAGCGCTCGATGTGCTCCACCGGTTCATCGAAACCTACCCGGAAAGCGAGTACCGCCGGAAGGTCGAACGCTGGATCGAAAAGATTTCCCTGCTTCATAACCGGGAGTGACCTGATGAGACATGTCACCGTGCTGCTGGCCGCGATGCTTCTTTTCGCCGGTTGCGCGTCCGAGATATCCCATTACAAGCGCGGAGTGAAATACGAGAAGCGCGGGGAATACAAAAAGGCGCTCGATGCATACCGCAAGTCCCTGGACCGCGATCCGAATTACGCCCTCTCCTATTTCGGGCTGGGGAGCGTCTACGCCAAGAGCAAGTTGTACGAGGAATCGCGCGTGCAGCTTCTCAAGGCGTACGAACTGGGAATCGACGACCAGGAAATCCACATGCTGCTCGGATCGGTGTACGAAGCGCTCAACAAGCCCGATCTCGCCGCCGAGGAATACGGGAAAGCGATCCGGGCGCGTCCGGACGACGTCCTTTCCCACCTGAAACTGGGGGCCACGCTGGAGAAAGCCCACGATTACGAGGGCGCGCTCGCGGAATATCGCAACGCCGGAGCCATCGCCGTCGATTATCCCGAGGCCTACTACCACATGGGCCGCATGCTCCGTAAGATGGACCGCTTCCGCGAGGCGGAGGAGATGTTCCTCCAGGCGCTCCAGCTCAGGAAGAAGTACCCGGAAGCCCAGAACGCGCTCACCCTCCTCTATCTCCGGACCGACCGCACGGTAAAAGCCGCGGAATCCGCGCGCAGGACGCTGAGCCTGGACGAGGGATACGCTCCGGGCATGGTGGGCATGGGATTCGTGCTCGAAACGGAGGGCAAACTCTCCGCCGCGAAGAAATGGTACCGCAAGGCCATTCTCCGGGACGGGAATCTCGATGCCGGCCATTTCCGCATGGCCATGCTGCTGAAACGGGAAGGGGACCTCGCCGGAGCGGAACGGGAACTTCAGGCCGCCATTCAGGCCAATCCGGATCAGGCGGAGGCTTTCATCGAACTGGGAATCATCGTGCTTTCGAGAGGGACCTACGAGAAGGCGCTCGCCCATTTCCGTGATGCGTTACGGGCGGATTCAACGTGTTCCGCGGCATACTACAACATGGCGGGAGTGGAGATGAACATCGGGGATTACCGCAAGGCGGCGAAAACATACCGCAGGTATCTGGAATTCGCGGAGAATCCACCGGATTCGCTGGATGTGCGGGGACGGATACGGATTTTCGACTCGGCGGATTCCAAAGGAAGATAAAGCCTTTGCGGAGAATACGCCCGTCCATCGGTGCGCCGGGTCCTTCGGCCAAACATCCGGAGCAGCGAAGAACACGCGGAGAGGGGGTGACCACGGATGGCCGCCCCCTTCCCTTTCTCACCCGTGCGGAGCGCACGCCGCGCGCCCCGCACGGGCTTCCTCCCTGTCAATACTTCCCTTCCCTCTTTTCTCACATATAACTCAATGTCGCCCCGCCGAGCACGAACAGTTCATCCTCGGCGTCGATGAAATTGACCTTCCAGCCGTGGTGATCGCGCGCGCCGCGGTTGAGCGAGGCGACGAGAGCCTGACGCATGATGTCGATGCCCGCGTTGAACTCGCTCCCCATCTGGGGAAGGATCACCACCCGTCGAATGGGCGCCTGGATGGTGTTGGTGAGGGAGAAAATACCCGAGCCGAGCGCCATACCCATACGTTCGAACACCGCCGCGGCGTGCTCCGCCTCCTCTCCCGCTCCGTTCAGGGCGTCCACGACATCCTTGATGGTGAGTTCCAGTTCGAAACGGGTATTCTCGTAGGCATATGGATCCTGCTGGAGCGCCTCCATGATACGCCGTATCTTCTCCTTGCGGAAGAAGATTTTCCCCGCCCGTTTTTCCTCGGCCCGGGCATAATGAATCATGCCGGTCATGGAAACCAGGGATTCCAGGTGGTATTCGGGGAATTGGTCGTCGCAGGTCCGCATGAGCGCCAGTTCCCCTTTCGCCACCAGACGGTTGATGAGCACGGTCTGGTGCAGCAGGGTGGGAAGCCCCTCGTGGACATTGCGGATGGCCTGGCGAAGGTGAATGTAGAAATCGGGGGGAATGTCCTCGATGGAGGAGATGGGATGCTCGTTGACAATGACCCCGGTACCCAATCCCCAGCCGATTTTCACGAACACAAAGTTTTCGCCCTTCCGCAGGTCGATGGATTCCCGCAGACGACGGGTCCGGGCGATGGCCATGGCCATGGCGTTGGCGCTGTTCTCCACGCTCGCCGGGAGATCGGCGGGAAAAGCCGGATCCAGCTCATTGGCCCGTTTCAGCAGTTCCCCCGCGATGTCGAAATCGTTCCAAGCGGGAAGATTCATTCCCATGACCGCCCGTGAACCGTGGACCAGCCCCGAGGCGGCGATGCCGAGACCGGTGACCGCCATCCCTTTTTCCTGCGCTTTCCTCCAGGCGGAGACAATGGCCTCCGCGGCGGAATCAAGGATGGCCTCGCGCCCGGTGAAGCCCTGCTTGTACCGGGGATTCCCGTTCTGGCCCCGCATGGTCAGAGTGACATTCTCCCCTTCCGCGACATACCCGCACCAGAGCGAGTGCGAACTGAGCCGCAGACCGATAACCGCCTCCTGTCCGGTGGGTTTTGGGACGGACACGCGCGAGGGGATTTGAAGGGGATAGTGACGGTCGCGGGTTTCCAGGGACGGCGATTCGTAGGCGATCTGGCCGTTCACGATGGTGTAGAGCAGATTCCAGTTACGGTCGAGCACCACGAGGTCGGCCCGGCGTCCCCGCTCCACCCGCCCGGTATCGGTGAGACCGAGGATCTGGGCGGGCGCGGAAGAGGTGATCTCGAACGCCCGGATGATATCCGGCTCATCCCCGCCCAGGAGAAGGAGATTGCGGAAGTTCTGAAGCATGGTCACCGCGCTGCCCGCCAGACGGCCATCGCCGAGAATCCGCACCGCACTGTCGGAAATGGTTACCCGCTGCCCGATGAACTCGTATGTTCCCTCATCCATATCCGGATTGGCCACCGCGTCGCTCACCCCCGCCACCAGGTGGTGATGGCTCAGGGCCAGACTCAGAACGGACGGTGAAACATGAATGAAGTCGCAGACCATCTCCAGGCTGAGCCCCATTTCCTGGGCGTCGTACAGCCGGGGATCGATGAGCCCGACCCCCATGATGCCCGGACTGCGATGGGAGAACGGCCCCATGGCGTTGAAAAGGTGCGTCAGGTGACGCGCGCCCGCCTTGATGGCCGCGATTGACTGTTCGAGCGAGGCGGAGGAATGTCCCAATGCAACCACGATTCCCCGGTCCAGCAGGGAACGGATGAAACGGAAATCGCCGCTGAAGTCCATTTCCGGCGCGACGGTCACCACGCGGACGCCGTGGTTTTCCCTCGCCTCATCTTCCCCGATGATCATGGGGATGTCGCGGGCTGTGGCGTCCCAGACGCAATTGGGAGAAATGGCCCCGCTCACCTCGGGATTGATCTTGGGACCTTCGAGGTGCATTCCGAGAAGACGGGCGCGCGGAGCGTCCGGAGTCGCCTCCCGCATGACCAGCCCGGCCAGTTGGGTGCGGAGCATGCGGAACCGCGCATCCAGGTCGATACCGAAGAAACGCCGCGACTTGACCGGAACGACAAGCGTCGCCAGACAGGCCACCGTGCCGTACGAAGTGATCTTCTCCAGAATGCGGACCGGATTGGTGAAACTGCCGATCTCGGAGTACCGGACATTGCTCTGGTCGCCATACCCGTGGAAATGGAGGTCGATGAATCCCGGCCCGATGATGCAGTCGCGCGAGCCGATCTGACGCTCGGCGTTGATGGCCGAATCACGGTCCCACCCGGAGATTTCCCCGTTGAACCCGACATGGAGTTTGGCGGGCTTGTTCCCGATGGAGCGAAAGATTCCCCCCTCCGCGAAGGGGGTGACGATTTGGTCCGCTTCTATGGTAAGCCTGTATTTGGATTGTCCTTTCAATTGCATTCTCCTGAATGACTATTGGTCTTTCACCTGATCGATACCGGGCGCACGTCCCCTGATGCGGAAATGCAAGGAAAGCCCCGGCTTCCGCGCCCGAACGGCGGCTGAGCGGAATCGAAGCCGCCATTCCGGGAACGGAGACCGGCATTTCACCGGAAGAGAGCGCCTTCCCCGCGCGTCGATTCCAGCTCGGCATCGCACCATCCCGGTCTCTTTAACCGGCCGGATGCACTATAGCCGTTCAATCGAACATGCATCTTTTGCTTTCACGCCCGGAGGCCGCCATACGGCGCGGGATTTTTTTGTCACGTGCTCCCGCCGCCCCATCGGGAGCCATACATAAATAAAAAAAGAGCATTGCGCATTTGCAAGCTCTTCCTTACCCCGCGCACCCGTGGTGCATATCGTCCCGAATCCATGAAAGGCGCAATCGCATAAATTCCCGCCAACCACGGCAGCCGTTCGCTCCCGAGGACATCCGGCGGATGAGCCGGATGTCCATTCCCCGGGATTCATCCCATGATTTCCGAGATTTTCGCGTTCAGGGTCTTGGCGTCGAACGGTTTCACGATGTACCCGTTCACTCCGGACTTGATGGCGTTGACAATATCTTCCTTCATGTTACGGGTGGTCACCATGAGGATGGGAATACTCTTGAGCTTCTCGTCCGCCCGTACTGTCTGGACGAGTTCCAGTCCGTTCATGTTCGGCATGTTCCAGTCGGTCATGAGGAGGTCGTATTCTCCCGCCATCAGTTTCGCCAGGCCATCCTTTCCATCTTCAGCTTCCTTCACATCGGAATATCCAGCCTTGATAACCGTATTCACCAGAATGCGGCGCATCGTGGGGGAATCATCGACGATGAGAATTCTGAGTTTCGACACGGTACGTTCTCCTGTACGGTTTATTTGGAAAGTCGGATAATAGCTCCCTCGAACAAGCGAAATGTCGAAGGTCCCAAGTTATCTTCAATCGCAATCCACTGGTTCCCGATATAAACCCTGACTTTGGGGAATACCCCGATATCCGCGGCGATGAACGCGTTGTTGATGTTCTCCTGGTCACGGAGCATCTGCTCCCTCTGCGATTTCAGGCTGTCCAGCCTGCCCGGCAAGGATTTGCGGGTGGCTTCCAGCTTCTCGAGGAGCGCCTGCTTGTCGGGCGGGAGTTTGCCGTTGTGGTCGATCTTGATTTTGTAGATGAAAATGATGCTCTGTTCCAGCTTCTCGTGCGCCGCTTTCGCCTGCGCGATCTCATCGTCGAGAATTTTCAGACGCTCGGCCAGCATGGGGTCCAGTCCGGTCTTGAGCACTGTGGGAACACACGCCGCCGAACCGAACCGGGCCGACTCAACGGAATATTTCGCTTCGGTCTGCCCGCCGATAATGGCTCCCTTTCCACCTTTCACCAGGACCGAACGTCCCGCCCGGAGCATGGCGTGATAGGAAATCCCGGTCATGATGATATCCCGTCCCGCATCCACCCGCTGATTTTCCACAAACTTGAGGAATACATCCCGTTTGGCGGTTATCTTCCCCTGTCCGGATCCCGCGAATCCGCCCAGTATGGTGACATCCGCGCCGCTGATAACCGAGGCGTCCTCCACGTTTCCGTTGATCTGAACGCTCCCGCCAGCCTCGACGGTGAATCCGGAGCGGAGGGTCCCCCCGATTTTCACCGATCCCTTGAACTGGAGATTCCCGGTGGAAAAGTCGATATCTCCCTTTACCGTGTGAATTTCGGAGACATTGAGCACCCCGTCCTTGAAAATCAGCTCGCCCTCGACCGCCGCAACCACCAGATCCGGATCATTCGGATCGATCATGGCGCCCCGTCCCGGAATGAGGGTGATGTCCTTGCCCAAGAGGCCCGGCAACTCGTTGTCCATGATGTCGACACCCGGGTTGCCCACGGTGGGGGGAATGCGGCGATAGAGTTTCTGTCCCGCGCAGACCGAGGCGATCTCCCCGAGATCCCGGAAATCCACGCTCCCATCCTCCCGCTCCGCCACCTTCTTCCGTTTGCTGATCGAGACATACTGCTCGATCCGGGCATTTTCACCGGCGGTGGGCGGCGCCGCCTCCGCGAGCGCCACGGCTTTCAGCGGGCGGGTGCTTTCACAGAGATACGCGATCCCATCTTCCTTTATTCCCCGGACGATGCCCAGTTCCGCAAGCCTGGCAAAAACATCTTCCCGGGTCAGAAGTTTTCCTTCCCCCTCGGAAGGATAATAATCCGCGGTCGCCCGTAGATTGTCGTTTGCCACATGTATGGATATTCGCGCATCGATATCGGCCATCGGTAAACCCCATCCGGTGATTTCGGCTATTTGTCCTGATTCCCCGCCGCTTTCAGACGGTTCATCAGCGTCTCGATCATCGGTTGCCCGTTCTCATCCAGCATCAGGACATCGCTCAAATCCCCTCCCCCGGGCTCATCCGTATCCTTACGGTCGAGCATGGCGCGGAGGACGCTGATATCATCGGTATTCAACTCGACCCCCTTGTTCCGGAGCTTGATGAATTCGTCGATGATACGCTGGGATTCGGCGGAACGGTCGAAATCGTACTCCGCGTTCGGATCGAACGTCTCGGGCCGCTCCCGCGAGACGATTTTCCCCTCGTCGTCAAACCCCTGCAGGAGTTCAGAAAGCTTCAGTTGAACGGAATCGATGACCGAGGCGATGCCATTGATCTGCTGCGTGGTGATGTCCTGGAACTGAAGAGCGTTCATGATGGAGAAGAGATCGTCCTGGCTGCCGTTGACTTCGGTGCGGATTTCCTCGATCCTCTCCTTCGCCGCATCCGCCGCGGGCGACTGGGCGACACTTTCCTCCAGCGCATCGACACTTGCGGTAATCGTGTTCAGCCGGGAAATGACATTGTCCACGATGTCCATGACCTCAGTGGTGGCCAGTTCGGTGGCGCTGGTAACCTTATCCAGTTTCTCCGAGGCGGAGGGAATCAACTCGGTCGATTGATGGAGATTCTTGTGAATCGACTGGAGAAGGGGTATGATTTCCTCGATGAAAAAAACCAGCTTCGCAATCTGGGGCATATATTTCTTGGTTGTGTCGAAATACCCCTTTATGGCTTGGAAACTGTTGATGAGTCTGGAAATCTCCGCTTTTTCCATTTGATAATGTCCCCGTCCTGGTTATGAAGGAAAATGTCCTGCCCACGGGCTTCCGACGGAAGCACATGGTCCGGAATCAAACGGAATATGGCAGGACAGCCGGATAATGTCAATGAATTTCCTGAAAGTGGAGCGAGCGCCCCCATCTCATTCGAGCAATTTGCATGCCAGGTTTCCTCCGCATGGCGGCTATTCCGTTTCAACAGGGCCATCCCCCGCAATTTTCCAGTCCCCCGTCCCATCCCCGGCTTCCCGCTCCCTCAACGCGGGACCGGAACCCCGCCCGTCCGGGATCGGTTTTAATTCATTGCAGGCTCGAATGTTTATCCACTTCCGCTTCTGGTCTCCGGGCGGGGGAGAGAGAGGACATGCCAAACTCCGGTTGCGGTCTTCCGTGATAGCGGTATTCCGTAACGGGTTTCACCGGGGGAATATCCAGGCTCCGCGGGAAATTCCCGGGCGGACACAACCCGGTGGCGGACGGATATTCCCGCTGCCGGGTCCGCCTTCCCCGGGCGGGCCGCGCTCCCGTTCATCGCGGAAAGAGCTTTCCATGCTCCGGCAAACGGCTTTTTGTCTGGCGTTTCATCAAATTGTCGTGACTTTCCGCCTCTTCTCCCTCGCTCCGACGCCGGTCAAAGCGGGGAAACCGAGAGCGGAGACAGCAGCCGGGGAAGGCGATCGTCTCCGGTTTTTTTGTGATTGACCGCGGAATGAAAATATACTATATTTCCCGATGTTTCGTTTTCGTGGGCCGGGAATGGTCCGGACCGGGTTGTTCAAACGATTCATCAGGCTTTTCTCCCGCCCCTTACGCGCCGGGCGCGAGATTCATCCCATCGGGGAAAGCAGGCGCGGGAATTCCGCTCGAACCTGATGACCTCACGATCACCATACCTGAGCGCCGCCGGGGAAACCCGGATTTTTTATATGCAACGCCCCGGGAGATATTTCAGATAAACCCCCCTATATTCATTCTATCGGAGGAAACATGTTGAAACTTCAGGGTTCCTTTACCGCCATGGTCACTCCATTCCGGGACGGCCGTATCGATGAGACCGTGCTCCGCAAGATGGTGGAGTTCCAGATCGAAAGCGGGACAGCCGGACTCGTGCCCTGCGGCACTACCGGGGAATCCCCCACCCTCAGCCACGAAGAGCACCACCGGGTCATCGAGATCGTCATCGATCAGGCGCGCTCACGGGTTCCGGTCATCGCCGGGACGGGGTCCAACAACACCGTGGAGGCCATCAGTCTCACCGAACACGCCAAGCGGTCGGGCGCCGATGCCGCGCTGCTGATCACCCCCTATTACAACCGTCCCTCCCAGGCGGGGCTCATACAGCATTATACCACGGTCGCGGAAACCTGCGATCTTCCGATCATCATCTACAACTGCCCGGGACGCACCGCGGTCAACACCACCGCCGACACCATCGTCGAACTCTCCGCGGTCCCGAACATTGTCGGCATCAAGGAAGCCTCCGGCAGCATGGACCAGATATGCGAAATCATCACCCGTACGCCGGACGATTTCACCCTGCTCTCCGGGGATGATTCCATGACCCTGCCCATGCTTTCGGTGGGAGCCAAAGGAGTCATCAGCGTGGTTTCGAACGTCGCGCCGCGCCAGATGGCCGACATGGTGCGGTTCGCACTGGCGGAAAACTACACCGCCGCCCGCGAGGTGCACGCCCGGATGTTCCCGCTCATGCGGACGCTCATGAAGGTGGAAACCAATCCCTCGCCGGTCAAGTCCGCCATGAACATTCTCGGCATGGAAGCCGGCCCGGTCCGTTTGCCGCTGGTGGAGCCGGACGCAAAGGGCAAGGCGCTCATCGAAAAGCTCCTCAAGGAAATGCAGCTTCTCTAATCTCGGAGGGATCCATGAGACTGGTCATGAACGGCGCACTCGGGAGAATGGGGCGCAATATCATCACACTCGCTTCCGATGACCCGGAAATTCGTATTACCGGCGCGGTGGACTCCGGAAACCCCGACAAGATAGGGTTGGACGCCGGGGAAATCATCGGAGTGGGAACGCTCGGAACGCCGCTTTCCGGCGATCTCGCCGCGACGCTCTCACGGGGGGATGCGGATGTGGTGATCGATTTCACCTGGCCGGATGCCGTGCTGGGAACGGCTGAAATCTGCGGCAAGGCCGGAGTGCCCCTGGTGGTCGGCACCACCGGACTGTCGAAGGACCGTCTGCCCGAGTTCAAGCGGCTGGTCGCGCCCATTCCATGCGTGATGGCGCCCAACATGAGCGTGGGAGTGAACGTGCTCTTCCGGCTCGTGGAGGAAGCCGCCTCCATTCTGGGCGACGACTACGATGTGGAGATCACCGAGACGCACCACCGTTTCAAGAAGGACGCCCCCTCCGGCACCGCGATCCGTCTGGCGGAAGTGGTGGCGGAAGCACTGGGCCGCAGCCTGGAAGCGGACGCGGTCTACGGTCGCAAGGGGATCACCGGCGAACGGACCCGCAACGAAATCGGCATCCACGCGCTGCGGGTGGGCGATGTGGTGGGCGAGCATACGGTTACCTTCGGGACCCTGGGGGAGCGCATCGATCTCACCCATCGCGCCCAGTCCCGCGACGCGCTGGCCAGGGGAGCGATTCGGGCCGCGAAGTTCGTGGTGAACGCCGCCCCGGGATTGTACGACATGCAGGATGTGCTGGGGCTGCGGTAAGCGTGTATGCCCGGCGCTCGGGGCCGGGGGGAACGTCTTCGGACCGCTCCCGGTTTTTCCCCGCCGTCCGCCGCGGCTTCGATCCGGCTCTGCGGTTTCGGCCCCGCTCAGACGCCGGAAGGACGGGAGAGAAGGCCGTTCACCGGGTGCGGAAGGTTCTGTAAATGCAACTTTTAGTGACTTCCGGGCGTTCAAGTGATGCCCGGAGGGAAAAGTGTCATCCACGTTGCCGACGGCGGGACGGGCTGTTCCGATGCGGGGCCCGGTCCGGTTTACCGAAGCATATTTGAGCCATGGATTGAGGAGGCGTTATGTCGATAGCAACACTGAGAATAGAGGAATTGAACGGACGGCTGGACAGTCTCCGGAGGCATCTTTGACCTCGATCGCAAGAACGAGGAGTTGAAGGGGCTGTACGCCAAGCGGGAAGCCCCCGGATTCTGGGGAGACCGCCGGGCGGCCCAGGCGGTGATCGACCAGATCACCCTGCGTGAAAAGCCCATAAAGTCCCTTCACGATCTGGAGAAATCCCTGGAGGACATGTCCATCCTCCTGGAGATGGCGGAAGAGGAAGAGGACTCGGGATCTCTCGGGGAGATCGAGTCCGAAATCGACGCATTCGAGGCGAGTCTCTCCGCGCTGGAGTTCCAGACCATGCTCGGCGGTCCGGACGATCACAAGAACGCCATTCTCTCCATCAATGCGGGCGCGGGCGGAACGGAAAGCCAGGACTGGGCCTCCATGCTCCTGCGCATGTATATCCGCTGGATCGAGCGTCGGGGGTTCGAGTACGAGGAGATGGATCTCCAGCCGGGACAGGAGGCGGGAATCAAGAGCGCCACGATTCTGGTGAAGGGTGATTACGCCTATGGATATCTCAAATCGGAATACGGGGTGCACCGTCTGGTGCGCATCAGCCCCTTCGATGCCAATGCGCGCCGTCATACCTCCTTCGCTTCGGTGAGCACTCTCCCGGAAATCGAGGAAGCCGCCGAAATCGAAATCGATGAAAAGGACCTGAAGATCGATGTCTACCGTTCTTCGGGAGCGGGTGGACAGCATGTGAATAAAACCTCCTCCGCGGTCCGCATCACCCACATTCCCACCGGCATCATTGTCCAGTGTCAGAATGAGCGGAGCCAGCACAAGAACAAGGCGTTCGCCATGAAAGTCCTCCAGTCCAAGCTCTACCAGCTCCGGCAGGAAGAGGAGAGGAAACAGCAGGCCGAATACACCAAGGACCAGAAAAAAATCGAATGGGGCAGCCAGATTCGTTCCTATGTCTTCCAGCCCTATACCATGGTCAAGGACGTGCGGACCGGCGCGGAAACCTCCAACATCCAGGCGGTGATGGACGGCGACATCGACCAGTTCGTGATGAGCTTCCTTTCGCAGTAAAAAAACGCACGAAAAAAAATGAAGAGGCGCCGGTGGTCAACACCGGCGCTTTTTTTTGCGATAATCTTCATGTGAACCGTTTTAATTATTGACATGCTCCGGAAGGAAGACTATTTTTGGCATGGCACGATAATAATTTTCGTAGCATTTCATGGCATACAAAATTTATTTCGTAGCACCGGAGGAAATAATGGGGATTGTGGCTCCATTCGCGTTATGTGGATTGCTATTTGCATCCACCTGCTTTGCACAAACCGACTCCCTGAAAACCTATACCGAGGAAGAGTTGGTAATATCCGCCACCAAGGTTGACACAAAAGTCTCCGATTTACCGGTCACTGTGGGAGTGGTGTCTGAAAATGACATTAAATCCATACCCTTCAGCAGTCCCAATGTCGGCGAAGCGATCCGTCATCTTCCGGGTGTCAATGTCGGGTTTGGAAATCGGAATATTCCGGCCTGGGTACACCTTCGGGGCGCGGGAGTCTTTTCCAGCCGCACCCTCTATCTGGTGGATGAACAGCCGTTGTTCCACCCGATGCTCAATCTCGTCACGAACCCCTTGAACATGAGCGGCGTGGAAGTCCTTCTCGGTCCATCATCGTCTCTCTATGGCCCGAATGCGGCGGGCGGCGCGCTCAATGTGAAATCTAAATCCGGACGCGACAATCAGGGAATCGATGTTTCCATGAGCGCGGCGTCGTTCGGAACAACCCGTCCCAGCGTATCGATCGGGAAAAAGGTGAAGAACTGGGACGTATTCGGTTCTTTCACTCAGGACAAATCCGATGGCTGGAAGCTTTTCCCTCTTGACAAGGCGAAGTACCTCCACCAGGCGCTCCTCGCCCTGGAAAAAACCGGCGGAACGGGCTACTACAGCAGCGTCTCCCAGGAAGACAACAGGTATACAAACAACTATTATTACGGGAGAGTGGGATATCACGATCCGGATAAAGGATATGGATTTACCGCTGGTTTCCACTATATGGGCATGGATTACTATCCCGGCGCGAAAAACAAGACTGACGACGAGAAGCGCATGGTCGGTACGGGGAAAGTGTACGCGCCCATTTCTTCCATCGGATTCGCAACGATGCGGTTCGGATACCAGGAGATCAGTTACAAAGGTGTCAAGGGGACTGCGGGGCTGATCACGGTCGCCGATTCCCTCATCAACGGACGCTTCGTCTACGCTCCAAAGGACAACAATCACAGCTATGTGTACGACTCAACGGTAAAAACCTCGTCGGATTCCAAACAGAACCGTATCCCGCTTGATTTTCAGACAGACTGGTACTTCATCCCCCACAACATCCTCACCGCCGGGGTGGGATACTTCAGCGACACCACCGACCAGCAGACCTATGCGGTAAGCTCGGGAACGGTAAACAAGCTCCCCTCATCGGACACCAATTACGATGTGCGGCAGTCCTCGTTCTACCTCCAGGACCAGTACCATATGCTTGACGACCGGCTCACTCTCCTCTTCGGCTACCGGTATGATTTCTGGAAATACAAAAACATCTACGATTTCGCTTCCACCGACAAATACCCGGACGCCATCGACAAGAGCACGAGCACCTATCGGGCGGGGATACGGTACAATCTGTCCGATCGGTTCTCGTTGCGCGCTTCCGGGGGAACCGCTTTTTATCCGGGGATGGCCTCCTGGTTCTTCCAGAACAAGCATACCGGGACAAGCTGGTCCGAACCGAATCCCGGTCTGAAGCCGGAACGCACCAAAATGGTCGATTTCGGAATCGACTATACCAACCAGAAACTGGGGATACTGGCGTCTGTAACCCCGTATATTGGAAGGATCACCGATTTTGTAACCTACCGGTACGACCAGCACCCCGACAGCGCAAGCATCCAGATCGTCCGGCGATACAATGCGGGCGCGGTGGATATTCGGGGCGTCGAACTCGGTTTCAGTCAGAAAGTCACCCCCGCGGTCAATTATTACATCAACTACACCTACAACCATTCCCGCATCGACGACGCCGTCGACAGTCCGGCCACAACCTGGGACGAACGCATCCAGAACGGCAAACAACTGGCTAACGCGCCGGATCATTCGGTCAATCTGGGAGCGACATACAACAAACCGTCCCTTTTGGGGGCGACGCTTTCCGGACGGTACGTCTCCGAGCGATTCTACAACGACGAAATTCTGCGCCGATCCATCGATTATTTCAAGATGGACCCGTACTTCGTCATGGATATGAAGGTCTGGAAGAACTTTATGGTTCAACAACAGGCGTTCACCGCATCGCTGGGCGTGGACAATATATTCGACACCAACTATGACGGTGAATTCTACTACACCCCATGCGGACGGTTCGTCCAGTTCACGCTGGAATACCACTTGAATCTGTGATAGGTTCCATTTCATGATCTTCTCAAACGGGACGTACGGAGATACCGGGGTCCCGTTCAAATACAACGGATACGCATATCATGCTCCTTCGCCTCCTGACATCGCTTATCGCCGTCGTTATCCTGACCATCGTATCCTTTTTGACCATCGAACTCGCGCCTGGCGATCCGGCGGAACTGATTCTCGGGAATATTTCCACCACCGTTTCTCCGGAAGCAATGGATCATGTCCGGTTGTATTACCATTTCGACCGTCCCGCGCCGGTCAGATACCTGGAGTGGTTGGGTAATATTGTCCTTGGAAACTGGGGATACTCCCTGAAAAGCGGACGCGCGGTCACCACGGAGATGAAAGACCGTCTCCCGTGCACCGTTACGCTGGCATTGGGGGCAGTGGTTTTCGCGGTGATTTTCGGGCTGATTCTCGGCTTGCTGAGTGTTTTTCACGAAAACGGAGTGATCGATCATGCGATACGCCTTTCAACCGTACTTTTCCTTTCCCTTCCCTCATTTCTCATTGGGCTTCTTCTCCTGTACGTCTTTTCCTTCCGTTTGGGATTGACCCCCTTGTACGGCTCGAAAGGGTTGAGCGGCTACACCCTCCCGGTTCTCACCCTGGGAGCCGTACAAGGTTTGTATTATGCCAGAATATTGAGAAATTCACTGATCGAGTCCGTTCACCGCGAGTATTTCATCGCGGCGATGGGAAAAGGGATGGGCTACCGCGCCGCCATCGTTCATCACGCCCTCCGTAACGCCATTCCCCCTCTCGTTTCCCTTATCGGCATACGGTTCGCTTCGTTGCTCGGCGGGGTGGTGATCATTGAGTCGGTGTTTTCTCTTCCAGGTCTCGGAAGCTATATTTTCGAAGCTATCGCGAGCCGTGATTATACGGTAATTCAAGGATATGTGGTTTTCATGGGCCTGACGGTCATCACTGTAAACCTGTCCGTCGACCTGGCGCTCCGTCTGATCGATCCTCGCGCAACGCAATCACGGGTCCACTGATATGAACCGAACCCTCGCCATCGGTCTCTCCATACTCGCCATCTTCGCGGTGATCGCCATATTCGGCCCCGCCATCGTGTTGTATCCCCCGCAGGCGACGGATTATTCGGAAATATTCGCCCATCCCTCGTTCTCTCATCCTTGCGGAACGGACCACCTGGGGCGGGACACCCTTTCCCGGCTTTTGACGGGAACGAGGACGACGCTCGGTCTCGCGGTCGTCATCACCCTCGCGAACATTCTGATCGCCATGATCGTCGGATCGCTGTGCGGTTTCATCGGGGGAACGTTCGATACGTTTCTCATGCGATTGGTCGATAGTCTCATCGCGCTGCCGGGTTTCCTTTTGGCAATCTGTTTTCTCGGAATTTTCGGCGGGGGAATCGGGAATCTGGCGCTGTTTCTCATTCTCACCGGATGGGCGGGCCTCTCGCGGGTGATACGGAACGAAGTCATTGTTGTGAAAAACATGGATTATATTCTCTCGAACATCGCGCTTGGGTTCGGGATGTTTCGTATCATTCGCGGGCATATCCTGCCCCATGTTCTCCCGCCGCTCCTGATTATTTTCCTATCCTCGCTCATCGGGGAACTGTTCTCCATCGTTTCCTTGAGCTTTTTGGGGCTGGGAATATCCCCGCAGATTCCCGAATGGGGGGCGATTCTGAACGATGCCCGCCCGTATTTCCTTTCTTCACCATCGTTGCTCATCTTCCCGGCGTTATTCATCTTCTTCACCGTCCTCGGGTTGCACCTGTTGGCGGATGGTCTCCGCGAGGCATTGGACCGAAAGAAATTACTCATTGCCACAGATGAGATCGCCCGTCTGTACCATACCGACGATTCCCCCATCGGAGACGCTCCATGAAACGGTTTGCGCCCATCGTTCTTTTCCTTGCCCTTCTACTCGCCGCATCCTGCACACGCCCTTCCGAAAACGGGAAACGGCTCGTCATCGGTATCGGCGGGTCGCTCGACCTCGGCGTGAACAATCCCGTGCTCATCCAGCGGAACGCCAATGTCTGGGAATCCTTCACCTGTCTCGACAACTCATACCGGCCCCAGCCGCAACTCGCTGAATCCTGGGAATCCGATTCCACGGGATCGAAATGGACGCTGCACCTGCGCCGGGGAGTCGTCTTTCAGAATGGCGACTCTCTGGACGCCACGCTCGCCATCGCCAATATCATGCGATATAAAACGCACCCCGCATTCGATTACTACAGCGTCTATACCTTTCTCGATTCGGTTTCCACCCTGGACCGGTATACGATCGCCCTGCATTTTTCCCATCCGTGCATCGATTTCCCCAATAAAGCGGGACACTACTTCAGCGGTATTTTCAGCCCGAAATCATTCGGCGCCGATGGAAAGCTGACCGCGCCCATCGGCTGCGGCCCATACCGGCTCGTGAAGAGCGAAACGGGTAAATACGATCTGGTGCAGGCGTTTGAGGGATATTTCCGGGGCAGGCCTTATTTCGACACGGTCGAATTCCGCATCATTCCCGATCCGCTGGTGCGGGTCATGGCGCTTCTCCGGGGCGATATCGACATAATCGCCCATCACGGCGGCGTTCTTCCCGAACACGTCAAGCTCCTGCGGGCAAATCCTTCGGTGGTGGTGGATTCCTGCGATATCGGAGTCACCCATTATCTCCTCTTTAACTGCGAGAGCGAGGTTTTCCACGACCCGGAACACCGTGCGGCCTTCGCCCGCCTCCTGGACCGCGAGGAAATGGTCAACCTCATTCTCCGGGGGAAAGGCATCCCTTCGCACGACTATTTTGTCGAGGGAATCAGGGCATATGACCGGAGGCGGTTCTCCATAAAACCCGATACATCACAAATCGTCCGCGATGCGGCCCTGTTCAGGAATAAAACGATCTCGCTGGTTCTCGCCCAGGGAG